>JBKQTS010000129.1:0-9626 GCA_052143075.1 Syntrophobacteraceae bacterium | reverse complement strand
CCGACGAGTCACGGTTGGACCCATTCTCGGCGGCTCATGCAGCCTCGGTCCTAAGGAGTTGTGAATTAAAAGCAAAGGGCAGATAAAATAAAGGTTGCATCCGTCATCCATATCAGGATGGGTGGAGCGAACCATCGCCTCCCGACTGCGGTCTCTAAGGCGCCGCCGAAGGCTGCGCCCATCCTGGCAGGCGGTCCCGGTTCCCAAGCCCCGCTTATTCCAGACCGATGTCCTTTCTATAGTAAATTCCCTCGAAGCGAACCTTTGCGATTTCTCCAAGGGCCGTTTCCCTTGCTTCCTTGAGAGTGCCCCCTGAACTCACTATGCAAAGCACCCTTCCGCCGGTCGTAACCAGTTGGCCGGAAGCGTTCTTTTCCGTGCCGGAATGAAAAACCAGGCATCCTTTGTCGATCTGATCCACTCCATCTATAGGCACGCCGATTTTGTACCGGTCCGGATAACCCTTGTACCAGCCCTTTTTCCCCCTGGTCAGGCCGCTGGTGGCGATGAGACACAAGCGGTAGTCCGCGTCCCACTCCGGCTTTATCCTGTCAAGCCTGCCCGTTGTAATCGCCTCGCTGATGTCCACCAAATCGGTTCTTAGCCGCGGAAGTATTACCTGCGCCTCCGGATCTCCCAGACGGATATTTATTTCAAGCACATAAGGAGTAACTTCGGTCCCACTTTCTACGAGCATCAGTCCAAGGTAGAGGATCCCTCGGTATAGGATATCGTATTTTTCGCGCACTCCCCTTATGAGAGGCTCGGCGACCTTCGACATGATGGTTTTTACAAGAGAATCATCCAACCAGGGGTGAGGCGAATACGAACCCATCCCCCCTGTGTTTTTCCCTTCGTCGTTTTCTCTTGCGCGTTTATAATCCTGTGCCGCAACCATCGGAACTATCGTATAGCCATCGGTGAAGCAAAAAAAGGAAAGCTCCCGGCCATAGAGCCGCCTTTCTATATCGACCCGCTCACCGGCATCGCCGAATATTCGCTCTTCCATGATCGAGCGAACGGCCTCTTCGGCCTCCTGAACCGATTCGCAAACCAGGGAACCCTTGCCGGCGGCCAGACCGTCTGCTTTGACAACAACCGGGTATCCGACGCTCCGGATGTAGTCGCGGGCTTTGTCGGGTTCGGTGAAGTTTTCGAATTCCGGCACCGGAATTCCCAGCTCCCGCATCATCACCTTGGCGTCGCATTTGCTGGACTCCAGCCTGCTCGCCTTTTTGTCCGGACCGATGATCGGCAGCCCGCAAGATGCGAACAGATCGGCAATGCCCGCCGAAAGCGCCTTCTCGGGACCCACGAACGTCAGGTCGATTCTCTCCTTTCGGGCGAAATCGGCCATCTCTTCGATGGTTTTCAGGTTCACACAGTCGGCTGTCTCCGCTATCCCCGCATTTCCATGCGCGACGTAAACCCGGCTGACTCGCGGACTTTGAGTGAATTTCCACGCAATTGCGTGATCTCTGCCCCCCGTACCTATCACCAATATTTTCATCAAAGAGCTTTCAAATTATTTGGCGTGGTTATTTTCCGCTTGTTACCCCCGTGAGGTATTCGCAGATATTGGCGTCATAGCTGCTGGTCGCGCAAAAGGCCTTGCAGGCCAGCCGCAGGCTTGTCCTTGTCGATATGCTGCCTTTGGACGCCTGCATTTCCTTCAATACTTCAGCATAATCGGAAGGGTCCGTGACCACAGCCACGAATCTGTTATTCTTGGCTGCGGCACGGATGAGGGTCGGGCCGCCGATATCTATGTTTTCGATTGCCTCTTCCAGCGTGCACCCCGGACGCGCAACCGTCTTTGCGAATGCGTACAGATTCACTACGACCATGTCAATCGGCTCTATTCCGTGCTTTGCCATGGTCAGGGCATGCGCCTGGTTGTCACGGATTCCCAGTATTCCCCCGTGGATTTTGGGATGCAGCGTTTTGACTCTACCGTCGAGCATCTCGGGAAATCCTGTATAATCGGAGACCTCGGTTATTTCGATTCCGGCGTCACGAAGCGCCTTTGCGGTACCTCCCGTCGAGAGCAATTGCACGCCGAGTTCCCGCAGTCCCCTGCCGAATTCGGCCAATCCCGTCTTGTCCGTAACGCTCAACAGCGCGCGGCGCACAACAAACATCCTCTCCTCCTTCTAAGATAGACTCCAAATCGGCGGACGGCCTGGTTACCTAACGCAGATTGTGTACGCAAAATTCTGCAAATTACGAAAGCTCAAAAGAGCGGGGGAAAGTTCCACCGCAGCGCCACAATGAGCCGCGCAGCGGCGAAGGTGGTGTGGGGGCACATGTCCCCCCATCCCCCACGCTTTTCCGGATTATCTATCTGCAGAACTTCCGGCACACGGCCCAAAAAAGAGATTACTCCGGCCTGTCCCCTTTACTGAAAATCCCGTCGAACAGCCTTTCGGCAGCCCTTACCACCAGGGTATCATCGGGAAGCATTATAGTAGGTTTGCCCTCCAGATCGAACTTTGAAATCAGCGGGTCTGCGGGAAGACAGGCGATCTTTTCCTTTCCGAAAATACGGTGGACATCTTCCGGCCAGCTTGCCGGTTCCTCCCGAACCTGATTTATCACAAGCACGATCTGCGAGACGCGCATTGGCAGAGTCTTGACCAATTCGGCTATGCGGCATGCAGCGGAAAGCCCTCTCCTGCTGGGGTCCGACACCAGGATCAAAAGGTCTATATCCTTCTGCGTAAGACGGCTGAAATGCTCCATTCCAGCCTCGTTGTCAATAACAATGAAAGGGTAGTTCCCGATAAGGCGATCGATAAGGCTGCTCAGAAGATTGTTTGCCGCACAATAACAACCCGGGCCTTCAGGACGGCCCATCGCGATAAGATCGAACCCCTCCGCCTCAACCAAGGCCTGTTCGACCTTCAATTCCATGAATACATCTTTTGTCATGCCCACCGGAACGCTCGTCTTCATTTCTTCGCGCGCTTCCGACAGTGTTTCCTCCAGCGGCACTCCCAGAACATCATTCAAGTTCGAATTGGAATCGGCGTCTATGGCAAGAAGGGGCTTCATCCCATGATTGAGCATGTATCTAATGAGAAGACCCGATATGGTTGTCTTGCCTGTTCCGCCTTTCCCGCCCAGTGCAACGGCGTAGCCCAAATCCACCTCCCACGGTCTTTCTTTTGCAGATCAAATCATCCCTCCACCCTCACGAATCCGGTTTACTTCCGGCAGAAGGTGGTCGAGTATTCCATTGATAAATGCCCCCGAATCGGGGCTGCCGAATGTTTTTCCCAGATCGATGGCTTCGTTTATGGACACCTTCGGGGGGATTTCAGCACGGTAGAGCATCTCGTAGAGGGCAATACGAAGCACATTCCTGTCGATGATCGACATTCTTTCGAGCCGCCAGTTTTCCGAGGCCGCGACGATCATTGCGTCAAGTTCGTCCCGGTTAGCATGAACGCCGTATAGGAGCTGCTCGGCAAACGGGCGAACGGCTTTTGCAAGATCAGGATTTTTATCTTCGCCGTCTGAAGCCAGTTCGTAGTACAAGTCGATGACCACATCCGGAGGCTGTCCGCTCATCTCCAACTGATAGAGCATCTGCAAAGCTATCTCTCTTGATTTGCGCCGCTGGCCCATCAAAAAACTCCAGGACTGAGTGCTGAGGATTGAGAGGCAGAGTGATTTTTCAACTCAGTCCTAAGGGGGATCAAGCCGACATCTGCTTTATAAGGTTGGCCATCTCTATGGCGGCAAATGCAGCGTCCCAGCCCTTGTTGCCCGACTTTGCTCCGGCCCGCTCGATCGCCTGTTCCAGCGTATCGGTGGTGAGCACCCCGAAGCTGATTGGGACACCTGCTTCGATGGCCACACTGGCGATCCCCTTGGAGACCTCCGCCGCCACGTAATCAAAATGAGGCGTCCCTCCCCTGATTACAGCGCCAAGACATATCACGGCGTCGTATTTGCCGCTCTCCGCCGCTTTTTTTGCAATCAAAGGTATTTCGAATGCTCCGGGGACCTTGAAAATATCGACGTTTTGCTCGTTAGCCCCGTTCCTTTTGAGGGCGTCGAGCGCACCCCCCAGGAGCCTCTCCCCGATAAAGTCATTGAATCTGCTGACAATGATTCCAAACCTGAGGCCCTTGGCCAGCAATTGCCCTTCGAAAACTCTCATGAAGCTTCCCCCCCATCGGATATGCAGCTCAAAATATGACCCATTTTGAAGCACTTGGTACTCAAGTACTGGCGATTATTCTCGTTTGGCGACACTTCGAGCGACACTCTTTCGGTTACTGTGATGCCGTAACCCTGAAGCCCAACGATTTTGGTCGGGTTGTTTGTCATGAGTCTCATCTTTTTGATGCCGAGATCGACGAGGATTTGCGCCCCGATTCCATAATCGCGCAGATCGGCCCGAAAGCCAAGGGCCTCGTTGGCTTCGACCGTATCGTAGCCTTGTTCCTGAAGGGCATAGGCCTTAATCTTGTTTACGATGCCTATTCCGCGTCCCTCATGATTTCGCATGTAGAGGAGCACTCCACTTCCAAAGCGCCCGATCTGAGTCAAAGCCGCCCGAAGCTGCGCGCCGCAGTCACAGCGAAGAGAGCCGAGGACATCTCCCGTGAGGCACTCCGAATGGACGCGCACGAGTATCTCCTGCTCAGGGTCGATCTCGCCTTTCACCAGCGCCAGATGACAATATTCGTCTATATCGTTGGTGTAGGCTATGACGTTGAACTCCCCTCCAAACGAACTCGGCAGCTTGGCCGAAGCCGCCCTGTGCACGAACAATTCGTTCTGCATTCTGTACTGGATCAGGCTCGCGATCGTTACGATCTTAAGTCCATGTTGCGCGGCAAATACCTCCAGATCAGGCATCCGTGACATGGTGCCGTCCTCGTTCATAACTTCGCAGATGACTCCAGCCGGCTTCATTCCCGCGATTCTGGCAAGATCGACCGATCCTTCGGTCTGTCCCGTTCTGAACAAAACGCCGCCCTTCTTTGCACGAAGAGGGAAAATGTGGCCGGGGCTGACCAGGTCTTCGGGCTTCACATCGTCGCCGATGGCGGTGAGGACTGTATGCGCCCTGTCCGCTGCGCTGATGCCCGTCGTCACCCCTTGTCGCGCCTCGATGGATATGGTGAATGCGGTCTGAAAAGGCGATTTGTTTTTAGTAACCATCATCGGGAGATCGAGCCGATCCACCAGGTCTGGCGCAAGGGCAAGGCAGATCAGCCCGCGCCCGTATTTAGCCATAAAGTTTATAGCTTCCGGCGTCGCTTTCTCTGCAGCGATGCACAGATCTCCCTCATTTTCCCGATCTTCGTCATCCGTTAGAATGATGGGCTTACCCTGCCTTATATCTTCAAGCGCCTCGGGGATTGTTGCCAAAGGCATCCTAGTGTTCTCCTTTTCAAGAAAGTCTGCGTGAGCGATTTGGAAATCCATTGGACGTATATAACATATTTCAAATAATCTCTTCAAGTTGGCGGATTGTATCGGTTCAGATAAACCCGTGCTCTTTCAAAAAATTGAAATCGATATTTTCTTTGACGCCCCCTTTGTCGAATGTGCTTTCCCACGAACGAGCCAGCTTTTCCACGTATTTTCCGATCAGATCTGTTTCTATGTTGACTTCACTGCCGATCTTAAGGCCGCCCGCAGTGGTCATCGAAGCGGTATGGGGAACGATGTTCACATCGAAACCAACACTTGAAACCCCGTTGACCGTCAGACTGATTCCATTTACTGCAACCGAGCCCTTCTCGATAACGTATCTCATAATTTCCCGGGTGGCGTCAAAAAAGAGCCGCAGCGAGCGGCCTTCGGACTTGCGCTCTTTAAGAAGCGCAATCCCGTCAATGTGTCCGGTAACCAGATGGCCGCCCAGCCGGTCACCAAGCCGAAGCGCCCTCTCAAGATTGAGCTTGCTCCCGGGGGCTTTACGGCCAAGGGTCGTTCGTCCCAGCGTCTCGGCGGAAACGTCTGCCGTGAAAGCGTCCTGCTCGAAATCAATGACCGTGAGACAGGCGCCGTCAACGGCTATACTCTCACCCAAAAGGGAAATCCCCATACGGAAATCGGGACGAATCACCATCCGAGCGTCCAGTCCGTGACGCTCCATTCGCTGCAACGTCCCGGTTCCTTCTATAAGACCGGTGAACATAATGTTTCAGCCTCAGTAGAGCTGCTCGCGGAATCTGCCGCAAACAAGCAGGTCCTCTCCCAGCTTTCTGGTCCTGATCCCATAGGCCCGAACGCAATCAGCTATCTTTAACCTCGGCCGGCCGCTCAACATGCATACCCCGTTGGGATCGGCAAGGATCTTGGGGGCGTAGAAAAAACAAAACTCGTCCGCAAACCCGTTTTGAATGAAAGATCCCAAAACGCGCCCGCCGCCTTCAACAAGAATGCTGGAGATACGCCTTCGACCCAGTTCTTTGAGCAGACACGGCAAATCCACACCGGACTCTGCCGATGGGACCCTTATCACTTGGACACCGGCGCTTCCAAGAGTTCGCTCAATGGAGGCCGAGGCGTCCTGGCGGCAAACGACCCAAACCGGACCCATGGACGCGGTCCGCACCAACTGGGAGTCCAGTGGGATCTTAAGCTCGCTGTCGAGAACAATCCGGGTCCTTTGGCGGCGATTTTTTTTCCCACGCAACCGCGCAGTCAAAAGGGGATCATCAGCAATGACAGTTCCGATGCCGACCACGATGCCGTCGGCATGGGACCGAAGCCGGTGCGCAAACTGCCTGGACAGCTCGCTGGTGATCCACTTTGAATCACCGGCCGAAGTTGCAATGAAGCCGTCGAGAGTCGCCGCAGCTTTCAGCATAACATACGGAACGCCGGTAGTTACGTATTTTATGAAAGCCTGGTTGAGTGCTCTGCATTCCCGCTCGAGAGCGCCTCCCTTGACCTCGATTCCCGCCCGCCTTAAGTGCTCTGCCCCCCCACCGGCAACATCGGGGTTCGGATCGACCATTCCAAACACAACCCGCCCAATCCCGGCATCTATAACAGCTTTCGTGCACGCAGGGGTCAGACCGTGATGATTGCATGGCTCGAGTGTAACATAGAGGGTCCCGCCCGGAGCGGCGGCGCCCGCGTCTGCTATCGCATTCACTTCCGCGTGAGGCCCGCCGAGCACCTGATGATAGCCCTGGCCAACAATGGCGCCGTCTTTAACTACAACGGCCCCAACCAAAGGATTGGGACTGGTCATGCCTGCGCCCAGCGCAGCCAGGCGCAGGGCCCTTTTCATAAACTGGGCGTCAGGATCGGTTTGAACCATACTCTCCAGGCGCTGCTTCCCATATCGAAATCAAACTGGGGCGGCATAGCGCCAGCCCCAACAGAGTCAGATGCCGGAAGTAGCATTCCGGCTAAGCCAGTGAACGGATTAATTGGTCATTCCGCATTCCCGCTTTTAGCGGGCGCTGGTCATTCAATTTATCGCCTTCAGGGCAGAGTTTACGGCCTTGTCAGGCATTACCTGCCTCGGAATTTTCAATTTCACCGATCTTCAAGTGTCCGAATTCTTGCTTCCCGCTTCTTGCTTCAAGCTCCTTGCTACTGCTCATGGGTGCAAGGAAAAACCGGAGCAGAATTCAGCGACCTCATCGGTCAGTGATTTTAGTACGGCGTCGTCGCCGACCGATTCGAGGGCCCGGTAAATGAAACTCCCGATTTGCTCCATGTGCTCGGGCCCCATTCCGCGGGTCGTTACTACAGGCGTGCCAATCCTGATTCCGCTGGTCACGTTCGGTTTCCGGGTGTCGAAAGGTATAGAGTTCTTGTTCACCGTAATTCCGGCCTTATCCAGTGTCTCCTCCGCGACGTTCCCGGTCAGGCCTCTGGGACTCAGGTCCACCAGCATCAGATGATTGTCAGTTCCCCCGGAGACAAGCCGATACCCATGGCTGGATAACACCTCGGCAAGCCGTCTGCTGTTCGCAAGCACTCTCTCCTGATATAGCCTGAACTCAGGCTGAAGGGCTTCCTGAAACGCCACCGCCTTGGCGGCTATTACGTGCATGAGCGGCCCCCCCTGAATTCCCGGAAAGATCTGGCTGTCAAGCATCTTGCTATAAGGGGCGTGAGACAGAATCAAACCACCGCGCGGTCCTCTCAAAGTCTTATGGGTGGTCGAAGTTACGAAATCGGCGCACGGGACTGGATTCGGATGAAGACCTACGCTGACAAGACCTGCAATGTGGGCCATATCCACCAACAGGTAGGCGCTAATGTGCTTTGCAATCTGACGAAAACGTTCAAAATCGATAATTCGGGGGTAGGCGCTGGCTCCCGCTATTATGAGCTTCGGCCGTTCCTCCCTGGCCATTTGCTCAACCTGGTCGTAATCGATCTGCTCGGTGTCATGCCTCACTCCATACGAAACGACCCGAAAAAGCCTTCCGGAAAAACTCACCGGACTTCCGTGAGTGAGATGCCCCCCCTGGCGTAAATCCATTCCCAGTATAGTATCGCCCGGTTGGAGCGTAGCGAAGAGCACGGCCATGTTCGCTTGAGAGCCAGAATGAGGCTGAACGTTTACATAATCGGCGTGAAACAGCTTCCTTGCACGCTCCTGCGCCAACTTTTCAGCGACATCGACATGTTCACATCCGCCATAGTACCTTCTCCCCGGGTAGCCCTCAGCGTATTTGTTTGTCAGAACCGACCCCTGGGCTTCCCGTACCGCCCTGCTGGCAATATTCTCGGATGCGATGAGCTCCAGGCGCCCCCGCTGACGTTTTTCCTCTCCCTCAATGGCTTGGGCAATTTCAGGATCGATCTGCTGCAAATATGACATGCCATTCCCTCTGGGAACAAAATACATAAAAGCCCCGTTTCGGCTTGAAATTCTTCCGCCTTTATCCATATGTTTACTAATTGGAACATGGCCAAGTTTTCAACAATAACTCAAAAGAGCGACTTTGGCCACAGATATTGCCGCCATTGCCCATCACAAAACCACCTGGTCAAACCTCTCAGGTTCGGTCGATCTTAACCGCTAAAAGTTGTCGGGAGTAAGGCCTGACCGGAAAACTTTACGGAAAATACGTGATGGAGCGGGGAGCAAGGAGCAAGGAGCAAAAGCTTCCCGCTTCTCGCTTTCAAAATGCGTCCCGACTCTCCTGGTCTCAGGGAAATGATAACCAAAATCTGCCACCGGGAGGCCATTTTCTCGGCCTGACTTATACCAAAACCCGGCTTTTCAGAATACCCGTTTATGGCGATGATCACGGTTTGCGGGACCCTTTCACTATGGTTTGCGGGACCCTTTCACTATGGTATTGCGAATCTGGTATAAGAAGACTACGCGAACCCACAGCACCTGGCTTCCCTCGGTCCCGCCGGAGGTGGTAAAACACAATGAACCTGGTGACTTTCTAGCGGTGAGAGTTCAGTCGCCATCTACGGATAATTCAACCCAGAGGATCCTGAGTACTTGCAGTATGATCCGGAAGGGTTGTGTTTTTCCACACCCCTATTTCTCAAGGCTTAGGAGAGCTGTACGTAACAAATCCTGTTTTCCTGAGTGAGTTTAAGTTGTTATAGCGACTTAGCGCTTCTATCTCCCTTTTGCTCTATCTATCTGTTTTTGTCAATGAAAAAAA
>JBKQTS010000128.1:0-16826 GCA_052143075.1 Syntrophobacteraceae bacterium | reverse complement strand
TTGAGGTTGGGCGGGTAAGAAAGACGTGAAGTACCGGCCAGATCGGCGGCGGTGAAGGTGCACCAGTTACAAAAAAATGCCACTATTTGAGGTTCAAACTCGCTCATCGCCTAAGCTCCTTGGTGAAGTAAAAGCCCATCTATTTCCGCAAAGATCTGTTTATCGGTAAAGTGTCTCACCTTGGCGGCGCCGCTCGGACAAGCGCCGGAGCAGCTTCCACACCCCTTACAGATAGCACTGTTGACTTCACTGATTCCGGCATAGGTGTTGAATTCAATTGCCGAATAGGCGCAGAGCCCGATACAAAGTTGACAGCCGACGCATATATCGGGATCAATACTGGATATCATGGGTGGGATCTCAACCTGACCCGCTGAACTCAGCGCCAGGCATTCCGCAGCGGCGCCCTTCGCCTGGGCGACCGTGTCCGGAATATCCTTCGGTCCCTGACAAGTTCCGGCCAGGAAGACCCCGCTCGTCGGGGTGGATACGGGCGCCAGTTTCGGATGTTCCTCCTGGAAGAACCCGTCCGAACCGATGCCTATACCGAATTTCCGCATGACATCGGGTGCATCCGGCCTAGGTTCCATAGCCGTACAGAGGATAACCATCTCCACCTTGATCTCGATCAGGCGGTTGGAAAGAGTATCTTCTCCCTTAACGGTGAGGATACCGTTGTCGTCCTCAGTAATGGAACCGGCCTTACCGCGGATCATCTTGACTCCTTCGGCCTGGACCTTTTTATAGAATTCCTCGTATCCCTTGCCGAAGCAGCGCATGTCGATATAGAAGTTATATACCTCCGTATCGCGCCCGCATTTATCTTTCAGCAGATGTGCATACTTGAGGCCATACATGCAGCAGGTGCGGGAGCAGTACTCATGGTAGTTTTTGTCGCGACTGCCGACGCAATGGATAATCGCCACGCTTTTCGGCTCATCGGTGAACTTCAGCGGATCTTTCAGATCGCGTTTCCTGAGTTTGCCGGATGTCGGTCCAGTGGCGTTGGAAAGGCGCTCGAACTCGATATTAGTTAAGACGTTTCGGTACTTGCCGTAGCCGTACTGGGTCATCTTGACCGGATTCATCGGATCGAAACCGGTAGCAATGATGATTGAACCGACGTCGATGGTCTCCTTTCTATCGATCATCTCATGGTCAATGGCACCGGCCTTGCACTCATTGACACAGAGCTTACACTCGCAGCAGCCACCACAATCCACGCAACGGGCCGCCTCTGTCCCGGCCTGCTCCTCACTGAATCCCAGTTCGACTTCTTTGTAATTGTTTATGCGCTGCGCTGGAGAAAGGGAGGGCATCGTCGCGCGGGGCACGGACTCGATCTTTTTCGGAATCGCCCTCCAGTCCCTCCCTTTCGGTTTGGCAGGTCTTTTTTCCACAAGCTCCTCGCCCAGCATATATTTTTCAATCGAAACAGCCGCCTGCTGTCCCGCCGCCACTGCTTTGACGGCGTTGGAGGGGCCTGTGAACAGGTCGCCGGCGGAGAAGATGCCCGGAAAGCTTGTCTGATAGGTCACGGGATCGGCAGCAACAGTCCCCCGGGAGGTCATTTGGACCCCTTCCGTGCCTTCCAGGAATTCCCCGCTGACCTGCTGACCGATTGCCGGGATAATCATGTCGCACTCGAGATCAAATTCCGAACCTGGAACCGGGACAGATCTCCTTCTGCCGGATTGATCTCGTTCCCCAATCTTCATCCTGGCGCAACGAACCCCGGAAACCTTTCCACCTTCGGTAAGGATAGCAACGGGGTTCACCAGCATTTCTAATTTGACTCCTTCCTCCTCCGCGGCAAGGATCTCACTCTTCACGGCCAGCATCTCCGACCTGCTCCGTCCATAGAGTATCTTAACTTCAGAGGCGCCCTGCCTGACGGCTGCGCGAACCGCGTCGATGGCCACCTCGTCGCCGCCGATGACCACTACCTTCCTGCCGGTCTCGACCGGTTCACTGAAATTGATAAGGTTGAGATAATCGATGCCGTACAGGACGCCCTCAGCATTCTCATTTTCGATGTTCATCTTAATGCTTTTCGGCGCGACGTCCGCCAAATAGACAGCCTTAAATCCCTCATCGAAAAGGCCGCCGACCGGACGGTCCTTCCCGATGGCAACATTCAGTTGGATGTCCACGCCCAGCTTCCTGATATAGTCGATCTCCTGTTCGAGGATCTCAGGGGGCAACCGGAAATCCGGGATACCGGAACGGAGCACGCCTCCAGCAAAGGGCGCCTTTTCGAATATAGTCGGATGATACCCTTTTTTAGCAAGGAAATAGGCGGCGGAAAGCCCCGCCGGACCAGCGCCGATAATGGCCACCTTCTCGCTTTCGGGCTTTTTATCGATTGTCGGCACCGGCAACGTGGCCCAATCAACCTGATCCGCGGCGAACCGTTTCAATTTGGAGATCGCAAGCGGGGAATCAATCACTCGCCTGCGACACGGGGCTTCGCAGGGGGCGGGGCAGATACGTCCAAGCGAGCCGGGAAACGGCATTTTTTCCATGATCAGGTTGAGCGCTTCCTGATACTTGCCGACCTTGATCAGGGCGACAAACCCTTGAACATTAATGCCGGCCGGACAGTTCTGCACACACGGAGCGCGATCCTTTTTGTCAATTGCGTAGCGGACCGGCACAGCCTGGGGGAAGGAGATATAGATGGCCTTGCGCATCCTTGTCTGGACGTCCCACTCATTCGGGGCTTCAACCGGACAGACCTTGGCGCAGTCTCCGCAACCGGTACAGTTTGTCCTTACATAACGGGCACGCTGATTGACATTGACCTTAAAGTTGCCGATAAAACCATTGACACTCTCCACCTCGGCATTGGTCATAAGATGGATGTTTTTATCCTGGCCGACGGCCACCATTTTCGGCGTGCCAATACACGCCGCGCAGTCCAAGGTCGGGAAAGTCTTGTCATACTGGAGCATGTGCCCCCCAACGGTGGGCTGCCGTTCAACGAGATAGACCTGATTACCGGAGCTTGCTATATCCAGAGCCGCTTGCATGCCGGCAATACCGCCGCCGACCACCAAGGTGTTCGGACTGACCAAGAACCTGCTCGGGATGAGCGCGCTCTGGTTAGTGACCCGCATCAGGCCGGCCCGGACGATGATGATCGCCTTGGCGGTAGCGTCATCCTCGCTTTCCGTCACCCAGGATATATGTTCGCGGACACAGACCATATGGAAGGCCCGATAGGGATTCAACCCCGCCCTCCGGCAGGCGGCACGGAAGGTTTTTTCATGCATGCGAGGCGAACAGGCGGCCACAATCACACGGGTGAGGTTTTGATTCTTGATTTCCTTTTCGATGAGATCCTGTCCCGGGTCCGAACACATGAACAGATAATCTTTGGCTACTACGACACCCGGGAAGGTTGCCGCATATTCCGCCACTTCCTTCACTCTCACCCGATAGGCTATGTTGGCCCCACAGTGGCAGATGAAAAACCCGATTCGCTCTGACACAACAGCCCTCCTGAGGAAAAGCTCGTATCGTTATTTCCTGTTTTGCCCGTGTGTATCCGATAAGCCAACCGACTGCATAAGCAGTTCCGTTATATCCCTGACTTTTATCTTGTTTCCGACGTCAAGTTTTGCGACGGCCTCATTGAGCGTTCGGATGCAGTAAGGGCACGCCGTAGCGACCACCTCCGCACCGGTCCTGATAGCCTCTTTGATCCGAATCTCTCCAAGACTTTTTTTCCCGGGGCTGTCCTTCCATGGCCCACCGCCGCCGCCGCCGCAGCAGAAACTCCGCTCCCTGCTATTCTGCATTTCAAACAGTGTAAGACCCGGTATTGATTCAAGGAGTCTCCGGGGCTCATCATATATGGAAGAATGCCTGCCAAGATAACAGGGGTCATGGTAGGTTACTTTGAGATCAAGTTTGTTGACGGGTTTGATGGCGCCATCCCGAATGAGTTTATCCAGAAGCTGGGTCGAGTGAATATAGGCTATCTTCTTCAGCCCTTCATAATTACTTCTGAATGAATTCAGACAATGAGGAGAGATCGTCAGGATCTTGGAAACGCCGGCCTCCAGGAACGTCTGAGTATTTTTCCGGGTCAGATCGGCAAAAACATCCGCGGCCCCGATCTTATCGACCATATCACCGCAGCAACTCTCCTTTGTTCCAAGGGTCCCGTAGGAGACACCGGCATGCTCGAGCAGGCGCAAAAGAGCGATACCCGCCTTTTGGCTGCCTTTATAGGCGCTTGTATCGTAAACAGTGGTACAGCATGTGAACAGGCAATACTCATGTTCCCTGGTATAAGTGGGCAGCTTTGAGCCCTTGGCCCAAACCAGGCGATTTTCCTTCTTTCCTCTCCACGGGTTGCCGTCTTTCTTCAGACTCTTCACCGGCACATAAAAATATCGAGGCAGGGACCCGGCATCGACGACCTGACGGCGGATGGATTTTACCAGATCGAGCATTCCGATACCGCGGGGGCACTGTTCGACACAACTGTTACAGGTTGCGCAGGTCCATGAGGGCTCATCGACGGATACGTTTGAGGAACTGTCAAGAGCGATGTTGCGGAGGATCTTCCGAGGACTGTAACTCGTAACCTCGCCCCAGGGGCAAACCCCTGTACAGGCGCCGCACTGCATGCAACTCTGGAAAGTCTCACCGACATCCTTCCGGATCGTGACCGGGTCGACCTGAGAGTCTCGCAAGGCCTTTTCTTTAAGTGTTGTCAGGAAGATGGCTAAAGGCCTGTACATAAGGTGTGAGAGTTTGCCAAACGGCAACATCAGGCAGAGCATGCCCACACAGATTGCGACGTGGATAACATAGATGGTGTAGGTCATGATCGGCAGTCCGGCAAGCCGGAAGATATGGACCATGATACCGGTGAGGGCAATGGTAACGATTAACACCAGGAAGAACAGATCCGTAAAATCCGAATACCGGTGCAGATTCTCCTCCTTTTTGGACCATCGGCTATAAAGCATGGTGGTGGAGGCTACCATCAGGGCAACGGTGGCGTAGTAACCGAGCAACCGGGTCGGATGCCAGAAGGGATGGACAATATCAGTCTGGAAGGCGGAGAGGTACGCCATAACGAGGATTTCCATCGACACCCAGCCGGAGAACAGGAAGAGATGTCTCCACCAGGCGCTACCGGGGCCGGTTCCACATTTTCTCCACCGCTTCTGGGTAAAGTAGTTGACGAAGAACACAGGCGCCTGGGTTATATAGAGATGAAGCGGTATCTTCGTTTCCTGCATGATCCCCAAATACATGTGGACCGCATTGGAGAACAGCATCAAAAAGACAAATCCGATCATGATCAGGTCACCCAGGTGGACCCAATGAACCGGTGCGAAGGTTGTGAGCGCCACGCGGTCGGTAACGACCGGCCCATGAAAGACCAGAAAAAGCGATATGACGAAGAGCGCTATACCGAGGAAAGCAGCCGCCTCCTGTTTAGGCGAGGTATAGAATCTTTTGGCCAGTCCCGTCCAGTCATACTGGGTCATCAACCAGCGGCGGGCGGCCATCATCGTCTCGGCTGGCTCGGCTCCCCGGGGACAGTCGGTATTGCAGTCACCACAATAATAACAGAGCCACGGTTCCGGAGATTCCAACAGCTTATCTCTGAGGCCGAGCTGGAGATAGCGATAGATCTTTCTAGGGAATGTGTTTTCCCCGGCGGACAAAGGACATGCGGATGCACAGTTGCCACATTGCATACAGGCTTCCATGTCCCTGGCCCCAAGATTCTTGACCTCACCACACAAATCCGGGTTGATGTTGTTTCGCTTCACAATCTTCCCTTTAAACGTCCACACGCGGGCAACAGGAAATCGCTTTCCAGACTGTCCGAAAATGTGTTTCCTCATCAACGTGCATCAGCTATCTTACACAGCGCTATGCAAGCCGATACTGACTGGCGTCCGCAAGTTCCAAGATGGTATGTAATCGTAGAAAGAGAATCGCTACAAAGGTGTTTCCGGGTCTTCACTTTCCTGGTTCCATGCGGTTTTCATGGCTTTGTCGAAGTGGCACTCGGCACAGTCATACTCTCGGTCGCAAAGCTTGAAGTTCACCACTTTGGCTCTCATCCAAACACATTCCTTTTCGCCTGAGTCAAAGGCAGGCGAAGCAATTTCCCTTTTGCGCGGATTTCGAGGTCTACCCGTCATAAAAAATCAACCCGTCCTTGTTATCGTCAGTGCGAGTGGGTTCGCTGATCGAAAAAGGTAAGGGAGACTTGAAAGAGTCAGCGCGAGCCGCAAAAATGAGTCACTTGGATGTTCGAACAACACATTGGCAATACGTGTGCCATCTCCGGATATCTTAAATGGCAATAGGTAGACCCATATGGTGAAGGCTTTTTGCGAAAGGGAAAAGGCAATTTTTGAACGGTGAGGGTGAGAGATGTTTTGTTTATATTTGTACACATTGTATAAAATTTAAACACTTCGAGGCAGGAAGGTGTTCCAACCGGCCGCCGCTGATCGAGGCCGCCAATAGTCCCCGCCGGGCCGGGCTTGCCCCTGGAGTACATTGTCCGGCAGGCAACATATATGCATCTGTTGCCTACCGGCAGATTTTTGTGTATAAATAATTTACACTCTAATTCTTTTCACCGTGAACACCCTCTTATCGCTAAACCAGTCTATACCGTACATATCTTCTTCCCCTGCGGGCAGGATTAAATGGAAAAGCAAATGAAAATCGCCATAATCGGAGGGGGCAAGCGCTGCAAGGCATTTCTGGAGATGTTTGACGCCAGGCGGTTCCCAAAGCTAGGAGCAGAAATCGTTGCTGTTGCCGATCCCAACCTGGAGGCCCCTGGCATTTGCCTGGCCCGCGAGAAAAAGATTCTCATTACCCCGAACTACAAAGACTTTTACAAGATCAAGAACCTGGACTTGGTTATCGAACTCACCGGCAAAGCGGACCTGTTGGAGGACTTCATCAAGCACAAGCCGCCCAGAGTGCGCGTTCTCGAAGCGACCATATCGAGAATATTCGGCGATGTCCTGCGGCTTCGGGAAGAGTACCAGTTCACCAAACGCAAGATCAATCTGGTTGAAGGCATCATGGACAGCCTTTTCATCGGTCTGCGGGACTGGGTGCTGGTTATGCAGCCGGACTTCAGGTTGCTCGATGCCAATGAGGCATTCCTGGAAGCCGTCCGGATGAGCAAAGAGGATGTGATCGGAAAACATTGCTATGAGGCAGCTTACGGTGCGGCAGCGCATTGCCGGGGGGATGGATTTGCTTGTCCGGCGGCAAGCTGCCTGGAAACCGGAAATGTTGCTCATGCGATTCTGGAGGAGTCCGGCCTGCCGGGTCTGGGCCGGTATCGAGAGATCACGGCAGTTCCCTGGAAATCAGCCGGCGGGAGGATTGAACTCATTGTCGAGATATCCCGCGATATCACCGATGAACTCGAAAAGATGGTAGAACAGAAAGTCTCAGCCCTGAAAAAGGACCTCATGCGGCTTGTTTATGAGGAGAAAATGATTTCTCTGGGCAAGCTGGCAGCAGGCGCGGTTCACGAGATAAATAACCCCCTGTCAGGGATAAATGCGCTGGCGCGCCTTGTGAGGCAGGAACTGGAATCCGGGGAGATCGATGCAGCAGCAAAAGAGAAATTCATCTACTATCTCAGCCTCATTGATTCGGAATCCGCCCGATGCAGCGGGATCGTGAGAGACCTGCTCCACTTTTCCCGGCAAGCAAAGGGAATTCGTAGTGATTTTCAGCTAAACGAGCTGATTGAAAAGGCGCTTGATTTTGTCCGTTTTCGCTTCGATTCACAAGGAATACGTGTACGAACAGAGCTGGACGGAGATTTGCCCCGGATGGTTGGAGATCAAAGCCAGATACAGCAATGTCTTTTGAACCTCATTTTCAATGCCGTTGATGCCATGCCGGATGGAGGCGAACTTGTGCTGAGAACATCCTGGAACCGGGCCGCGTCGCAGATCCGTTTTGTGGTGGCCGATAACGGGACAGGCATTCCGAAAGAAATCATTCCCCAAATTTTCGAGCCGTTCTTTTCGACGAAAAGCCATGACAGGGGCGTGGGTCTCGGGCTTTCCGTGGTTTACGGTATAGTTAAGGAACATGGGGGCTCGATATACGTCAAAAGTGAAGAAGGGGCCGGGGCGCGCTTCATTCTTAAGTTCCCTGTTGATTGTGCCGCTCGCTGAGGCCTCCCGCTTCAGCCCACCGCGTGTGCTAGACACATCGAGCGGCTGGCCTCAGCGCTTCGCGAAGTACATCGATTAAGGGAGGCCCGCGAGAGGCGCTTCGTTTCTTGAAGTGCCTCGATGCGCGCGGAGCGGCTTGTTCCTGGTGGCCCACTTCACCTTTTTGAAGTGCCGGCCCAGTGGTAGGACATTCAACCGCGCACCACACGCTGGGCAGGCCTCCTCGCATGGCTGCGCCGAGAGCCGTCAGAGCCGCAACAGCGTGGGTTTTTTTCGGGCTAAAAAAACACTTTCGGGTTCTTAATAAGTCTATCTTACGAGGTGTGGTTTCATGCCGGAAAAGATTCAGATTCTGGTTGTTGATGACGAGTTAATCGTGCGGGAGTCCCTTGTAGGCTGGATGAAGCGTGCAGGACACAAAGTGGATGCAGCTTCCGGGGGCCATCAGGCGCTGGAAATGATCGGCCGCAATGAATACGACCTGGTTTTCCTGGATATAAGGATGCCCGACCTCAGCGGTCTGGACGCATTAAAAAACATCAAAATGGTCTCCCCGCATATTCTAGTGGTAATGATCACAGCATACGCCACGGTCGAGACTGCCATAGAAGCGATGAAAAGCGGGGCTGACGATTTCCTTATCAAACCCTTCGAGCCTGAGCAGCTAAAACTGTTGATAGAAAAACTCCTCAACCAAAAAAAACTGGTAGATGAAAATATCTTTCTTCGAAACCAGGTAGACAAAAGCTCCCGCTATCAAGACCTGATAGGCACTTCGGCCTGCATGAGGCGGCTTTTTTCTTTTGTTGACCAGGTCGCCAAGGTGGATTCGCCTATCCTGCTTCAGGGGGAAACGGGGACAGGCAAGGAATTAGTGGCCAAAGCCATCCACGCTCGCAGCAATCGCAGATACGGACCGTTTATTGCTATAAACTGCGGATCCTTTACAGATACCCTCCTCGAAAGTGAGCTATTCGGCCATGAGGCGGGTTCGTTTACCGGGGCGACCCGTACCCAGAAAGGCCGCCTGGAAATGGTCAACAGCGGTACGCTGTTCCTGGATGAAGTAGGCGAAATCCCTCTCAAGATGCAGGTCGATCTGCTCCGAGTGCTCCAGGAGAAAAGTTTTCACAGGGTGGGAGGAAACCGGGACATAAACGTCGACTTCCGGCTGATTTCAGCTACCCATCAAGATCTATTAAAAAAGGTATCCAGAGAACAATTCCGCCAGGACTTCTATTTCCGGCTCAAGGTGATTGAGATCGAAGTCCCGCCTCTGAGAAAACGCAGAGAAGACATCCCCTCTCTGGCAGACCATTTTCTGCAAAGATTCCGCCGCGAAACGAATAAGCAGGTTAAAGGCTTCAGAGATGAGGCAATGCTGCTCCTGCAATCTTATGACTGGCCTGGTAATGTCCGGGAGCTGGAAAACACGATAGAGCGGGCGGTGGTGCTCTCAAAAAGCCCATATCTGAAAAAAGACGACTTCGCTTTCCTTTTCAGGGTCCCCGAGGGAAAAGGGGTATCCGTCTCAATGCGCGAGGTCGAAAGACATCATATCGATCATATCCTCAAACTCTGCCGCTGGAACATTTCCAAGGCAGCGACCCTTCTGGAAATGAACCGCGTTACGCTGCATCACAAGATTAAGAAGTTTGATTTAAAGCCGGAAGAGTGAGAGACAGGACTGAGGACTGAGTGCTGAGTAAAAGCTTATTCCATTCACCATTCACGACTCACGATTCACGATTCCTGCCGGAAGATCTATTTGGAACAATGCGCCTTTTCCCGGTTCGCTCTCGACACGAATGGTTCCCTTATGCCGATCGATAATGCCGAAAGTTGTGGAGAGCCCAAGGCCCAATCCCTTTCCTTCTTTTTTCGTGGTGAAGAAAGGATCGAAAATATAGGGAAAATCGTCCCTGGAAATCCCGCATCCTGTGTCCCTCACTAGAATATGAATAAGGCTTTTGGCAGAATCGAAACTGCTCTCAATTCTCAGGACCCCGCCCTCCGGCATCGCGTCAACGGCATTGAAAATAAGGTTTATTATGCACTGCTGGAGCTGGTTGAAGTCGCCCTGAAACATGGGGAGATCCCCGGCAAGGTGCGTTTCGACCCGAATATTCTGAAGGACCAGTTTGTGCCCGCTCAAATCTATGCACTTGCTCAAAAGCTCGTTTACATCCACGGGGCTGAATTCGAGTTTCGATTTGCGCGAAAAGTCGAGCAGGTTGGAGACAATCTTTGAACAGCGCTCCAGTTCGCTTTGCGTCCGGGATAGATAACCCTGAAACTTTGCAATCGAATCCCCCGGAAGGCTGCCACACGAAAGTATCTTGCTCATGAGCTGGACATAGACCAGAATACCGGTCAAAGGATTATTGATTTCATGGACCACGCTGGCGGCGAGCTTTCCCAGTGAAATCATTTTGTCCTGGTGAAGCATCCTCGCCTGATCTGCCACTTCCTGCGCCAGTTTTCTGATCTCCCGTTCATCACGGACGAAGCAGACGATGCCAACCTCCTCCTCTTCCTGGGTCATCACGGCGGCCGAAAGCTGAACGGGAATTCTCGAACCATCATTTTCTGCAAGGTAGCACTCGTACAGGAATAGTCTCCCTTTGCCTCCATGCTCCTCAGATGCGAGCGCACTTTTGAACTTATCGGCCTCTCCCGCACAGAACAACCCGTCGATCGTCTCTCCAATAGCCTCATTTCTCGAATACCCGAGCATCCGCTCCATGCTTTTGTTGAAAATCATTATCCTGCCTGCTTTGTCGCAGGCAATTATACCGTCTATGGAGCTTTCGATTAGAAGTTTCTGGGTTTGAAAGGTCCGGGCCAGTTCCTCGGATGTTTCCATCCACCGCTCCTCGATAAGAGCAGTGTAATCCCTCAGCTCCCTGCGCGTGGAAAATCTTTCCTGCGCCCGCTTGATTGCAACCATAAGGGCCTGTTCGCTAATCGGTTTGATGATGAAGTCCGAAGCGTCAAGCTGCAGAGCACGGATGGCGTAGTTGATATCACTGAAGGCGGTGGCCACGATGACTTCCCTGTCCGGGTCGATCTCCTTTATTCTTTTGAGGACTTCCATGCCGTCGGTGCCCGGCATCCGAATGTCAGTAACAACCACATCGGGAGAATCACTGGCGCACAAATCGATTCCGCTTTCCCCATCGTTAGCGGAAATAACAGTGTATCCCTCATCCTCAAGTGCGATCGTCATAACCTTGAGAATGCCGGGGTCATCGTCAATCAGCAGTACTTTCAAGCCCTTGTGAGTACCCATCGCTGCCTGCGCTGCTCGATATGGATTTGATTCTCCAAGCCTCCGGATTTGCCGAATTGAGGCAATCTATCTATTTTTCGCAATTTCTGCAAAGCTTTATACTCCCCGGGACCAGGCTTTCTCATGACAATTCGATATTAGTCGTTAGCCGGAATTGAATTACAAAATCGAGTTCCAGATCGCTAACCACCCGTGGCCCTGAGACAAGGCCACTTAAGCCGCCTCACACCGCAATGTTAGAAACATAATGGCGCAGGCCGCAGGCAAGGCGCCGGTGCGCATGCCCACGGGCGCCTCTGGTCATGGACAGATCAGGGATAGCGTCGAAACCTTGACGCCGATGGAACGGATCTATGGAGATGTTAAAACAAAACAGTTACTCGACCTTCCTGTGCTGCTTGTTTGAGGTGTTATTCTTTACTGAATCTCTTTTGAGAACAGAGCGATTTGACACGTTAAAATACCCTTGTAAATTTTTACGTAAAGTGTGATTAAGTAAAAATACCGGCAAACCGCTCCGCCCTTGTCATAAGGGTTTTGCACATATTGAGACGGCCTGTAATTTGCATTATGCATCTGAATCCAGCGCCCTCGGCGAGAGCGCTGAATCCTATGGAACAGTAAATCGGGAGGAAACAATATGAAAGAGGGCAAATGTGGCGTTTTGATTTGCTCCCTGTGTTTGCTTCTGGCCTTTTCGGCTCCTGTACTCGGACAGCAAAAACAGGATAAGTCAAAACCAGCAGAGGTTCTGTCAGAGGCTCAGGTCAAGGCCCGGGCGGCGGCAGCCAGGCGCGAGCAATTAAACCAGGAGTTATTTGTTGCCGTTGACGCGCAGGCCGTCGGGACGGTGGTCAAGCTGCTTGCTGCAGGCGCTGATGTAAACGGCAGGGACCGTGATGGAATGACCCCGCTGATGCACGCCGCTCTCGAAGGCAGTGACGAGCTGACCCGATTGCTGCTCGCGAAAGGCGCTGTGGTGAACCTGAAGGACACTTTCGGAATAACTGCCCTCATGCAGGCAGCTTGGGCAGGCCACACCCAGGTAGTAGAAATGCTCATCGCCCAAGGGGCTGACCTGAACCTTCAGAGCATCCTGGAAGTCCCCAGGCTAAAGAAAGCGGGAGTCAGCGCCCTTATGGGAGCCAGCATGAATGGTAACCTTGAAGTGGTAAGAATCCTTCTTGACAAAGATGCTCGATTAAATCAGCAGGATGCTCAAGGACAGACCGCTCTTATGCATGCTTCCCAGCAAGGCAACCCTCAGGTAGTAGACCTTTTGCTTTCCAAAGGCGCTAAAACGGAAATAAAGGACCAGTTCGGCAGAACGGCCCTTACGGTTGCGACGATTTACGGACACTACGATGTGGTTTGCATCCTGGTTTCGGCGGGCGCAAACGTGAACACTAAAGACATTCACAATATGAAGCCGATTGTTTACGCCTCCGCGCTGGACCGTGGGGATATTTACAAATACCTCGAGGCGGCAATGGCAAGGGGCCCCTTATCCCGACAGACAGGAGAGTTCAGGCGCGCTCCGTAAAAGGACAGTTGTAAAATGGCCGGTTCGAAGCTGGTTACTGATAAAAGAAAAGCGGAACGATTCAAGGTCGCATGGAACGGTACGCTCACCTGCCTTTTCCCGAACCATGAAGAAGATGTTGAGGTCAGAGTGACGGAGGTCTCTACGGCCGGTGCGCGGCTGGAATTAAAAACGCTGAAGGTCGGCCCTCATCATATAGTGATCGGAAGCGAATCGAGCCGGTTTACCTTGAAGGTCAGCCTGCCGGAGGGCGCCATCTGGACACCGGTCAGAATAGTTTGGTACAGCACCGACCAGGAGAAGGATTCGTTCAATTTGGGTGTGATGTTTCTGCACGCATCCGAGGAGCTCCTAACGACCATCAAGAGGCTATTGGCGGATGTTGCCCCTGGAAACATCCCTCTCTAAGGAGCGGAAATAAAGATTGTGCCGCACTGAGAATTTTCAGGCCATAATTCTGGATGTTGATGGTACACTCCTGGACACCATCCAGGATCTGGCCGATTCAATGAACAGCACCCTCCGCCATTTCGGATTTCCCATCCATGAATTACAAAAGTACAAGTATTTCGTGGGGGACGGCATGGAGAACCTTGTTAGGCGCTCCCTTCCGGACTCGGTCAAAATCGGCCCCATGTTGTTATCCCAATGCATTGAAATGATGCGGCAGACATATGAGCGCAACTGGAATGTGAAAAGCCGGCCCTATCCCGGAATTCCGGAACTTCTTGACGCGTTGACCGCTCGAGGCCTGAAAATGGCCGTGCTTTCCAACAAACCCCATGATCTGACGCGGAAGGTTATAGAAGCACTACTGCCCACTTGGCGCTTCGAGGTCGTCATGGGCGAGCGCCCGTCCGTCCCCCGCAAGCCAGACCCTTCTTCAGCACTGGAAATTGCGAACCGGCTCGGAGTTGAGCCTGCCGGCTTCCTCTACCTTGGCGATACAGCCACTGACATGAAAACCGCAAATGCCGCCGGGATGTACGCAGTTGGCGCGCTGTGGGGATTTCGAAACGCCGAAGAGCTTATCGAAAGCGGCGCCAAAAAGCTCATCGCAAAGCCCGCCGAACTGCTTGAATTGCTCTGAGGGGGATCGGAAGACGGAAATCAGAGATCGGAAGTTCCGGCCTCCGGCCTCCGTTACAGAAACTCCCAGACGCTGTCGGCAACACCGCTGGAGTGGGTTGCTTCGAACAGGCGGACTGATTCTTCATAAGCGTGCTCGGCAATCCGCTTCTTATATATAGGCGGGAGTGCGTTAAACAATGGCGCAAACGGCGCGTTGGCCTTTTTTATGTTTCCACCGTTGTTGTTGGTCTCGGCCGCCCATTTCAGGATTTCCTGCCAGAGTTCGTCAGGGATGCCTCGGTAGGGCCGCTTTACGTATTCATTGTTTGCCGTGGTGATCGTGTTGCCGTTCTGATTCATCCCCAGGCCGAAAGAGATATTCTGCCAGAGTGTCCCCACGTTGCCCTTTCTGATACCGTACTGAATGAACGAAGCAATCTTGTCGAGCGAGGTCCCGGTGATTCCGTGCTGCGCGATGTCGACCGACCAGGGCTGGATCGCCTCCCATATTGCTCGGGTGAGATCAAGTTGAATTCCTTCCTGAGAAGCGCCCAGGTAATTACCGTGAATCGAACCGTTGTTAATGGCCAGGAGATCGGGACGTATGCCCCTTTTATCGAGCTCACTAATAAACCACATGGCCTCCTCGGGTTGGGTGAACCCCTCGGCACTGCCGCTTTTGGCGCCGATTTCCCCCAGTTCGACCTCCAGGTTCAGACCGGCCTGGATAATAGGCTTTGCCAGTTCCGTCGTGGCCTCGAGGTTCTTTTCGTTTTCCATGTGGGAAGCGTCTATGGCAAAAGAGGTGAATCCAGCTTCCATTTCCCGGGCCATCAGTTTTCCCACCGATTCCACCTCTTCGGGCTTCTTTACCGTTATGTGATCTCCATGGATGGCAAACGGCACATCCGTGTTTCCCAGCCGTTCGTTCTCCTCAACTATGAATTCTGCAAAGCTCTGCGGAGTGAACTCTGTATACCCAAGTTCGGATTTGGCTATTTCATAGATCACAGGCGCCCTGCAGGCCATCGAGGCAAGCGCGATCCCTGCAACAGGCAGTCTGCATCGAATATTTGTGGCCATAATCATGGCGTTATGCTTCCTGGCCGCTTTTATCAGCGCCTTTGCGTTCACCAGGGGAACAACGCTGTTGGGAAATTTGTTCCTGACGTTTTCAGGGCGCTTGTCAGCTTTTATCCTGTTCATTCTTTCCTCCAGTGAGGCATCTCGCCACTCAGCCCACCGCGACTGATAGACGCCGAGCGCTGCGTGGCACTTTCGAGTGCCGGATGCCTTTGAGTGTTGGCGTGCTAAACTATGCCGGCCGGTTGTTTTTTTATAAACAATATCCCCTCTAGGAGTCCATCTCGGGAGCCGAACGATCTGAATTCCATTCGCGAAGGGCTTCACATACTGCCATTCATGCTTATTGTTTTCTGCAACTGCGGCTGAAAAGCAAGCTATTTCAGTCCGGAACAGAAAAATACATGAAAAGTTCTTTAGAATTCAACGTAACAGGCCGAATCACTTCAATGAATAAATTTAGGCATCTAAGCCTGCAAAAGGAAGGGACTCGCAGGAATTTTGCCGGCAGTGATTCATGTCCCCATGACACATCTGAATCAGGGAATGACTCCCCTTAATTGCAGGCTTTCGCGCCCGGCTGTCGTGCCGGCCCCCTTTTTATGCCTGGCTCGATGGTCTCGGTATCAAAAAGGACTTGATCTAAAATCCGAGAGTCTTTATTGTACGGCAACTGGTGCGAGACCTTTCAAAACTGCCGCATGTTGGGGAAATAGTTTATGAGATTGAAAAGGGTTGCAGGGCTTTTGTTTTTTCTCATGTTCACGCTCCTGTTCTGTTCCTTTGCCCTTGCCGAAGAAGAAAAAGATGAAGAATTCACCGCAGCCGTTCAAAAATACGAGTATCGCATCCCGGACTTGACGGTGGTGGGATCTCCAAAGTGGTACAATATCAAACCTAAGGACACTCTCTTGGACATGGCGAGGCGAAACGGCCTGGGCTTCAATTCCGTTGAGCTCCTCTTTCCGAAAATGGATGCTTGGATCCCACCCAGGGGCAAAAGGGTTTTTCTGCCCACCTTCTGGGTGCTTCCGCCCAGCGAGCATTATCAACTGGTAATAAATATCCCCGAGTTGAGACTTTACTTTTTCGACCAGCGCAGTTCAACCGTCCAAACCTATCCGATCGGGATAGGCGACGAGGGATGGGAAAGCCCGCTTGGGACCTATCATATAAATGAGAAAAGACCCAATCCGTCCTGGTATGTTCCTGCTTCGCTCCAGGAAAAATATGGCATGGCGGTCATGCCGCCCGGCCCCGAGAACCCACTGGGAGAATTTGTCATGAAGTTTTCGGCAGGCGCCTACGGAGTTCACGGGACTGCCCAGCCCTGGGGAGTGGGGCGGCTTGTTAGCCACGGCTGCATCCGCTGCTATCCCGAGCACATAAGGCTCCTGTATCCGCAGGTGCCGATAGGAACAAAGCTCGAAATCATCTACGAACCGATTAAATTCGGCCGGAAAAACGGGGAAGTATTTGTACAGGCGTTTCCGGACGTGTATAAGAAAATTCCGGATTACGCCAAATACGCATACGAGAAATTAGCCCAGTATCCTTTTGCCAAAGATGTGGATCAGAAAAAATTCATGGTGGCGATGAGTCTTCAAAATGGGGTCCCGACTGACGTGACGCGCAA
>JBKQTS010000127.1:0-27934 GCA_052143075.1 Syntrophobacteraceae bacterium | reverse complement strand
CACCCCGCCTCGCGGCGACGCAGTTTCCTTTGACTACCGGGAGCGAGCATCTCCCGGGAGGGGACTTTCACCCCTCAGATCGTGCCCGCTTCCAGGCGCACGGACCCCGGCCTTCGCCGGGGTGACGATCCATTACAAAATGTAAACACTTTGTTGACAATGTACTTGTCTCCATCCGCAAACACCGGATAAGAGACCAGCAGTTTCCGATCCGGAAAGGAGGCATTTTTAGTCCTGGCGCGTACAGTTTGGCGCCCCGACATTTCCGGATTGCCCAGCGCCGCACCGAAAGGTGCAGGAAATCGAGGGGTTGCGCGGAGGCGTACATGGGTACGCCGCACAAGCAAGCCCGAAGATTGACGCCGCCAGGGTGGAAAAGGACCCTTTCCGGACGGAAACTAACTAAAGGCGGTTTAAAGTTTTAACTGGCGGGCTTTGTGGCCCGACGGTCCCGGGCAGGCTGGAAAGCCTGCCCGCACCAAATTCAGTTTGTTCTTAATTTCAGAGAATTTGTCGTATGGACTGGTGAGGGTGATGAATTATGGGAAGAGAACTTAAAGAGGTTGTCGTGATCGATGCGCTTCGAACCCCATTTGGCAGGGCCGGGGAGAAGGGCATATTTTGGAAAACTCGCGCAGAGGACCTCTGCATTCCCCTGCTCAAGGCCCTTATCGACCGCAATCCGCCGGTAGAGCCAGCCTTGGTTGAAGATGTAATCTGGGGCGTTACCAACCAGATGAAAGAGCAAGGCGGGACCCTGGGGCGGATGATCTCAATGCTGGCCGACTGGGGATGGGAGGTTCCGGGCTGTTCGGTTGACCGGATGTGTGCAGGAGGTCTGACGGCAGTTAATTTCGGCGTAAACTTCATTGCCGCAGGGGCAGCCGACTGTGTTGTCACAGGCGGCGTTGAGCACATGGGGCACTTGCCTATGGGCTTCATGAGGGACCAGCATCCGCGCTCGATAGAGGTCATGGGCGACGAATCGGCTTTCAGCATGGGAATGACAGCGGAAAATATTCATGACCGCTATCCCGGAATCACCAAGGAAATGGCGGACCTCTATTCGGTTGCGTGCCAGAATAAGGCCGACCTCGCCATCAGGTCAGGCAAGATGAAGGAGATGATTATACCAATCGAGGTCGAGCTTGACGACGGGACCAGAAAAACGACCGACAAAGACCAGCAACCGAGGCCCGGAACAACCATGGAAGGGCTGGCAACCCTTAAGACGCCATTTAGAGAAAACGGGCGGGTAACCCCGGGGAATGCCTCAGGGCTGAATGACGGCGCCGCCGGAGTACTGCTCATGAGCATGGACAAAGCCCTGGAGCTTGGGCTGGCCGGTAAAATGAGATGGGTGAGCAGCGCCGTTTCAGGAGTCGATCCAAAGGTTATGGGAACCGCCCCGGTGCCTGCGATCAAAAAGGCGCTGGCAAAAGCAGAATTGAGAATCGAAGATATCGATGTAATCGAGCTGAACGAAGCATTTGCGGTCCAGGCCCTGCACAACCTGATCAGCCTGGGACTTCAGCCCGATGACCCCCGTGTCAATATGTGGGGTGGATCGATCGCCTATGGGCACCCGCTTGCCTCGTCGGGACCGCGCCTCGTGGCTTTCCTGCTTGGACTCTTCAAGGAAAACCCCGAAGCGCGATATGGGCTGACTGCCATGTGTGTCGGGAGAGGCCAGGGATATGCGATGATTTGGGAAAACCTGTTGTGGAGATGATTCCAGAAGCTATTTGGAGATCGTGGAAGCAGATGTTCTTGTTACGGCTAGTCTTCTAAGCGGTGGCTATACCATCTCAAGCGTCCAAATCAATCTGAGGGAGAAGCTACATGACCTACCAAAACATAATCCTGGAAACAGAAGGCCATATTGCAACCATAACAATAAACCATCCTCCGGCCAATAGCTGGGACCTGCTCACTATGCAGGAATTCGAACAATCTTTGAACCAGGTGGAGACGGATGACCAGATTCGTGTGGTCATCATCACCGGGGCGGGAGACAAGATGTTCTCCAGCGGATTCGACGTAAAGGATGCCGCCAACGCCGGCAAAACCAGCCCGATGGGGCGAGAGATCTGGAGGCGAATCGATCGTTTTCCAAAACCGGTAATTGCCGCCATCAACGGTTTCGCATTCGGCGGAGGGCTCGAGTTGGCAATGTCCTGCCATTTCAGGATTATGACCAACGATCCCAATGCCAGTATAGGTCTAACCGAACTCAACCTGGGCATCATTCCCGGGTGGGGTGGAACCCAGCGGCTGCCGCGGCTGGTAGGAAGGGCGAAGGCCCTCGACATGATTCTTTTCAGCAAGAGGCTTTCTGCAGTAGAGGCCATCGAGGCGGGTTTGGTGAACAGGCTATCGGCCCCCGAAAGTTTGATGAAAGACGCTCGAGCATTTGCCGGGGAGCTTGCCCTACGGCCTCCAGTCGCTGTTCGCTGCGTTCTCAAGGCGATGGCGGCAGGAATGTACGAGGGGATGGATGAAGGATTGAAGGTGGAAGCCGATGGAAGTGCGGTCGTCCGCGATAGCGAGGACCGTGTAGAAGGCTTTACTGCTTTCCTGGAAAAGCGCAAGCCTGTCTTCAAAGGGAAATGACCGTTTTCAGATCAGAACTTCTTACACCCATGAAAGGTCCTCTATGAGATCAAATGCAGCAAGAGCTGAGATGATCACCTTTCTTTGGCAGAAGAGGAGCATATAAGGATGGCAAGGAATTTCGCCAGTCAGTACAAACAAAAACTTGTATCTGCTGAAGAAGCAGTAAAAGTGGTTGATTCCGATGATTGGGTGGGATACAGCCATTTCGCCATGGCTCCGCGCCGCCTCGATGAGGCCCTTGCGAAAAGAAAAGACGAGCTTCGCGATGTCAAGATAAGAGCCGTCTGCCCGCTCCAAACCATTGCGGTCGCAACAGTAGACCCCAAATATGAGCACTTCATATATCACAGTGGATTTCTCAGTCCTTATGACAGGCACCTGGGTGACCGGTGCATGCACATCCCCGGATTGTTCCGCGCTTCTCCGTCAACCGTGCGCAGAGGGTTTTCACCGCGTACCCGGGTATTTTTTGTGAAGACTGCCCCCATGGATAACCATGGATTCTTTAATTTCGGCACTACCTCTTCCTATCACCGGGCTTTGTGCGATGTTGCAGAACATATTATAGTGGAAGTGAACAATAAGGTGCCGGTCTGCCTGGGAGGAGAACAGGAAAGTGTCCACATATCGGAAGTCACCCATATTGTGGAAACGGATGATTACGACATGCCCGTTTTACCCGGTGATGTACCCGCAACCGACGTTCAAAAAAGCATAGCTTCACACATTGTAGAGGAACTGGAAGACGGCTGCACCCTCCAGTTGGGAATCGGGGGACTGGCTAATAACATTGGCAAACTCCTGGCAGAATCCGACCTCAAAGATTTCGGCGTCCATAGCGAAATGATGTGCGACGCCTTCGTCGATCTCTATGAGAAGGGGAAAATCACCGGACGCTACAAGACGAGTAACAAATACAAGATGGTCTATACCTTTGCCCTGGGTTCCCAACGCCTTTATGATTTTCTCGACCGTAATCCTACATGCGCGCTTTACCCGGTGGACATTTGCAACGACCCCGAGTCAATCGCCAGAAATCATAAACAGGTTGCAATCAACAATGCAATAATGGTCGACATTTACGGACAGGTAGCCTCCGAATCGGCCGACTTTAAACAGATCTCCGGAACGGGCGGCCAGTTGGATTTCACATATGGAGCATGGTTGTCGAATGGAGGCAAATCCTTTATTACCATGCCATCGACGAACCACTTGAAAGATGGGCGCACGGTGTCAAGAATTGTTCCCTCCATAACCCCGGGGAACATCGTTACGGCCCCCAGAACGATTCCCATGTTTATCGTTACCGAATACGGCAAAGCGAATCTCATGGGAAAGTCTACCTGGCAGCGTGCGGAAATGCTGATCAATATAGCTCACCCGGACTTTAGGGATGAACTCATAAAAGATGCTCAAAATCAGAAAATATGGACAAGGACGAATAAGATAGAATAGATGTCTTGTGAGGCTCACAGGGGAGGTGGCAATATCCGTCGGGCTTTTATTGGATATGCCCCTCCCCTGTTTGTGCTGAGCCTGCTTTCACAGGATGTGACCTATACGAACACTACCTGGTACGAGATCACAGGGCAGGAGAGACGACAACTTTCGCCCCTTCCTTGACGGGCTTCCGGATTACCATGCAGGCCCCTATGCCCACAAGAAGAACCATTCCGGAGATGTAAAAAGCATAGTCGAGCGACCCGGTAGTGTCCTTTATCCAGGCGCCGATCTCCGGCATGAAAAAGCATACCCCGCCCAAAGCGAAGACAAGGCCGTAATTGAAGCCCAGGTTTTTCTGGCCGAAATAATCGGCGGTAATGGCCGGCATCAGCGCCAGGTTGCCGCCGAATTGCCAGTAGGCGATGCCGACTGTCAGGAAAAGAAGCAGAACGTTTCCCGACTTCATGATGTAGGGCATGAGGAAAAGACAGGCGGCACAAAGCAGGCTGTTTAAGATAAAGGCATTCTTCCTGCCGATCTTATCCGAATAGAATCCGGTCCCGACGCGGCCGCTCAGGTTCATGATACCTCCGAAAGAAGCTATAATCCATGCATTGGCTGCGAAAAAGGCAAGGCTGAAAGCGGTCTTGAACAGCATGGGGGTGGCATTGACGATAACCAGCAGGCCAGCCTGGGCGCCGCCGGCGGCCATGATGACCAGGACTATGTACTGCCAGGTCTTTAGCATCTCCGAAGCCGTCCAGTCCTCCGAAGCCGTATGGGGCCTCGCGGGGCCTTTGGCTGTGGCTGGAGCTACGGGCGGCACATACCCTTTGGGGGGAGTATGAAGAAGTCTTCCTGCTATTATCACCACGATGGAGAACAGTATCCCCATAATGTAGAAGCTGTTGCTGATTCCGTAGGCCTTGATTAACAAACCTGCCACAGCGGCAATATAGATTGCCGCTCCCCCAAATCCACCCACGACCAGGCCCACTACCAGACCTCGTTTGTGCTCTCCGAACCATTTGACCGCGGCAGGAATCGAGCCGGCGTAGCCTATTCCCATGCCTATGCCGCCCAAAATGCCGAAACCGATGACCAAACCTGTGTAACTGCGCATGAAGCCTGCGACGATACATCCGAGCGCCAGGGAAAGCCCGCCGACAGTGACGCTCACCTTGGGACCGTATTTGTCCTGGATGCGACCACCGGGAATCATGAATAGACAGAACACTAATCCGCACAAGGAATATGCCCATGTGGCCTGAGAATCGGACATGTATGTCCAGCCGGCATTTATACCCCCCATGACGGACCCGGCGATATGGTCCTTGTTAGCCAATAGTGCGGCTTTCCAAACACTCCACGCATACAGGATGCCCAGGCAAAGATTTACGGAAACGCCTGCAAGGACGGTAATCCATCCTTCAATGGGCACCTTTTCCCACGGCGCTGCTTTTGAACCTGCCTTGCCTTGCGGTGAATCGGTCAGCATCTTTTTCTCCTTGGTTTAGTTTAGGGTTTTCCCGGTCCCCCCCATTTTCCCAAATGGGTCAGGGACTTGCAGACCCGAACCTGCCGATCGCCAGCAATTTTGGAATAATTTGCATAAACATGACATAAGGTTGCCGATCGTCAAGAGAGTATCCTGTGATTCCGGATCTGCGCCTGCAATGATTGCGGCTTTTCTGTATGATTCTGAGACGGAATAATGCACCAACCTATCTGTCAATCGATTTTGTATTTTTTCATCTTCTGATACAAGCCGGTCCGGTGAATTCCTAGAATCTGAGCGGTCTTGGCCCTGTTGTTGCCGGTCTTTTGGAGGGTTTCGACAATTGCTCGGCGCTCAGTTTCCTCCAACAAGCCCCTTAACGAGGATATCGGCTCTTCTGTCTGCCTTTGGGGGCAACTCGATGCAATGCGCACCGCCAGGGGCAGGTCTTCCGGTTCAATAACGTCGCCCCCCGATAATATCATCGCGCGCTCGGCAATATTACTTAGCTCACGAATGTTGCCTGGCCATGCATAGTTTTTCAACAACTCCACCGCTTCAGGCGCCACGCTGAGAACGCTGCGCTTGCCGTCGCGACTGAGTTTCTCGAGAAAATGAGCGAAAATCAGCGGGATGTCCTCTTGTAATTCACGCAAGGGGGGCAATTTAATATTGATAACATTGATCCTATAGTAAAGATCGAGGCGAAACCCTCCAGTGCGTATCATTTTTTCCAAGTCGCGATTGGTGGCGCAAATGAGTCTAAAATCTACGTTCCGAGGTCTGCTGCTGCCTATCCGGTCAATTTCCTTTTCCTGGAGAACACGCATCAGTTTGACTTGCATACTGTGGGGCATCTCACCGATTTCGTCGAGAAATATAGTGCCCTTGTCGGCAAGTTCAAATTTTCCGGGCTTGCCTGTTTTGCGGGCGCCGGTGAAAGAGCCCCCTTCATACCCGAACAATTCCGCTTCGAACAGATCCGCTGGGATGGAAGAGCAATTGACTTTTATAAAGCCGCTGTCCCTGCGCCGGCTGGCCTGATGAATTGCATGGGCAAACAGCTCCTTTCCAGTCCCGGATTCCCCGGTAATCACTACGGGCGAATCGACTTCCGCTGCCTGCCGGGCCATATCCATCGTCCGTTTGATTAAATCCGACCTGCCGACGATTGTGTCGAAACTATACCGGACCCCACCCTGGTGATTTAATTCTTCCTTGTAATAATCAAGGCGATTTTCCAGCGTATCGATGCGACTGTAAAGTTCCTTAAGCTTCCTCGGCGTCCAGAACATCAGCTTTCCGAACGCTCCGATCACTCGGCCGTCCCTGATCAACGGGACACGAGCAATCACCCGCTGACGGTCTTTGAGCACCATGGACCTGCCTATTTCGGCCTTACCCGTCTCAAGGGTCCTCTGGAGCTTGCTTTCAGGGCTCACTTCACTGATATGGCGGCCAACCGCATCCCGGGGCGGAACCGGATATACACCTTCGGTTGCACTGCTCATAAACCGAACGATGCCGTGGGCATCTATTAGTATCAAACTTTCGTAAGGGTTATCCAAAAGCGTGACCAGAAGTCCACTGGGTATGTTGTGCAAAATATCCTCTTCCCTTAGTCCTTCTTGTAAGTAATCCATTATTCCCGGGTCTTTCCGCTCCTTGGAGATTAACAGAGCAAAAGCCGAAGGGGCCGTGGGTGGCATTCAGCTTTCCGCGTCCAGCCCTTTTGAGGCTGGTGAATTTTTTATCATACTAGTAGAGATCGCTCAAGTTCAAAATAGGCCGAGATGTGACCTCGGAGTAATCTCACAATTTCACGGTGGGAAATCCGTGCGCCCGGAGCGTGTCCTTTCCAGCGATCCGGCAGAGTGCAGATCTTATTGCAGATACAGGATGCTTCGATCACAGCAGTATGGCGCGCTTAAACCAGAGAGTTTAACAACACGCCTGCAGGAGGGCGGGCAAACCAACCCGCTCTTCTCATCGGAGGCAGGATGGGCGGGCTGGTTACACCGGGGCAGGATACCTCAGAGAACTTTAAGACCGGCAATCGGTGATACTGGCCTTACACGCCGGACAATACCCGTGAAGGACCACCTGCTGCCGCAGTACGTGAAATCCGTTTTGCTCGGGAACCGATATTTTCGGCTCTCCAACTATACTGTCAGCATCCTGGATCGATTGACATTCCAGGCAGACCATGTGGTGGTGAGGGCCGGTTAGCGCGTCGTACCGGGCCACTTCGGTTATCGGGCTCACCTTCTGGATAAGGCCGACCTCGTAGAACTTCTCAAGCGTCTTGTAGACGGTTCCCAGAGAAATCATAGGGAAGCGCTTCTTGACCTGCTGATAAATAGCTTCAGCGCTCGGATGTTCTTTGGTGAAATAGAGGGCCTGATAGATGGCCAGCCGCTGATAGGTTACCTGAAGGCCGTGATCTCTCAGAGTTGCAATAAAATCCTTATCGTTTTTCACCTCCATGATCTCTTTCCCCCTTGTTTTTTGGAGCAAGAATGGGAGTAGCAATAGAAGAACCCTAGTTGCTACTATATGTAAACTCACATTTGCGCAAGTAAAATCTACTAATAATATGTATTTCTAAGCAGCGCTTTCCACTTTAGAAGACAACTCGCGGAAACGCTTGAGAAAAACGAGCAAGACGGAAATGGCTGCGGGGGTTATTCCAGGTATTCTCGATGCCTGTCCAATTGAAACCGGCTGAACTGCCGCGAGTTTCTGCCTCACCTCGTTTGATAGCCCGGGTACCTGATCGCAGGGAAAATCCGGCGGAATCCGGATTTCTTCCATCTGTTTGAAACTGTTCACTTCGGCTTCCTGGCGCCTCAAATAGCCTTCGTACTTGCACTCGATTTCGACCTGTTCTTTCGTCCTTTCCGAAAGCGCCGGATCTGCCCCGCAAAGGGCTTCCAGATCGGAATAGGAAAGCTCCGGCCGTTTGAGCAGCTTTTCTAGGGAGACTGGCTCATCGAGCGGGTTCGAGCCTCTGCGCGCAAGCATTTCACTCACCCGGGAAGACGGCCGCACAAATGTCTTTCGAAGTCTTTGCAGTTCGGCGCTGACCGCTTCACGCCTGTCCAGAAGCTCCCTGTAGACTGAATAATCATGAAGTCCAAGCTCGTATCCCTTCTCCAGAAGACGCAAATCGGCGTTGTCTTCCCGCAATAGAAGGCGGTATTCGGACCGGGAGGTGAAAATTCTGTATGGCTCGTTGGTCCCTTTTGTCACCAGATCATCGATCATGACAGCGACGTAGGCTTCCGAGCGGTCCAAGAGAAATGGGGGCCTTTTCTGGACCTTAAGGGCGGCGTTCAGACCGGCCCACATTCCCTGAGCAGCCGCTTCTTCATAGCCGGAGGTCCCGTTTATCTGACCTGCGAGGAAAAGGCCCTCCACCAGTTTCGTCTCAAGAGTGGGATGAAGTTGCGTAGGCTGAATGAAATCATATTCGATTGCGTAGGCAGGCCGCATTATCTCGGCGTATTCAAGCCCGGGGATCGAATGAATCAAATTGAGCTGAATTTCAACCGGAAGCGAATTGCCCGTGCCGCTGGCATATATCTCCTCAGTGTCCAAACCTTCAGGCTCCAGAATGATCTGATGAAAATCCTTGTGCGGAAACTTCATCACCTTGTCTTCCAGCGACGGGCAGTAGCGCGCCGAAACACCCTGGATGGCTCCGTTGTACAGTGGAGAAAGATGAATATGGCGGCGAATGAGATCGTGGGTCCGTTCTGCCGTTCGTCCGATGTAGCATGGCGCCTGTGGCAGAGGCAGATTCTCGGTAAACAGTGAAAAAGGTCTGGGTTCGGGATCGCCCGGCTGTTCGCGAAAAGAGCCGAAATCGATGCTCCTACGGAGGATTCGGGCCGGAGTCCCCGTTTTCATCCTGCCAAAAACAAACCCGAGATCCTGCAACTGGTCGGCAAGCGCGATGGACGGGAACTCACCCGCCCTGCCCGACGGAATCCGGCTGTTCCCAATATGGATGAGCCCGTGCAGAAAAGTCCCCGTTGATACCACAACCGCCGCAGATTCGTATAAAACCCCGAACTGGTCGATTATTCCGGATATCTTTCCATCCTCGATAAACAGATACTCGACCAGGGACTGCTTTAATTCCAGATTTGGCTGGAGCTCCAATTCGTGCTTCATCGCAGTTCGATAGCGCACTTTGTCGTTCTGAGTCCGAGTGCCGCGAACGGCAGGTCCTTTTTTTGTGTTCAGCAAACGGAACTGGATCGCGCTCCGATCGGAAACCTTAGCCATCTCTCCCCCGAGTGCATCGATTTCCCTGACCAGGTTGCCTTTGCCGATTCCGCCTATTGAAGGCGAACAGGGCATGTGGGCGACCGTATCCAGATAAATGGACATAACCAGAGTTCTGCAGCCCAGTCGCGCAGCGGCAAGCGCAGCCTCACAGCCGGCATGGCCAGCCCCTATCACTATTACGTCGTATTTTCCCGCCATCTCAAAACCGGACCTTAGCTCCAGAGAGTCGAGAAAGATGAGCGAGTGACTTACGCCTTTTCGAGCACTCCCTCGTCGATGAAAACCATTATGCTTCTCTTACCTATCTTATATGCGGCACAATTTGCGGTTTACTCTAACATAATCCATTTTACTATTGTGCACAATGATTGAAATTTTACAAACATTTATTTGTTCTCCCTTAAAAGAAAATTGCCCCGATATCGCTCCGGCACTCCGCGCCGACGCGCCATCATATTAAAAATACAATGTAATCAAGTTTAGTTAAGAGATTTCTTGGAAGACCTTTTTTGAGGACTGCTTCATATCATACCGATTTACTATAGATAAAGACCCGGGATTTTCGTAGTTTCCACATACTTGAAATAAAAACGCAGTGGGCGGGTTTATGTAAACAGGGTCGCTAATAGGCCACGTTGACAACCTCGCACTTCGACTTCGGTTTCATAAAAGTACTCAGGACTTAAGTAGCGGATTTCCGACGCAGGACACCGGCCGCCCGTCCCCTAAAGGTCTTAGGGACGCGGGGAAAGCCGATGATAAGCCCGGCATTTGACCCAGTGGCCGGGCGATATTTCCTGGAGTTCGGGTGAAATCTTTTCGCATTCCGGTTCCGACTGAGAACAGCGCGGCTGAAAAATACAGAACTCGGGAAGCGCTGGTGCGGAGGATTCGCTTACCTCACTCCAATGTTTCTTTGGACGGTTCGGGTCCAGCAGCGGGATTGCTTCGAGCAACGCACGAGTATAAGGATGGCACGGGTTGCTGAACAGTTCCAGGGCCTCTGCGAGTTCGACGACTTGCCCGAGGTACATAACGGCAACCCTGTCGCTGATGTGGCGCACAACCGAGAGATCATGCGAAATGAAAAGGTAGGTCAGTTTGAACTCCTGCTGCAAGTCCTTGAGGAGGTTAATCACCTGTGCCTGTATTGAGACATCGAGTGCGGAAAGAGGCTCGTCGCAGATAACCAGTTCAGGGTGGAGAGCCAGGGCGCGCGCTATTCCGATCCTCTGTCTCTGTCCGCCGCTGAACTCATGAGGGTAGCGGCTGATGTGCTCGGGGCGAAGCCCAACGACCTCCATGATCCTGCGCACACTTTCTTTTTGCTCGGCAGAAGTCCCTATGTGATGTATGACCAGGCCTTCCCCGATAATGCGCCCCACGGTCTGCCTCGGATTAAGCGAAGAGTAAGGGTCCTGGAATATGATCTGCATGCGCCTCCTGAACTGATGCAGTTTTTCGCCACGCACGGAAGAGAGGTCCTGTCCGTCAAATAAGATCCGACCTTCCGTTGGAGGTTCAAGCCCAAGAATCACCCTGCCCAAGGTGGATTTTCCGCATCCGCTCTCTCCCACCAGACCAAGTGTTTCACCCCGGCCGATCTCCAGGTCCACTCCGTCCACAGCCTTGACAGTCCCAATTTCCCGGCGAAACAGACCCTCGGTTATGGGATAGTATTTTTTTACACCGCTAATTCTTAGAAGCTCCGATCTTGGAAGCAAGCACAACCCTCCTAATAGAATCTTTGAAGCAGGAAGCAAGGAGCAGGGAGCAGGAAGAAAAAACCATTCTCCCCTTTTGCTGTTTCCAGCTTCTCGCTCCTTGCTTCCCGCTTCATCCTAATATAGCCAGCAGCGCACCGGGTGAGCCCCAGCGGACGCGAGCAGCTCAGGTTCTTCTCGAAAGCAGCGGTCAAAAGACCACGGGCATCTGGTGTTGAATTTGCAGCCGGGCGGCAGCGCGAGCAGACTTGGAACGACGCCCGGGATTGGTTCGAGCCTGCTCCTGTCCTCGCCGACCACGCGGCCGGGTATCGAGCGCATGAGCCCCTGAGTGTAGGGGTGAAGGGGATTTTCGAAAAGCTCTTTTACGCCGGCGTGCTCCACGACCCGGCCGGTGTACATCACAAGGACCTGTTCGGCCATCTCGGCGATTACGCCAAGGTCATGGGTAATGAGCAAAATCGCCATACCGTGTGCTTGGCGCAGATCATCGAGAAGCGAAAGTATCTGTGCCTGAATTGTTACGTCCAGAGCGGTCGTGGGTTCGTCCGCGATAATAAGGCGAGGATTGCAGGCTACCGCCATCGCTATCACGACGCGCTGGCGCATGCCCCCGCTCATTTGGTGCGGATAGTCCCTCATCCTGATCTCGGGCGATGGGATACCCACCCTGCGCAGAAGATCGATGACCTGAAGGCGGGCCTCTTTTTTCGAAATCCGCTTGTGCCACAACAGGACTTCAGCGATCTGGTCTTCAACCCGGAAAACGGGGTTGAGCGAAGTCATAGGCTCCTGGAAAATCATCGAGATTTCGTTGCCCCGTAACGATTGCATTTCATATTCCGGAACCGAAAGGAGGTTTTTCTCACGGAACCAGATCTCACCACCTGCCGTTATCCCCGGGGGAGGAACAAGGCGCAAAATGGAAAGGGCGCACACGCTTTTGCCGCATCCGGACTCGCCCACGATTCCCAGCACCTGTCTTTCGGACATCTTAAAGCTGACCGAATCCACCGCCCGCGCGGTCCCGGCCTCGGTCAGGAAATATGTTTTCAAGTCTTTTACTTCGAGAAGATCTGAATTCATCAATCTCCAATGCCGGATCATTTTGATGAGTGGTTTTCAGGCAATCCCGACAAGGGCGGTGGGACCGCCGGCCGACTTGGCCACTGCCTGCGGCCGTGGCCGTCGAAGCTTCAGCGGCCTCGATCACTGTCTCGACGCTATCCCTGACCTGTCCATGACCAGAGGCGGTACTGCTTCCGGCTAAAGGCGGTAAGAGGAATGACTACATTATGTCAGCCTCCGCGCAAGCCATCGCTGTCCTTGCCACCTTCCGGTGCGGCGCTGGGCATTCCGGAAATGGCGAGGCGCCAAACTGTACGCGCCAGGACGAAAAATGCCTCCTTTCCGAATCGTAAACTGTTGGTCTCTTATCCGGAGTTTACGGATGGAGACAAGTATAGTTATCGCCGGTTTTTTTAACAAGAATCTGTTTAGAAAAGACTTGGTTGGCTGCGCTTCGCTTAGTCCACGATTCTCTTCATGGCCAGGGTGTTCCAAAGGGACATGAAGAATCTGTTTAGAAAAGCAAAAATGCCTTTGCAGAAGGAAGCGGTAAAACCGGTTACAAAAATGGTCAGGCGTGGTCAAACGCGCACAAATCGTAACCAAAGTGCGCAAAAATCGTAACCTCCAAGCCAGAGGCTTTTCGGACTTGCAATATTTAGCTGCAATATTAATATCTTAAGTGATGGTACGTTTATTGCCATGTCTAACGTGCACTACGCGGAGCGTAGAGTTTGGACAATTCCTTGGGAGAGGAAAGAGATGGTAAAAAGCAGGCTAAGCAATGCAGTATCCGATGAATCAGCCGAGGATCCCGAAATCCAACCAAACCTGGTGGGAATCGCGGATTCGGTTCCCCCGCCCCCGGATCGTGGCAGCCGATTTTTGCGGCCCGAGGTCAAACTGGAGGGTGCAAATTCAAAGAAGTTTAAACAAGCTGGAGATCTTCTACGATTTCCAGAAGAAAAACCCGCGCTGCGGCCCCTTTTTGAAAAATCGAAGTTGAGTGGCATCGCCGAGTTCTACCTCAATCCCCCCAGGCATATTGTAGTCCGGGAAGGCGTCCGGACCGTCGTAAGGGGAAAGTTCATCTACGTCGGCGATGAGAAATTCTACATCCGCGGGGTCACCTACGGTCCTTTCAGGCCTGACGAGCAGGGTTGCCAATACCACGATCCGGCGACGGTTGACCGCGATTTCGCGCAAATGGCCTCAAGCGGCATCAATGCGGTCCGAACCTACACCGTGCCTCCCAGATGGCTTCTTGATATAGCACTGAAGCACAACCTGCGCGTCATGATCGGGCTGCCGTGGGAAGAGCACATTACGTTTCTGGATGACAAGAAACTGGCGAAAGATATCGAGCACAGGGTGCGCGAAGGCGTAAAGGCATGCGCCGGACATGCCGCCGTGCTTTGCTTTACTATCGGCAACGAGATTCCCTCTTCGATTGTGCGCTGGCATGGGCGTCGGCGCATTGAGTCTTTCCTCGAGCGGCTGTATAAAGCGGTCAAAGAGGTTGACCCTGAGGCTCTGGTAACTTACGTGAACTTTCCCACGACGGAATACCTGGAACTTCCCTTTGTCGATTTCGTCTCCTTCAACGTATATCTTGAAACCAGGGAAAAGCTTGAAGGATACCTGGCGCGCCTTCAGAACCTTGCAGGCGAAAAGCCGCTGGTTATGGCCGAAATCGGTCTGGACAGCATGCGAAACGGCCAGGACGCTCAGGCTTCGACGCTGGAGTGGCAGATCAGGTCAACTTTTGCGACCGGGTGTTCCGGTATTTTTGTCTTTTCCTGGACCGATGAATGGCACAGGGGTGGCTTTGATATCGAAGACTGGGGGTTCGGGTTGACCGACCGAAACCGCAATCCCAAGCCATCGCTGGCAAGCGTCAGCAAGGCTTACGCCCAAGTCCCCTTCCCTGCCGATCTAAACTGGCCGAGCATTTCGGTTGTCGTCTGCACTTACAACGGGAAGCGGACAATCCGCGCCTGCCTTGAAGGCCTCCGAAGGGTCGATTATCCCAACTTCGAGGTAATCATCGTAAACGACGGTTCCACCGACGGCACTGAGATAATAGCTAAAGAGTTCGGATTCAGGGTGATTTCCATTCCCAACGGCGGCCTTAGCAACGCCCGCAATGTCGGAATGCGCGCCGCAAAGGGTGAAATTGTCGCATATACCGATGACGATGCTGTTCCTGACCCGCAGTGGCTTACTTATCTTGCGGCGACTTTTCTTTCGACCGATCACGTTGGGGTTGGCGGCCCGAATATCCCTCCCGCCGACGACGGCCCCGTGGCCGAATGCGTGGCAAACGCGCCAGGGGGGCCAATGCACGTCCTTCTGACCGACCTCGAAGCCGAGCACCTTCCGGGCTGCAACATGGCTTTTCGAAAAGCCGCTTTGGAGGCAATCGGCGGTTTCGACCATCAGTTCCGGATCGCCGGAGACGACGTCGATCTTTGCTGGCGCCTTCTGGAGCGCGGATGGACACTCGGTTTCTGTCCAGCCGCAATGGTGTGGCACCACCGCCGCAATTCCGTCAAATGCTACTGGAAACAGCAGTTGAACTACGGGAAGGCCGAAGGTTACCTGGAGCGCAAATGGCCTGAAAAGTACAATGCCGCCGGTCATATCCCCTGGGCCGGAAGGATCTATTTTAAGGGCTTTGAACATCTTCTGGGCTGTTTTCGTGGCAGAATCTATCAGGGCACATGGGGCAGCGCTCTTTTTCAATCGATCTACCAGCCCGCCCCCAGCCTTCTGTGGTCGCTGCCCCTCATGCCCGAGTGGATAGTCATAGTGGCGGTTCTTGGCTTTTTTTCGCTGCTGGGGCTGGAGTGGCGCCCCCTTCTTCTGGCGCTCCCTCTTTTCCTTCTGGCCGCCTCCCTGCCGGTGGCACATGCGGTATCATGCGCCTCCAGGCTGTCTTTCCTCAACTTCCCGGCAACACAGCGGCGCAGGCTAAAGGCGCTCACCGCTTTTCTCCATCTCATGCAACCGATGGCGCGCCTGATAGGCAGAATCAAACTCGGTTTGACCCCCTGGCGCAGATGCGGCGTAGCTTCCGGCATAGCGATTCCTCTACCGTGGCCCAAAACTTTCACGATCTGGAGCCAACAGTGGCACTCGCCCATCGCCTGGCTCGAATCGGTCGAGGCAGCGGTAAGGGCCCTGCGGACAGTCGTACTGCGAGGCGGCGACTTTGATGGCTGGGACCTGGAACTGCGTGGAGGCCTGCTGGGTTCGGTTCGCGTGATTATGGCCGTAGAAGAGCACGGCGGCGGAAATCAGTTCATCCGTTTAAAAGGCTGGCCCCGCTGCACTCCTGCCGGGATATTCATGACCCTGTTTTTCGCCGCCATGGGAGCCGCGTCAGCCGCTGCTCAGGCGTGGGTCGCCTGCGGAGTGCTCAATGCCGTTGCCATCGTTCTTATGATGCGTGTCCTGATCGAGTGTTCCTTTGCAATGTCAACTCTTGGCGAGGTACTCGATCATAAGGAATAACCCAAAGAAGTGTGAAGTTAGAAGGGTGAAATTTTCACTCTTCACTCTTCACCATTCACACTTCCAAGTGGTCCAGCACTTGTCTTACTCTTTCCGCAAAATCATCGCTGCCGAAAGGTTTCTGAATGAAATTTACTCCTTCGTCCAGAATGCCTCGATGCGCTATCACGTCGGCGCTGTAGCCTGACATATACAGGCACTTGAGGTTCGGCCGGATGGCACCAAGCTTTCCCGCCAGTTCTCGCCCGTTCATCTCCGGCATCACTACATCGGTGATCAGCAGGTGAATATCTCCCGGGTGATCTTGGACAAGATGAATGGCCTTTCCCGGAGCCAGTGCCGCAAGCACAGTGTAGCCCAGGTTTTCGAGAATCATCTTGCTGAGGTTCAGAATGGCTTCATCGTCCTCTACCAGCAGGATGGTTTCGGTGCCTGTCGGGGGCTTGCCGGCCATCTGCTCAGAGGCGACCTGTGCGGTTTCAGAGTCGAACCGCGGCAGGTAGATCTTGAACATGGTTCCTTTTCCCGGTTGGCTGGCGACATAAATAAAACCGTCGTTTTGTTTAACTATGCCGTAGACTGTGGACAATCCCAGCCCGGTTCCCTTGCCCAGTTCCTTGGTGGTAAAAAAAGGCTCGAAGATCTTCTCGCAGACATCCTTAGTCATACCCTCGCCGGTGTCGCTCGTGGTCAGCAGGACGTATTCTCCGGGAATGAATTCAGGGGTCTGCGCCCTGTCGGAATCATCGATCACAACGTTCTCGGTCTTCATGGTGATGGTGCCTACTCCGGAAATGGCATCGCGGGCATTGACCACAAGATTGGCCAGAATCTGGTCAACCTGGGAGGGATCAATTTTTACTTTCCAGAGATCGAGTGCCGGCGCCCAGACCAGGGCGATGTCCTCGCCGATGAGGCGCCGGAGCATCTTGAGCATGCCCGAGATCGTGTAGTTCAAATCCAGTATCTTCGGGATGGCGGTCTGTTTGCGGGCAAAAGCCAGCAGTTGCCGGGTAAGGTCCGCTGAACGCAGGCCCGCATTGAGGATCTCCTGGAGGTTGTGCTGGAGTCCGTCAGTGGAGGCGTCCATATTTAGAGCCATTTCCGCCCGGCCGATGATTACGCCCAGCATGTTGTTGAAATCGTGCGCCACGCCGCCGGCCAGCCGCCCCACCGATTCCATCTTCTGGGCTTGAAACAACTGTGCCTCCAGTTTCTCTTTTTCCGTTTTCGCCCTATTGCGCTCGGTGATGTCGTGCGTAAGACCCAGTGCATATTGCTGCCCGTCCAACTCGATCATCTCCGCTGAGATACTAGCATCCCTGATTTCACCGGATTTCCTGACCAACCGGGTTTCAAAGTCCTGTATCCTGCCTTGCTCTTGCAGCATCTCGACCATCTTCGCCCAGTCTTCAGGATTGGCATACATTTTCAGCTTCAATGGATTTTGACCGATGACCTCCTCGCGTGTGTAGCCAAATAAGCTAAGGAATGCATCATTGACGTCGGCAAATTGACCGTCATGTACGCGGCTGATACTGGTGCCGACGGGAGTAGCGCGAAAGAACCTGGAGAAACGCTCCTCGCTCTGGCGCAGCGCAATTTCCGCAAGTTTGCGGCTTGTGATATCCGTCAAGATACAATGCGTGCGTAGGAAGTTGCCGTCATTGTCTTGCTCAATACGACCCTCAAGGATGACGTTGATTTCCCGTCCGTCTTTGGTCATCAGGAGGAGTTCGGTGCTGACCTGGCGATCGTGTTTAAAGGTTTCGAAAGCTTGGGTGAAGATCGTCCGGGTGTTCTCCGGCCAGAAATCGCCGAAGCTCCTGCCGAGGAGTTCGTCAGGGCGGTAACCGAGCAGGTCGCAGAGTTCCTGGTTAACATCAATATAACACCCGTCGATGTCGAGGGCCTGGTAGGCAAAGGGGGAATTTTCGACCAGGCTTCGGAAGCGCTGCTCACTTTCCCGTAGTACCTCCTCGGCCCGCTTCCGCTCGGTGACGTCACGGGTGATGATAATAATACTAGTTGGAATGCCGTCGGGAGAACGAATGACCGCGGCACTGATCTCTCCGATAAAGCGGGTCCCATCCTTCCTTATCAGTGTGTATTCAGTATCTGTGAGTGTTCCTTCTGTCAGGAGCTGCTGTACATTCGCAGACGCCTTGCCCTGGTCTTCGGGAGCAACCCAAGCTAATATATTGCGTCCAAGAACCTCGTCGTCGGAAGAATCTCCAAACATTTGCAAGGCCCTGGGTGAAGTGACAATAAGCAAGCAATTCAGGTCCACCACAGAGATAGCGTCGGGGGATAAGCTGACAAGCGTGCGATACAACTCCTCGCTCTCCCGCAGAGCCACCTCCGCATTTTTGCGGTCGGTAATGTCACGGCCTAAGACCACAATCCATTTGGGCCTTCCATCCGGGTGGAACAGTGGAACCTTGATTACATCATAGACCATTGCCGTTCCGTTAGGACGCGGAATGATCACTTCACCGCGCGTTAGCGTACGCTCCTGAAATGCCAGTTCATCGGTCGCCTCACAGGCCAGAAGAGCTTCCCGATAAAATTCACTGAAGTCGGCAAGCTCCTCAGTCTTCTTTCCCCTATAGTCGACTCCCTTGAGATCAAAGAGCTCAAGTTCAGCATCATTTGCCTCGAGCCAACGCCCCTCGGCATCCTTGAAGCACACGATGTCCGGAGTCGAGTTCATCAAAGTGCGCAGCCGCTCTTCACTTGCAAAGAGCGCTTTCTCCATCTGCTTACGTTCAGTGATATCCTGTATGACGCCGAACACCACTCGCTTTTCGGGGGAATATTCCGCTATGGAATGGATATCTATGATCTTCCCGTCGGCCGGCCTGCGGATCTTAAATTCCACATTATACGGTTTGCCCTCTTCGATCAGTCCATCAAGGGCCTTGTCGAGCATTCCGCGATGCTCCGGGAGGGAGATCCTCTGTATTTTGGGTATTGACCACTCGCTGCCCTCCAACCCGTAAATGATTCTTGCACCCTCTGAGGCCTCCACCTTATCGCACCCCAGAATAAAGGCCCAGTTGCCGAAGCGGGCCACCAACTCCGCTCTGCTAAGACTCCTTTCGCTAAGCCGCAGCGCATCCTCGGCCTGCCTGCGTTCCTCGACCTCTCTCGTAAGTTCCGCATTGACTTTAATCAGTTCGGCAGTACGCTCATCTACCCGCCTTTCCAGATCAAGATTGGCTTCCTTTAGCGATTCTTCAGCCTGCATTCGAGCTTTACGCAGCCTTAGCACCCCTATGCCATAAGAAAGATTACCCGATAATTTCACGAGGAATTCTGCTGCTTCCGAATCGAAAGCATCAGTTTCCGAGGAATAGATGGTAAGTGCTCCCAGCCTTCGTCCATCGAGAAGCAGGGGGAGACCTATGATTGAAGCATAGCCTCGCTTTGAAGCCTCCACTTGCCAGGGTGCAAACTCCCCTTGATTACCAACAGAACTAACGATGCTGGGAACGCCAGTGCGGATACAGGTACCCGCAGGACCCCTTCCCATCTCGGCATCTTTCCATGTGACCTTGATCGTCCCAAGATAATCTTTCTCATAGCCGTATTTAGCGACAGGTGTGACCGTTTGATCCGGGTCCTCTTCGGCATATCCCACCCATGCCATCCTGTAACCACCCACATCCACCACAATGTGACAAATCGCGCGCAGCAGCTCAAACTCATCTTCGATGTGGATCACTGCATGATTACACTCACTCAGCGCCTGGATCACCCTTTTGGCTTTAATCATCTCCCCCCCCTTGCGCTGCCGTTCTATCGCATAGCGGATGGAGCGCTCAAGAATGGTGGAGCTCAGCTCGCCTTTATCAAGCCAATCGGCTGCTCCCTTGCTCATGGCCTCGAGATCCAGATCGTAGCCTCCCTGGCCTGTGAGAAAAACTATCGGAGTCATAGCGCTACGGCTTACGGCCTCTTGCAAGAGTTCCAGCCCATTTCGCTCCTTAAGCCGGTAGTCCAGCAGGCAGACATCGAACTCGCTTGAAAGGATTGCATCGAGTGCAGCCTCGTAATCCGAAACCCACTTCAGGATGAATTCTATGGAAGAGATAGCTGAGAGCAGGTCCCGCACGACTATGTAGTCGTCCTCATCATCAGCGATGAGAAGAACCTTTATGTGAGGGCTCATCATATTTTATCCAGGCTCCATGGGGATCAGGGGTGTACATCTGAGCGGCATAGATTAGTCTAGCATGAACTTACAGCGTGAAATCTTAACATAAGAAGATGTGTTAACAAAGAGTGGCCTGCAACCGAGTGTAAAAAAAAATTCTCTGGATACTTGACCTGGATAGGGCCATGGGAAAAGAGGTTGGAGAACCCTTCAATAGTAATGAAGCTAAGGAGCGTTTTTTCGTGTCGTGTGCGCCCGGCACTTGTTCACCAGACTTGGTGGGCTGCACTCCGCTCGACCCACGGTTCTCCGGAGTTTGAGCCGGAGTGAGCCAAACCCGGACTCATGCATAAATGCAATGCACATTTAATTTTAATGGGTCCTGCTAAGAAAAGATGTAAAATATGCCTTCCTCATGCCAATAGAAGGCGGATGGTAACCGGCATTGTCCACGAACTCAAATGAAACTTGACAGCCCGGGGGAAAACGAATGGACCGAATCTGGCACAAGAGTTATGACCCGGAGGTTCCGTTGTCACGGGAGTATCCTGAAACGTGCCTGCCCCTTATCCTGGAGCAAAACGCCAGACTCTTTGCCGACAGTATCGCAACCGACTTCTTCGGCCATAGGCTCACCTACCGCCAATTATGGGACCATGTGCTCCGGCTGGCGAACGGTCTTAAGCGGATGGAAGTGGGCGAAGGTAGCAAAGTAGCCATAATGCTCCCGAACACTCCCCAGTGTATAATAGCGTATTACGCCGCACTCTGGCTGGGAGCGATAGTCATTATGACGAATCCGCTCTATGTGGAACGCGAGCTCGTTCATCAGTGGACGGACTCCGATGCGGAAATACTGTTTACTCTAGACCATCTCTACCCGAAAGTTGAAAAGGTCCTGCCCAAAACGGGAATCCGCACGACCATAGCAACCAGCATAAAGGACTACCTGCCCTTCCCTCTCCGGTATCTCTATCCGGTTCAGGCCCGCTTCAAAAAGCTGTTCACCTCCGTCCCCTACGACGGAAGTCATGTCTTCAGCCTACAAAAGATGATCCATGAGAACAGGCCCGATCCAATTCCCTGTGCAGCGCATCCCGACAGTGTGGCCCTGCTTCAGTACACTGGAGGGACAACCGGGATTTCCAAAGGCGCGATGCTCACTCACAGAAACATTTTGTCAAACGTTTTGCAGCTCGTGTCGTGGCTTCCTGATCTAGAGTATGGCAAAGAGCGTATTTTGGGTGTACTGCCCTTTTTTCACGTGTTCGGCATGACAGTGGCTCTCAACCTCGCCATCTACGCCGGTTACTCGATCATCGTAATGCCGCGCTTCGATACCGACGAACTCATAAAGACTATCAGGAAGAAGCGGCCGACAATGTTTCCGGGGGTCCCGGCAATCTACATCGCACTGATGGCTCATCCGAAAATAGATTCTTTCGACCTTACTTCGATCCGGGTCTGTGTCACCGGGGCTGCCCCGATGCCGGTCGAGGTTATGCGCAGGTTCGAACAGAAAACGGGTAGCAAAATCGTCGAAGGATACGGCCTCTCCGAAGCCAGTCCTGTTACGCACGCAAACCCTATAGAGGGGACGCGCAAACCCGGCTCGATCGGGATCGCACTGCCCGACACTGATTGCCGTATAGTCGATCCGGAAACCCGAACCATGGAGATGCCGGCAGGCCAGATCGGCGAACTAATCGTTCGCGGGCCACAGGTGATGAAGGGCTACTGGAAAAATGAAAAGGAAACCCTGGATTCCCTCCGGAACGGATGGCTCTATACCGGAGATCTTGCTACCATGGATAGTTCCGGTTATGTCTTCATCGTGGACCGCAAAAAAGACATGGTGATATCAGGCGGGTACAATATCTATCCGCGCGAGATAGAGGAAGTGCTCTACGAGCACCCCAAGGTGCGGGAGGCTGCGGCTATCGGGGTGCCCCATCCGCAAAAAGGAGAGGCGGTCAAAGTCTTCATCGTTCCAAAGCAGGGTGAAACACTCACCCGGCAAGAAATCCTCGACTGGTGTCGAGAAAAGCTGGCGCCTTACAAGGTCCCCAAAGAGGTCGAGTTCAGGGATTCGCTGCCCATGACCATTGTGGGCAAGGTGCTCCGGCGGGAGTTGCGTAATACGGAGGAGCCTGTCCTGCCGCCTGCTGCCGAATGAGTGAAAAAGTGCAGAGATGCTAAGCTCAATGCGAAAATGGCTCATGTACCAGGCAGCCGCCGATTTCTTTTTTCTTTTGAACAAATCCTATCCGAGAACGGCCGCCCTCGATCTTACGGGAAATCGGTATAATTTGGATGCACTGGAACGCATGCTGCTCAGCCGAGGGCTGTTCAGCCAAAAGGAGGCCCTCGCCAGGCGCAAAAAACGCGAAATGGGGCCGGGCTGGCAGCAGGAACTGCTTGTCGTGGACGGCCATAACGTACAGATTACTATCGAGAGCTACATTGAAAACAGGCCGCTGCTCAAGGCAAATGACGGCGCGCTGAGGGACCTTGCCGGCCTGTCCTACAGGTACCGCATGACCGAGACGAGCAATGTGGCCATGGACATGGTGTTCAGGTTTTTCGAGGAATTTCCGCCCGGTGAGGTTCTTTTCCTTTTCGACGAACCAATGAGCCGGAGCGGTGAGCTTTCGGCCATCTATCGCAGCAGACTCATCAGGGAAGGGATTTCAGGGGGAGCAAGGGCCACACCTGTCCCGGAGTGCGAATTTCCCTTCGACAGGTGCATTGCCGCGAGCAGCGACCGGGCCATCATGGATTCTTCCACTCGCTGGATGGACCTCGCTTGCCGCATTATAGACTATATAGGCGCGCCCCAAATTACGGCCGATTTTTCCGGGATCGTTTCTGCCGATTCGGCCGGCAAGCGCCTGTTCGAAGACGGCGGGCCCTTCTGGTAGAAAGATGCGGTGGGTAGATTGAGACAGATCCCAAAAGCGAAGCGGTGTTTATAGTTCCGCGACCATGGTTGTGATCCAGCTAAAATCGGATGGCCATCCACGGCAAGTTCAGCATCAGTTCGGCCAAATCCGTGTTAGAGATTCGAGTGGCAAATGAGCGGGAATCCGGTGACGCCAAGAACCGCCAGGGCCATTCGGCAGAAAAATGGAAGACGAACTCGTTCAGAAGCACTTGATCGATCAGCCAGCTTCCGCCTGCCATGTCGGTGACCACACCCTCGACCATAAGGAGAGCCTTCCGAAACGTCATGAGGTCTGCTCCGAAGCCCAGACCAGCGTTCTGGACCGCCTCATCAAGCAGGCTCGTCAGCGCTGTGAATCCCGGCAGATGTCCATCTCGTATATGCCCGATCCATTTGTAAACGATAGCCCTGAGGGCCGGCAGGTCGACGGGTTGCCGCTTAGAGAGTCCGCTGAGAACAGCGACGATTCTTTCCGCGCGGAAAGCCATCGCCGCCAACATGATTTGCATGATCGAGATGCGCTCGGGCTCACAAAGCAAGCCGACCAGACTCCAGTCCAGAATGGCTAAGCGACGGTCCTTCGTAGAGAAGAGGTTCCCAGCGTGCGGATCTCCATGAAACAGCGCTTGAGCAGCTCTTGAAAAGATCGGCCGAGCAATCAACGTTTCGATGATGAGCTTGGCCATTCGCAGCTTCTCACTCCAGGAATCCTGGCAGCATTCGGTTACCTTTTGCCCGATCACCCGTTCCATAGCGGTGATCCGGGGTGTGCACAGATCGAACAGCACAATTGGAATCTGAACCAGGGGATCTCCTATGTGGAATTCGCGCGCCAAAGAGACGTTGTGCTGTTCATTGTCAAGCTGGACTTCGTACTGGAGCTTGTCCCGCACCAATTCGAATGACTCGCGGTAGTCAAGATGCGGAATTCGCAAATCATCGCATCTCTGATCCAGAAACGATCCCACTCGCTCCAACATGTCGAGATCTTCTTCAAGACGATCTTCTATCCCGGGTTTTAGTACCTTGAACACTGCATTCAGAGGCACTTCCCCCCCTGAAAAATGAAAAGGAACCACAACGGCAACACTCGCTTCCGCCAGCACAGGAGGCAGGAGAGTCACCCCAAGGCGATCGAGCGGGCCGAGTTCTTGCGTTAGAGCGCTCTCAACGGCTTCGAAGGTAATTGAGGGCGCGAGAGATTCAAGTTGTTGAAGCCACCATCTCAACTCGGCGGACAGAGTCCGGTCTCTAGCCAGAGTTTGGCCAAGTTTGTGCAACACAGGGCAGCTCCGAGCCAACAGGACTAAGCGTTGAAATGTAGTCGCGGTTGGGGGGAGCTTTGCCTGTTCCATAGCAATAGCCTCCTGACGTTGGGCGGAGAGCCCTTCGAGGAACAGGGTGAGAGCGCCCTGAAAAGGTCTTTGGTAATGTGCATATGTATCGGGAAGCAGGCAGGCAATAGTGTTTTCGTTGATCAGGAATTCCCAATTCATCCTGATTACCTCCAAATGGAAAAATCAGGGTCTCGTATCCGCCCCCGGTGAAATTCCCCGCTTCGCGCAGAGCAAGGCCTATTACTCAAAAAACTGCGGGCCTTCTCAAGATAGAATCGCTCAGTCGAGTTATAATAATTTAATACGGCTAACAAGTGATCAAAAATCACACCCCCGTTGACGGCTTCCGAACAACGAGTTCCGCCTCCGACCCCTTCGATATTCTATTTCAGTTTGTAAAACGACCCAACCTGTGTTAGCAAAAATGTCCTCATTACCAACGCTCGTTGCTCGAAAGCATACCGGCAGAAAGGACCTTCAAAGCTCATGGCTGAAATCGCTCCCTTCAGGGGATTGCACTATAACCAGGAAATGGTTCCCGACCTCGCTCAGGTGGTTATTCCTCCTTACGACGTTATATCCCCTGAGGAACAGCAGACCTTTCACGAAAGAAGTCCATACAATTTCATCCGCCTGGAACTGGGATTGCCGACGCCGGAAGACTCCAGCGAGGTTAATCCTCATACAAGAGCGGCAGCATGGATGAAGCAATGGAAGCATCAGGGAATTCTCGTGCGCTACCCGAAGCCGTCCATTTACTGTTACGAACTGGACTATAAGAACGGTTCCGAACCGGTCAAAACCCGCAAAGGCTTCATTTGCGCCCTGCGGCTCGAGGATTTTTCATCAGGCAGGGTCCGCCCCCATGAGAAAACTTTCCAGACCATAAAAGATGAGCGCCTGGCCCTCATGCTGGCCTGCAATGCAAACCTGAGTCCAGTATTCGCGCTTTATCCGGATTCGAAGGAAGAGGCCTACTCCACTCTTGCTTCCGGGAGACGAGGAGGCCCTGTGGTCTCGTTTACGGATTTCGCCGGTATGACTCACAGGCTTTGGCCTGTAACGGACCGGCCGGTCCTGGAGGAAGTCCGCAAGCTCACGCTGGACAAGCCGATTTTTATTGCCGACGGCCACCATCGCTACGAAACCGCGCTGAACTACAGAAAAGCCCTCAGGGAGCGCTACGGCAGCGGGAACCCTAATGCCCCCTACGAGTTCATAATGGTATACCTTACGGATATGAACGAACCCGGGCTGACCATTTTGCCCACTCACCGGCTCTTGAGAAACCTCGGCCAGGGGGCCTGTGAGCGGCTTGTAGAAAGAGCGAAAAACTATTTTCATGTCGAGCGCTTTGAGTCTGAAAATGGCGGCGAACTGAGATGGAAAGAGGCAATCAGGGCTGGAGGCTTGAGGAAGGATACGACAATCGGTTTCTATTGCAAAGATGCGGCAAGCGTCTATGTGCTCACGGCGAACAGAGATATGGTTTCATCTTTGCTAGCTCAGCAAGGGACACCTTTGCCGCTGAGAACGCTTGATGTCGTCGTGCTTGACCAGGTAGTGCTCAGGGACATTCTCGGGCTCTCGGACCAGTTCCTAGCAAATGAACGCAATATTAGTTTCATGCATGATTTTGCTGAAGCTCTCAACGCGGTCAAATCCCACAGATTCGACGCGGGCTTTTTCATAAATCACACACGAATCGAACAGGTCGGTGAAATTGCAAGCGCAGGTCTCATAATGCCCCATAAGTCCACCTACTTTTATCCGAAGGTAATATCCGGACTGGTGATAAACCCTCTTTCAACCGACGAGGAAATTTATTGACTTCGAAGATTTTGAAAGAGAAACGCCCCCAAACCTGTGATGCCCTTTTTGGCGGAAAATTAAGCGTCTGCCAGGAACAAAAAGGTTACCGTTTTTCACTTGATGCAGTCCTGCTGGCCAGCCTTACCCGTATAAGAAAAGAGGACCGCGTGATAGATCTCGGGACTGGCTGTGGTGTGATACCGCTCCTGCTGGCATATCGGGCCAGGACAGAGCGCAAAATTGCCGGGGTGGAGATTCAGCCGGAACTCGCCGAGCTTGCCAGAAAAAACGTCAACGAAAATAATTTTGGCGGCTGCATAGAGATTCACCAGTTGGATATTCGTGAGATTTCATCCGGGTTTGAGGCCGGCAGCTTTGACCTGGCACTCAGCAATCCTCCATACAGAAAGCCAGGTACCGGCCGCATGAACCCTGACAGGCAAAAAGCCGTTGCACGCCACGAACTCACTGTGACCGTAGCCGATGTCTTCGAGGCTGCGCGGCACCTGCTCAGAGTGGGCGCGCGAGTTGCCCTTGTCTATCCTGCGACCCGGCTCCCAAACCTGCTGCGCTCTGCTCTCGACCACGGTTTCAGCCCGAAGCGGCTGACGATCATCTACTCGTATCCGCGCGGTTCCAGCCGGCTTGTTCACCTTGAATGCCACAAAGGCGGGGGCGAAGAACTCAAGGTCGAACAGCCTTTTTACATTTACGGCGAAAACGGGCATTACTCTGATGCCATGCAAGAGTTTTATGATGATTGAGCTTTCAATCTTTCCGTCATTGAGGTCAACAGTTTTCTCGCCGGTGAACGCTTATACGCACAGGAAAGGTTTCAAACAAAGCGATGTCAAATCCTCTGAATCTTTCTGTAAAATCTAAAGTCTGGATCGAAGACGAAAACGGGCAGGTGGTTTTCGGGACAGGCCGCCTCTATATATTGCAGGCCGTGACACGACACGGCTCTATTCACGCGGCTGCCCAGGAACTTCAAATGAGCTACCGCGCCGTTTGGGGAAAAATCAGGGCAACCGAGAAAAGATTGGGACGAGACCTGCTTGACAGAAAAACCGGAGGTCTCAGGGGAGGGGGCTCCAAACTTACGCCCTTCGCCGGAGAAATCATAGAAAGATTTGAAAAGCTCCATGACCTCACAAGGGCTTCTGCCGATGAGCTTTTCCGGGACCTGTTCACTTATGGGTCAAAAGAGGAAAAATAAAAAAACCGGGCCCAAAAAGAAGACCCGGTTTTCAATAGGGGAAAAACTTACAGTTGATCTCATACCGCAAAAATGTCGTTATGTTAAGCAAGATATAACGAACTGCTAATCAAAAACAATCCGGCACAGACACTCACCCTGCGACAGTCCATCCATTCTGCGACCCGGAAGCGAGGTAGTTTCCATCCGGAAAGTGCCCTTTTCCACCCTGGCTGTGTCAATCTTCGGGTTTTCTTGTGCGGCGTACCTATGTACGCCTCCGCGCAAACCCTTGATTTCCTTGCCATGGCGAAAAATGCCTT
>JBKQTS010000126.1:0-62610 GCA_052143075.1 Syntrophobacteraceae bacterium | reverse complement strand
GGAGAAAATGGACCTTAAATCATCCTCGGTGACATTGAAGGCCAGATTGCCCACATGAATATTCATATTCGCTCTCCTCTGTTTCCGCTTTGAGCAGCTTCCCCTTATAAAGATAAAAGCCGGAGATTTACTCCGGCTCTTTCTTCCATCGTAGATTAGACGAAAATTTCCCTACTGAGGCTAAAGCTTTTTCACTTTCGTCGCCTGGGGGCCCTTTGTACCTTTTTCCTCGACAAAGCTCACCAGATCGCCTTCGCTCAGGGACTTGAATCCGCTGCCTTCAATCGCGGAGAAATGAACAAATAAGTCACTCCCGCCTTCTCTTTCAATAAATCCAAACCCCTTGCTCTCATTGAACCACTTTACTTTGCCTTCTGCCATCTTTGATCCTTTTCTGATTTTTTTTGGTGCGGCCTAGGAGCTACTTAAGAATCGTTCCAGTAAGGCGACTCCCCAAACAACTCAATTCAACAGCACTTGTTCATATTTATCGGGGCATCGTAGCGCCTCTTAGCGAAAAAAGCAAGGTATGGCACACTTTTTTCTCTCAACCGCCCCCGGGGTGGCGTCCCGTGAGGCGAGGGACTGACCCCGGGCTATATTATGCGCCCCCTTTGGGGCAAAAATCCAAACCACAGACACGCGTTTGCCGGATGAGCCTTTTTTCTCTCGCCCGCCCCCGGGGTGGCGTCCCGTGAGGCGAGGGACTGACCCCGGGCTATATTATGCGGCCCCTTTGGGGCAAAAATCCGAATGACAGGTTTGCGTTCGCCGGATGAGCCTAAATGCCCGTCAGTCCCAAGACCGCCCAGCTCTCGACTATGGCGTCACCAACGGGGTTCTCCACCCCATCGGCTTTTCTCTGCTTAGCGTTGGGTTCAGCCAATTTGAACATCTTAATTATATTCACGAGCAGCTTTACAACAAGTTCCGCAGATTCCAACCTTTGGCGATTGGCCAAAGACTTGGGTTTATCGGACTGATTTTGAAGAACTGCCTTGCCTGTTTGGTCAATTTCAGATTGAGCTACTTTCTTTAGTCCAAAAATGGAATCCACTACTTCATAATCACCCGGATCTGACAAATGCTTGATTGCAAGCCTCAAGATTCTGCTTTTATCAGGCTTGCCGGACCTGTCGTAGGATTCGGACAGTTTGACAAGGTATGGAATTGCCAAATCGGCGCAATAAGTTGTAACGGGTATTTCCGGACCTTGAGAATAATTCCTCAGTTCTTCAAAAAAGTACCCCGTGGAACGCAAATCTTTCACCAAGGCGTGCGGAATCTCCATAATAAGTCTCCTGTGTATGCAGCTTACGGTACCCGGATGGGCGCTATTTTGGAAGTTTGATGGAGGTAAGCCGCTCCCATACTTTTGCAAGCTGGTTCTCCAGATCGACTAAATACATGTCCCCCGAGATCTCCACCACGGTCCCGACTCCGTTGGGTATCTGCACTCGATCGTTGAGCTTGGGTCTCCAGACCTCAATGGAACTCTTCTTGACCGTTCGAGGCAACGCACCTACCTGCCTCACGGATTTGCGAAATGAATTGAACCCGCCTCGAGGGGAATTTGTCATGATTTTGCTTCTTTCCGGGCGGTGGGACCGCCACGCCCCGCGGAGCGTAGAGATTGCTCGGCGGTGGCACAGACAGGAACGATCTTGACTTTATCCCTGACCTATCCATGACCAAAGGCGGTAGATGGATACGCTTCCGCCCTAAAATCCCCCCTGCCCCCCGCATCGCTCCGCGATGAGTGAACAGTGGGCAGTGAACAGTTCCTTACGCTCTCGAACTACTCCGCAGGAATCTTATTCCCGGGACACTGGAACGAGTATTTTTGTATTGTCGCCTGAAGATGCCGGATTGTCAATCGATATGGTTGGGATCAGTTATGATCCAGCGGTGTCAAGTCGCCGGGCATTTTGGACAGGACTTCCTCGAGTCTAAGCGCCTCTTCCAGAATTGCCTTGGCATACTTGCCCGATTCGGAACCGGGGTCAAGGGAAACGGCCAATCGCCTGGCGAAGCCGCCTACAGCCGTGAGGGGATTTCGTATCTCGTGCGCAACCGCCTGCAGAGTGTCGGTCACCATTTTTTCCTTCTGGTCGATGGAGGCGAAAGAAGGCAGGTTTTCCCGAACATGGTCTGCCGAGAATTGCGAAATCTTCCGGGAAATCTTCACCAATGCACGGTTAGCTTTTTCCATGACATCCATGAGGTCCTTTTCTTTGTCTATCTCCAGCTTGAGGGCCCAGGCGATGGCCTCAACCTCTGCGAAGGTTTCAACGACAATGTCATGGATGTCTTCATAGCTGAGCCCGAGGATTCTCCCTGCCTCAGCGTAAAAGGCGCCAAATGCTCCCGGCCTCTTGAGAAGAATCTTCGAAAAGAGTCTCGCCAAATCGCACAGTGCGCACAAAACCGAATTGCCCGGGATTCGTGCAGCCTCTCCGTAAAGCCGCTGGCACGCAACGATGTGACCGGGGAACCTCCAGAACCTCAACGCGGCCGCACCAACCTGCCGATGGTCAATACCATAGGCGGCCCTCTCGTTTGCCAGGAGTTCGCCGAGCGGCTCCAGGTTCAGTTCAAACAGGCCGGACCGGCCCTTGATGAACAGATCGAAGAGAATGGGCAGCCCTATTTCAAGGATCATGGCACTCAGAAAGGCCTCTTCGGGGTCAACGGCCCCGGAGCGCCGGGCAAGCGCTCTGGCGATCAGTCCCCGGTACAGGGAGACGCGCCAGAACATTTCATAGTCGAACTGCTCGACCCGGCCCATGGGAAAGGCCCCCCGAAGCGAAATGGACAGGGCCATTAGTTTTACCTGGTTGGACCCCAGCCTCATAACGGCATTGGACAGTGTGGCAACGGAACGGGCGGCTGCAAAGGATGAGCTGTTTGCAAGATTCAAGAGGCGAACGGTCAGCGAGGGGTCTTTTTCGATCAGCATGACCATCTGTTCGATCGAGGCGTCCTCGTCGGATGCAAGCTCCAGGAGCTTGACCGCGAGCGCCGACAATGGCGGCAGCGCGTAGCCCGATTCGAGTTGGCGGATGATTTTTTGTTCAGTGTCTTCCATGCTCATAAGACCGAATTCGCGCAGTTCTGCAGGCGCCCGGCTGGAGGCCCGTCATGCACGCATCCTTTGCTGGCATCTCTAACGGCGATACCGGGAATCGGCACGCAACAGCTTATCATGCCATATCGAATACATCGGCATATAGCAGTTCTTACGTTAATTTAAAGAAAAGGAAGCGGAACGGGGAGCAGAGAGGACTGAGGACTGAGCGAGGAGCAGGGAGCAAAAAAAGATGCATCGCTCCGCGATGTGTGAACAGTGGTCAGTGGACAGAGAGCAGTGGTCAGTGGACAGTGGTCAGAAAAAGCTAACCAAATCCCCCCTGCCCCCCTTTTGAAAAGGGGGGATATCGGCGCTCCTTTTTATGGTTTCAGGGTGTTCCAAAGGGACATAATGAACTGTGGTGTATGCAGTTCTCGAGGGAAAGGGAGATGTCCCGTTCGTCGTATATTTCAATAGCCCATCATGCCGCAGCAGCGCGAACAGACGGGCATCGGTCCTTCTCCGGAAATACTTCGCCGGAATTCGCGGTATTTCGGAGAGTTCCACAATTCAGTGACAGTCGCATCCTTGATGTTGCCCACCACATAGTCGTGATAGTCCCTGCAGGGCGACAGGTTGCCGTTGCTGTCCACCTCAACGGCCTGAAAGATCGATACGCACCGGTCGAACCCGAATCTATTCGAGTGATCCGTGTAATAACTCTTAAGGTTATCGACCCCCGTGATGTTGGGAATAAATACGACGGGAGGATTATCCCGGGACCCGGCCCCGGTCCTCAAGGCCTCAATTTGAGCATTCAAGGCCTCATAATCGTCGGGTTTCCAGTTGGCTATCCAGCCTCGATGCAAAGTGGGAGTGAACCCGAAGCGGCGCATGAAGTCACGCTCGTGGGCCTGTGCGCCGGCCGGGTCTATCCACCAGGAGAGATAAAAGACAAACAGATCCACCCTGTCCTTGAATGCCCGATAGATATCCGCCAGAGAATGTGCATTTTCACGGGAGATGGTGGTAAGAGATACGATCAGCGGCAGATTGCTCCTCCCCGCACGGCGCTCGCGGTGCACTGCGGCCAGGCCGGACTCGATCTGCGCGAAGTTGTCTATTCCTCCCACTGCGGGACGAATGGCGTTGTGCACCTCCGCGCAGTGGCCGTCAATGGAAATCTGGAGAAGAAAAAGAGGCGCCCTGACCAGTTGGGAAGCCGCCGAAGCGATGGACGTGCCGTTAGTGGCGATAGAAACCGGCAGTCCCATTCCTGCGGCTTTTTCAATTAAAGGAAGGCTCCCCTGGTACAGCATGGGCTCGCCTCCCCATAGGTAAACCAAAGGACGATGCCCATGTTTTACCAGGTCGGTTAGAATCTCCACGTAGCGGGAAAGAGGGACTTCGCGCCTTTTGAGTTCCTTCAGATCTTTGTCGCGCAAAAAGCCGCCTTTTCCCCATTGGCCGCACGTAATGCAGCGCAGGTTGCACAAATCGGTTATCCGGAAGCTGAGCTGGCGTATTTTTTTGGCATTCCCTTCCCTGTCTCCGGGACTGAATACGCTGAAAAGCCCCTTTTCGTATTGAAGACCTGCGAGTTTGGTCCATATCCAGGGATGAGGGGCAAGCCTGTGGAAGCACTTTATGACCGCTCCGATCCCAACAGCATTTCTTTTTGTCATGCCTGCACCTTAAGCCGGTCCCTCCAATACCGAGTTGCGTTCAAGATTGAACTAACTAAAAGAGCGGGGGACTTTCCCCCGCGCCCCCGGGATCTCTGCCACACGCGCAAGCGCGTGAGGCAGAACGCGGCACCTCGCGGGGCGTGGAGAGCGGCGCAGCGTTCCTCGCTGGGCGCCACCTCCGGTGCGGCGCTGGGCAATTCGGTTTTGTTATTGCGCCGGGGTATATAGTACGCGCCACCTCAGCGCCGCTCCTAAATGGCCCGGCAATGGCTATGGACAGGATTCCCCGCGCACCTATTGACAACGGGATATCCTAAACTATTGGGGCTAAATCGCAAGGTGCTTTTGATAACTTTCACCGGCCGAACGTTGCAATGATCGTGAATGGTTCTATCGCTGCGCGAGGAGCAGAAAAAGCTTTCAAATTAAAATCCCCCCTGCCCCCGCATCGCTCCGCGATGAGTGAACAGTGGCCAGTGGCCAGAGAAAAACAATCAGTCAGCGGACGGTCGTGAGTAGAGAGCACGGCCACTTATAACGTATAGAAAAGGGGGGTAACGGGAGGGTGGGCAATAAAGCCCTCCCCGAAAGAACCGTTTCGTATTATGCATCTCAAGGTGAGGAGCAATTGTGTTTGAGAAGATTCCGGATTGCCATCGCCTGATTGCGGGTGAGAAAGGGGTGCACCTCGTCCGTGCAGAACTTGCGGTCCTGCCCGCCGGCGGACTCGGGCGAAGTCACTCCGGCGTCCAGTTCCTGATAGCACCTGAGCGCAGTCGCGGCCGTATTCCTGAAATGGTGTTCAGAAAGAAGGATGTTCAAGGCTTGCCCGGCAAACAGGACAACCAGAAAAAGCACTGGAAGCACCCGGTTAAGCAACCCTGAGCGGATGTGCCTTGCGACGATGCGCCATGCCGTGACCATAAGGATAACGGCTCCCACCAGCGTGAAAATCCCGTATCTCGGGTTCCCTGCCTGGATGAGGGAGAATTTGTAGCGGGCAAGGCCTACCAGGATGAAAGGCAGGGCATTGAAAAGAAGGGCCCACAGCGCCAGGCGCTTTTCCTCCCGCGCCCCTCTGAAGAAAATGAGAAACAACGATGCGGCGAGCAAGACAGCGCCAACGACAGCAGTGGCGACAGGTCCGAGACCCCCTCCAAATAGATAGCAGACCGGATAAAGGAAAGATCCGTAAAACCAGTACACCAGGAAGGCTGGCCCCGGCAGGTTGGAAAGGATCTCATGGTTCTGGCTGGAAGCCCCTGCCTTCCCTGCGTAGGTGAGATATCCAATAGTGAACAGCAGGTAAATAAGCCCTGTGGCGAACGCCAGTCGCCAAAATTCCCGCCGGTTGCGCTCTCCGCCCGCAAGGAGCGCATAGAGCGGTATGGCGCCCACGCTCATGAGAGCGAAATTATGCGCAGTTATGGAAAACCATTCACACAGACCGATCCCCACCAGCAGAAGAAAAGACGGAGACCGGATGTAGCGGTCCGTCAGAACCAGTGCGCCGAGGAAAAACCCCAGGCTGATTTCGTAGTTGATCAAATACGCCATCCAGGCGGACTGTTTGTGAACAGAGGCCATCGCATACAGGAGGCTGAAAGTGAGAGATGTCCCGTCCGGCCAACGGCGCCTTAAAAAGAGGAAAATCAGGAAGGCATTGATACCGGCGGCCATGCAACTAAGGAGAAGCATGAGGCTGTAACTTTCGCCAAAAACCTTTACCATGGAAAAATACAGGAGACGGAAAGTTGGGAACCATTGCTCGCCATCAGCCTGAGTAACATAATTCCAGAACGTGTCGTGGGTCAGTTGCAACAATGCCGTCCAGTCATCCCAAACGAAAAAAAAGCCTGGCCGCAGGAAGACGGCGACGGGCACAGCAAGCAGAATAGCAAATATCCATATCAGGTAAGGTTGAAATGAGCCCGGGCACTCCAGTTTCTCTGCATTGGCTTGCTTCATTTCAGCCCCCGAGCAAATTGCAACTGCTTTAAGAACATCGTGTTTGGCTCCTTGTCACCAGACTCCCTATAAGCCGTTTTGAAATCAGGTTCATCCAGCAAAGGATTCCCGGCAAAACGCCTCAATCTCCGGACAGACATGAGTGTGGCGGATTTTATGTAACCCTTTCAGGGTAAAATCGGTTTGTGTGCGTCCATACCCGGGGTGGCGTCCCGCGAGGCGCGGGACTGACTCCCGGGCTGATTTATTAAGCCCCTTCGGGGCAAAAATCCAAACCACAGGTACGCGTTTGCCTGATGAGCCTGAAATCCGACCTTATGGTCCCTCTGTGTTTGTCACCAACCGCGCTCATACGGCTCTCCTTCCCTCTTAAGGATTTGAGCCGTAAATATCAGATGGTTAATATGAATGCAGCATAATTTTCAAGCTTGCTCACGCATAATCCAGGATCATAGGCCTGAAGCGCGAAACGGCCCGGCAAAACCGATAAACTTAATGTTAATCGGGTTGAGGTGTTGATATACTGGAGCCATTCGATTGTGTGCGCAAAATTCTGCAAATTGCGAAAGCTCAAAAGAGGGGGGGAAAGTTTTTTCACTTTAAAGATCCCCCGCACCCCCGCAGGATTTCGGCTACACGCGCAAGCGCGGGGCCGCCAGCGCCACACTGAGCCGTGCGGCGGCGAAGGGGGGTGTGGGGGGCTCATGCCCCCCCATCCCCCGCGCTTTTCTGCATTATTTATTTGCATAACTTTCGGTACACGGTCCGCCATTCCCAACTGGAATGTTCACAGGACAAGATCTTTTCCGCTCAGGATGGCGCCGGCCGGAGGCAAATTCCATTTGAAACTGGTGATAAGCATAGACGTGGAAGAAGAGGGGCTTTTTTGCGGGCAGTATGCCCGCAAACCTTCGGGGCTCAAGAATGTCCCGCATTTGCGCCGCATCGAATTCATAAGTAAAAAATTCGGGTTCCCTCTTACTCTGTTGGCCACCTATCCCGTAGCGTGCGACCCTTCCTGCCGGGATGTGCTTTTGTCCTGGCGCGATGACCTGCGCGCGGAGATAGGCGCCCATCTTCACCCCTGGAACACTCCACCGCTAGAGGAGATGCCCTTTCCCGAACCGGTCCCATCCGACTTGATTCCGATGCCTCTGCTCCGGGCCAAATTGGGCAACTTGACGGCGGCCATCCAGGAGAATCTGCGGGTTGTTCCCAGAGCTTTTCGCATGGGGCGATTCGATTTTGGCGAGCAGATCGCAAGCCTTGTCCCCGATCATGGGTTTCTGGTCGACAGCAGCATCGTCCCTCTGCGCAGGGGGGCGGGAGGACAGGATCACTTCCTCGCACCTCCCGACCCTCACTGGCTGGGGTATGGACCCGAGCCTTCGACGATTCTCGAGGCGCCGCTTACAATGGTCCCCGTCGGGAAACTCTCCGGACAGTTTGTCCATCGCCTCGCTCAAACCCTGCCCGGCAGGAAGGCCGATCTCCTGCTTGCAGTGTTTCGATACACCACCGTGCTGGGCATCCACCCGGCATGGTATCCCCTTGCTTCCATGAAATGGGCGGCCCGCCTGCACCGGCAGCGTGGAGGGAAGGTGCTCAATATGTTTTTTCACTCATCAGAGATTGCACCCGGTGCAACCCCTAAATATCGAACCGAGGCGGCCGTGCAGCGGCTGGTCAAAAAGATCGAGACCTTTCTGGAGTGGCTGGCCCGCGCGGGTCCGGTCCATGGCGTCACGTTATCCGAGCTTTATCCTGCCAAAGTGGTTACACGAAAGTGACAATGCAATCCCCATTAACAAACCCAGCAGACCCGCTATCATCAACGCCGCGCCGCTTGCCGTAAGCCGCCTGGCAAAATAGCCCCCGGCGGCCAGTTCCCTTGGCCAGGTAAAAGCGAGCCAGCTCTGGCCGTCGTCGGCTGCACGCACCGTGAAACTTCCCTCGGGCGCCGGGACCATCACCTGGCGCCATCCGTCGCTCTTTTTTTCTACGGGCACAGGCACGGCGAGTTTTCCCGAGGCCGGCGTCAGTTCCATCGAGGTTCCCGGCCCTCCGCCGGCTATATCCAACACGAGCCACGAAAACCGGCTCATGACCGGCCGGCTCACGAAAAGAGCGCGGGCCTTGCCCCGATCCGCTTGCCACGAGCCGGTCACCACGCGGTGCGGCAGGGCGGGAAGGCCGGGCGGAATCGATGCGGGGGCAAACCCGTATCCTTCGGCTTGATCCAGAACAATTGGCGCGCGTATTCCTACAGGCAGCACCTGGCGAATGAGGGGGTCCTCCAAAACGGATATCAGCCGCCGGGCGTCCGGATAGGGTATGTACAGGAAGGGTTTATCCACCAGGGAGGAAGTGTCCCCGGTAAGCACATAGCGGGCGGTGTTCTCCTCCTCGATGCCCCGGAATATATGCCTGTCCGTAAGAGCGGCCGGCAGTTTCCAGTGAAATGCCGCCGAGCCGACACAGGCAACAAAGGCCACGGCTCCGAGCACAATCGCGGCGCGGCCCCGGACACCGTTATAAAGGGGCCGGAGAAGCAGGAGAAGAGCGGCCAAATTCGCCACGGACCCCATGGCCATGATGTCCTCATAGCGAGGGGCGATCCCACCGCGCGCATACGCGAATGCGGCGGTCTGGAACAGCGTCCATATTCCAAGGGCCATGAGAAATTGCTCGAACAGGCCGCTGACCTTTCGGGAGCGTATCTGCCGCCAGGCAAGAATCATGACGGGCAACCAGAGAATCGGGCCAAACAGCCAATTCCCCAAAGGCCATGCAGCGAATTTCCCGAATTTGTAGAAAAAATCGAGGAAGCTCTTGGCCCTGAGGACCTCGTGACCAGCAATATGCGGGACGAATGCATATTCCAGGGCGAAGAGCGAGATCAGAAAGATGAAAGCCGGAACGGACTCTTTCCAACGACGGGGCTCGGTCAGACAAGCAAACAGCAGAAGGGAAGCGACAGCGGCCGGAACAAAAAGTCCCGCAGCCAAAGAGAAGTAAGCGCATACCGACGCCGCCACGCCGAGAAGCCAGGAAAAAGAAAATGGACGAGACCCGAGCAGCAGGAGCATTGCAGGAATTGAAAAGCCGATCACGAAATAAAAGTTCGACTCGAAGCCCATCAGGGTGTTTTGCCATGCAAACGGCAGCACCCCGATGAACGCGAGTGCAATGCAGAACGCGGCGAGGTGTTTTCGCCCCGCAAGGCGCCAGAGGACCACACAGAGGCACGTCAATATCAGGGCATGTATGAATGCGTTGACGGCCATCTCGAGCAGCGGGTCCCATTGGCCGTTGAGGTCAAAGAGGTTGCAGACCAGCAGCCGCGTGAAGAAAAACCGGTGTTCGTTCTCGGTCCCCACGAGGCGGGAAGGTTCCAGTGCGCTTTTTATAAGCAAAGAGAAGAAGGGCGCCTCGCCATCCCACTGGTCAGAAAAAGGGACATCCGAACCAAAAGCATTGATAAGGTGCAGCTTGGCACCTAGTATGACCGTGAAGAGCCCAGCCAGACATAGGAATGGCGCGAGCCGGCCCCCCCCCCGGAGCGACCCTGCCGCATCCAGGGTGAGACGGTTTGCGGCGCGCAGAATGAAACCTATTAGAATCAGACAGGCAAAGGAGAGTCCCGCAACCTCGCGGCCGGACCACTTCATGCGAGCGCAGCCGCAAACGGCGGCGCAGAGAAGTAAAACGAGAATGGCCTCCTTTCGTCTATCGCCAACTCCTGCCATGCCGCCCCTCATCACTTTGATTAATTTAGAGCACAATAACAATATAGTTGAGGCGAATGTAGCGTGATTTTCACGCATGGTCACGGATAATCCTTGGTATGAGCTACCGGCATGAGCATTGACGATCCCGGCGAGTTGTGTTAGGCAAACACACGCTAAAACCAATTTTTATCAAATCATCACTCTTCCCGGGTAGCTTTTGATGCCGCAAAAAAGATTTCTGCCCTTCAACCTTGACCCCGTTCTTGTTGCGATTCTTGTCATCGCCGCCTTTTTGCTCTTATACAGACTGGACCATCGTCCTTTTTGGCAAGATGAGGCTGAAACCGCCTGCCTGGCGCGCAATGTTCTGACGTATGGAATACCGATAGGCTTTGACGGGGTTAACCTGGTATCGCAGGAAGAAGGCCGTGAATACAGGACCGACTACGTGTGGCGGTGGTCTCCGTGGGCACAGATTTATGTGACCGCCGCCGCCTTCAAGATCGGAGGTCTTAGCACGACGGTGGGGCGGCTCCCCTTCGCATTGACAGGGCTGGTTTCAATCTGGCTTGTCTATTTTTTGATAATGCGCCGTTTTGGCGACATTGGCTGGGCACGTCTATCCGCCCTATTTCTCACCTTTATGGTTCCTTTTCTCCTCTTTTCCAGGCAGTGCCGCTATTACAGCCTGGGAGCCTTTCTAACCCTGGTTTTCATTTTTGCCTTTAGAGGAAAGTGGCAGTCGAGGTTGGGTCCGGCTGCAGCCCTTGTTGCTTGCATGGTGCTGCTTTTCTACACCAATTATTTACTGCTTTTCAGTTTCGCAGCCTCCTTCGCGGTATCGGCGCTCCTGCTCTATCGGGAAGAACTTCCCGTGTGGCGTATCGTGTGGATGGTAATTGCCGGAGCCGCCCTGACTATCCCGGGGCTGGGTTTCTACCAGATCGGGCAGCAAAGCGGCCTGATGGACCTGACTCGCTATCCCTACCAATTTGGACGATACCTCGAAGAGGTTTGCCTATATGTGGTGCCTCTGCCCCTGGGTGCGGCACTGCTCTGGCGGTGGCGGCGCCTTTGGGCTGCAAAACGCCATCCCGATTCGCCGGCAGAGAAGTTCATAATTTTCCTGAGCATAATCATCTTTGTCAGCATCACCATCCTGGCCCTTGTGCCGCAATACAGCTTCCGCTACCTTGTCCATCTACTTCCTTTTTGTGCGATCATCCTTGCATGGATCACTCTTCAAGTGTGGCAATTCAGCAGATTTTCAGCGGTATTGCTGGCTTCGCTGCTCATCTGTACGAACTGGCTCCACGTCATACCGATGGATTTGCTGGGGATGGAGCGCCCCCCGCTAAACGACTTCAATATGCTTTCGACGCCAAACATTCCTTTGAGGCTCTTCCTGCTCGAGATCAACAGTGATGAGCAGGACTCGGACCAGGGTATCGCAAATTTTCTCAATGCGCATGCTCAGCCCGGCGATACCGTCATGACCACATATGGGGACCTGCCCCTGCAATTCTATACCTCCTGCAGGGTGATCGGAAGTCTGCAGGGCAAGGTACCCGAGCTGGCTAAACTTCCCGATTGGGTGATCGTACGGCACCATCCCGGCAGAAACCGTGACGCACTGTTATTTGATTCGGAGGAGTATGTCCGCTGGCGGCTCAGGCTGGATGAAGATTACAAGGCTGTGGCCTTGCCTTGTCTGGATGAACGGTACGGCAATATACCCAATCCTCACGCCCACTGGTTTTTGCCTCTATCGGAGCCCTTCGTGAATATCGTCATTCATCACAGGCAAAGCGAAACCGCCAATGATTAGACGCTTTAAAGCAGATTCATTGAAGAAGCCGGCCCTTATCGGAGGGCTTCTACTGGTGCTTGTTCTCGGGTTGGCGACCTTTCCCGATTTCGCATTACGGCTTTATCCCGATTTGTTTTTGAACGCCCAGTTGCGCGGCATCAGGCGGAATACGATTCGAATGCAGGCACGCTTCGACTGTGATGAAGCCACCTTGTCGGCGTTGGATCGCGTGCGGGAACACGGAGTGCCTCATTTCTACGAAGGTTTCAGTTACCCTTCCGAGACCGGTGTAAAGCAGGCGACCAGACGCGTTAAAGCCCAGAGGGCGGAGGATTATGCCGACCTTACCGAACTGGACTACTTACGGCAAAGGCTGGAGAGGCTGAGAGTGAAGGGTGAAGAGTGAAGAGTGAAGGGTGAAGGGTGAAGAGTGAAGAGTGAAGAGTGAAAACAAAGAATAGTACCTCTAAAGGCTCGCCGTTGCGCAGATTAGTAATTTGGGTGTGCGCAGGAGCAATTCTCTGCCTCTTGAGCGCCTTCGCGCTGTTTACTTTTTTTGTTTATCCTTTCCATGGTCTCAAAGGGTTTGACCGTGAGCAATATGAAGCGGCGATAATGAAAGCGGCCAAAGACTTTGCCCCCTCTGAATCTTTGGCCGTGTCTTCTATTGTTAAAAGCAGGTTCGAGGCTATGGGCGAAAATGAGGACGCTTATGCATGGGGGACCGTTTCACTTCGGGCCCCCGGCGGGGACCATGTGTACCTTTGGGTTTCCCTCAAATGGTACGGTTCGTGGCATCGGTGGCGCAGGGACAGCATATTCATAATGGCCGACCCACGCAACCGGCTTTTTTATGCAGAGAGCGTGCTGGCGCTCGGAAGCTTTAGGAAAACGCTTTACGCCATACAAAACGCCAAGCGGGAGACGATAAGGAATATCCGAGAGGTTTTGCTCGACCTGAACCCGAGTTGAACGAACTGCGATTTGAGTCCGGGGAGGCCGCAAGCGGGCTATTGATGCGTCACCCCGGCTGTCCGGGGCTGGAGCGGGCGCTGCGCATGGCGTCACGAACAGCCCTGGCGAAGACGGCAAAGACAAGCAGCAGTGCTGCGCAAGCGGCAGCAAGAGCCCACTTGAACCCCCGCGGCTCATACTGGAATTCGATCCGGGAAGCCCCAGCCGGCAAATCGATGGTCTGGAACACACCATCCTCGGACAGGCCAACGGGCATTGTCCGGCCGTTTACAGTCGCCGACCATCCCCGCATGTATATTTCGAGACGGTCCAGCTTGCTCGGACGGGCGCATGACGCATCGACGCGGTCATGCGACACCGGCTTAAGCTCACAGCCGTCAGCCGAGAAGTAATCGCGAGTACCGGGCATCGCATAAACGATCATCGAACGGCTTAGAAACACGGGCTTCAAGTCTGAATCGAGCATGAATCGCAGGTATGGAAGATAATTGTCCCTTACCGGGACGGGGGCCTCAACGATTTTTGCCGTTGTATCCGTGGAAGCCAATGGATACATCCAAAGGGCGACATCTTTATCGCCGTCCAGCTTTTCGATGCTGACGGTGTATCCTTTTCCGGCCTCGACCTCTACAGGACGGTCAAGCGCAATCACAAACGGCCCGTTGTCAACTGCATGGTCGAGCTCGGCAAGACCATTGGCACAGGAGGACTGTGCGCAGAGTGTCACTTTCAAATGACCCGACGAGATATCGTCATAGGTCGCCACCATCAGAGAAACGGCCGTGACGTAGGACGGGGCCGCCGGTTCTCCTTGAGCGGAAATCTCGATCCGCTGTCCGGCGGCAAGCGCATAGGGGTAGTTGCCGTTGGGCAAAAGCTGAAAGGCCGGGTTGGAATTGAAGCCCGCTCCGGCCAACACGTATTTCACACCCGTCCGGGCGTAACGGGAAAGCCGTTCGCAGAAGATTTTCTGCCGGTCAGCCTGTTGTTCCGGCGAGAAATCCCCGGACCAGGGTACAAAAATGATAGGATCGGCATATGGGTCGAGATTCTGTTTGATATAATCTACTGTTTTTTTCGGAATCGGATTATCCTCATAATTCAGGAGGGGAATGCCGAAATAGGAACCGTAATCGGGAAGCAGTCCGCCTCTGCTCGCGTCGACAACCCGCTGGTATCCGATGTTGGTCTGCAGAAACGAAATCACGTCATTATCGACCTTGCCCTGGCGCGGATAGGCAAGGTAAGGAATAGTAAACCATACCATCGCTTCCGCGACAAGAACACAGGAAAGAGCCGTGGCCGCCCAATGGGCGCCAGTGCAACGGCCGGCGCCCAGGATACAGCATGACAGCACGGCGACACCCAGCAGCGCACACGCGATAAAGGTCCGGCTGTCAGGAAAATTCGTCCATAAGCCGGCGAGCAACGGCCGCGCCACGACCACCGCCGCCGCGATTAAAATCAGGCCGGAAACCACAGCCCAACCCAATATCCGCCGCAACGCCGGCTGCTGCAGCGTCGGAATGCTGTCGATGAACAGAGCGGCCAGAAAAATGATACAGAAGATCCAACTGGCATTGAGGTAACGAAAGCAAAGTGTCACCCTGGTTAAAGGCAACGCCATGAATGCCTGGTAAATCCCCGGCAAGCCGTGGGTGACACCCAGGGCGACGACAACCCATCCCAGCAGAAAAACTTTGACAGCGCGCCGGTGAGGGATGAAAAGTCCGGCGAGCGCAACGACGACAGGCACAAAACCGATATATCCGCCGATACTTCCCCATATGCGGCTGAGGACCTGATCGGGCAACGAGAAAATAGGCCCGTATATATACGGCATAATGTACTGGATAATTGCGCCCGGGTTCATCACGCGTCCATGGAATCCCGTGCCTGAATGCCCTCCGACTGACGCATCGGCCATAAAATCGGCGAAAGCGACGAGGAGAGGTGCGCTCAAAGCAAGAGCGACCAGGCCGGTTAGCAGCATGTCGGTGAGGAAGATGACATTCTGCCGGCCGGATAACCCGGCCATGCGGAACGCCACCCAGGCGATCAACAGAAGGGCGTAAAGATACACTGTCTCGGGGAAACCGGCATATAGCGCCAGGGCCGCCATTACAGCGCCTACGCAGATCATGGGCATCCGCCGCCGAAGGGTCCGGCCGGCAAGGGCAGAGGCCCGGAAGCTTTCCACCGCGAAGAAAAGCCAGGGCAGGAACGCGACCGGGTTGAACGTGGCGCTGCGCAACCATGCGAACACGCCGTTGATTTCAAACAACAGGCTTCCGGCCAGCGCCGCCGTGACGCCTAATCCGAATTTTCTGAAGAACAGAAAGGCGCCGATGCCGGCCAAAAGCTGAAGCGAAGCCTGCTCCAACACCTGTCCATGCGGCAAGGCAAGCAACAAAGTGAATGGGAACAGGGCCGCCGATTGCATCTCACCGAGAAGCGGACTGCCCAGTCCCTCATAGTGGTTCCACAGAGGCAGGCGGCCGGACAGCAGATCCAATGCCGCCCTCGCGCCCAACGCAAATGACGTGTCCCCGAAATTCGGATCAATAGTTGGCTTCCCAAACAGAGCATTTGACCCGACGTCGATGGCGACACCGCTGTAGAGATAGACGGTATCGGTCAGGAACGGGCCGAAGATGCTAAATAGCGCTATGGATACAGGAATTGCACAAAGAGCGTAGGCATTGACGTAGTTCGGCTCGGCAAGCCTGGACATCACAATGCGCCGGCGAGCAATGATTGTGCTTGCAGCCATAACGAGCAGGAAGCAGACGGGCAGGAGAAAGGCGACACGCCAAATCACAGCTTCCAGTGTTAATCTTATCGTCATCCATGTTACCCGAGGCAACCGCAAGGGTCCGTCCAACCGAACGGCGATGGTTGGGTGATCTGCTCGGGGGGTCGTCTTAAGAACAATCTTATCATCATCCGCCTTTATGTCTTCTATCTGCTGCAGAGCCGAAATATCGGAAGTGTTGAAAGATTTTACTACATTCCCGGCAGGGTCCACGATCCGAACCGCGCTGACGGTCACGGACGCCTCCCGATCGACGGGAACAAGCCACAACTGCCGGTATTCGAAAGGGACAAACCCCAACCCGGGGTAAGTCCCGGGGTATAAAGGGAAGCGAAGAAGTTGCGGCGCATGGTTTTTTAATACCGGAATTCGAGTGGAACCACCTTCTCGAAAACCTCGGCCCCTATCAAAGAAGAGCAGGGCGGTTCCCTTTGCAGACGATTGCAGCATCGCTTCAAGGTAATAGGTTTCGTATCCGGCGACTCTATTCAGGGCGTAAGGGTACGAGAGCAGCCCACTCAATATCAAACTTAAGAGCAAGGGTCTTAACAGTGACGCCAACTTCACTATTCGGTCACTCCCGTTCATTCAACCTATGGAGACGCATCTTTTGAAGATTTTGGCAAAGAGGGACCTCATAGACTATATCCTGATGAAACCGCGTCATTTCGAAACATCTTTACGGTGTCGAGGGAGAACTCCTCCAGATCCTTGCCCACCAGAGTCAGCTTCCTGAGAATATCGTTTGTAACCGTGATGATATGGCAACCGATTTCATCGGCCTGGAATATATTGAGAAGTTCCCTGGGGCTTGCCCAAATCAGCTCGACGTTGGGCGCCAGACTGCACACTTCGACGGCTGCCGCCATAAGCGGGACGGGGTCGCGGCCGGAATCGGCAACGCGCCCGGCAAAAAGCGATACATAAGCCGGCGGACCCCCAGCCAGTTCTCCAACCATGTCTCGAACCTGTCCGAGGGTCATCATGGCCGTAACGTTGACTTTCACGCCGTCCATGGCCAGGTCATGCACAACTGCGGAAGAATACTCGCCCCTGGTGTTCATGACGGGTATCTTCACATAGACGTTTTCACCCCATTTTGAGATCTTCTTTGCCTGGCGCCGCATTTCGTCCAGGTCGTCGGAGAAGACCTCAAAGGAGATGGGCCGGTCCGGTATGGCCTCAAGCACATCGCGCGCAAAGCTCTCGTAGTCCGTAATCCCGGCCTTCCGCATAAGGGTCGGGTTGGTAGTGAAACCCTGTATGTAGGGCTTCCCGTACATTTCCAGCATGCCGCTTTTGTCCGCCCCGTCAGCAAAAATCTTCACCTTCATTTCCGAAACCGGCTTCATCATTGCCTCCATTAAATAAGACATGTTGTTTACTGGTCCAAAATCCAATCGACGGCTTCGGCAAGCGAGCGCACTATCAAATCCGGGGGGTGTTCGGGAGATTTTTCGGTATAGCCGCATTCGATAAAAACAGTTCTGCAACCGGCATTTCGTCCTGCTTCGACGTCCCGCCAACGATCACCCACCATGAAACTGGATCCTGCATCGACGTTATACCTGGCCGCAGCCGCAAGCAAAAGACCCGGCCGGGGTTTTCTGCACCCGCAATCATCGGGATCATCATGATAGCAGGTTAATATTTCATCCAACGGCAGGTCCCTGAGCAGGGACGCATGTATCGCCTCGACCACTTCGCGGCGCTGGGCGCCGCGCGCCACATCCGGTTGATTGGTGACCCCGATGATAAAAAAACCAGCGGACTTCAACCTGGCCAACGCTCCGGGAACATCGGGCGGGATTTCAAGTTCTTCGACCGTTGCGGGCGGATAGGGTTTTCCGTTTCGGATTACCGGGCGATTGATGACTCCGTCCCGGTCAAGGAAGACGGCCCGGCTGCGATTTTCACTCACTTCACCGACTCCCATTTCGTTTGTCCCCGCTTCAGGCGCGGATGGGAAACGAGAAGATGCCATACGACAGCCTGGAAGGCCTCCGTGTGGGGAGTTACCCGGGTCTGCTCCACGACCGGTATGATCACGCAGGCGTCGGCAGCCTTGGCGGTAAACCCGCCATCCCGGCCGACGACGCCGCAGACCTTCGCACCGATCTCCCCTGCGTATTGCAAGGCGGAAACCAGATTCGGACTCACATTCTTCTCCTGGTCGCCTCCCCCGACGGAAAACACAAAAAGCATATCGTTTTTCCTGAGATTGCTGATCTTGAGCCATTCCACGAACACACTCGCCCAGCCGTCATCATTGGTGCGTGCGGTGAGTTCCGAAACGTTATCGGTAGGAGCGTAGGCTTCGATTCCGACGATCTTGCGAAAATCGTTAACGGCATGGGATGCGTTGGCCGCCCCACCTCCTACCCCCAGTATGAAGAGCCTCCCCCCGCTTTTCCTCGTATCCTCGATCAGTTCCGCCATCTTTTCCACGGCCTCGCAATCGATCCGATCGAGGACCTGTCTTGCTTCTTTCAGGTATTCCTGCGCGAAACCCATTCAATCTCCTTTTCTGCATTGGTTCCGGACGCTCCGAATGAGAACACGCAGCTCTTCGAGCCCTCCGGGCGAACCGACCTCATAGAAGCGCTCCGTAGTTTCGAATGCAGCAAGCCGCCCCCCCTGCGCCAGCCGACTGTACAGGTCGCCCAGGTCCGTGGGTTCCCCCTCCGGGACCGCGTCGAACGCGGACGCCCTGAATATTCCGAGGCCATAATCGATGTAGTGCATTCGGGGCGTCAAGTTCTTCTTGTCGTAGGCAAGAATCCGGCCGTCGGCAAACTCTACATTGCTTGTATCCCATTGGCCCCTGTTAAAATAAACGGTCATGAGCGCTTCCTTGCCGCTCACTTCAAAAGCCGTTTGTACGGCCCGGTAGTCGCACGGCAGGTAGGAGTCTCCATAGAGAACGAAGAAGGCGTCTCCCAGCAGCGGCAGGGCTTTCCTGATTGCGCCCCCGGTCCCGAGGAGTCTTTCGCCGTCAAATGAGAAAAGGACTTCCAGCCCGAGGCGACTCCCGTCACCTACGAATTCGCGTATCATTTCCCCCAGGTATCCCGCGCAGATGACAACCCGCCCTATCCCGCCCGTATTGCGCAAGAGCCGCAACTGATGAGCTACGAACGGCTCTCCGTCAATATCCACCAATGCCTTGGGGATGGTCTCGGTTAATGGACGCAGGCGGGTCGCAAGGCCTCCCGCAAGGATTGCAACCGGAAGCATCCGCGTCTTCATGACTGCACGACTACCTTGGTCCCCTCGAAATCGATCCGGAAGCGGACTTCCTCAAGTCCCGCCGCCCTCATGACCTTGCGAAGCCTTACCTTATCCTCCACATAGAACATGAGGAACCCCCCGCCGCCGGCACCGACCAGTTTGCCTCCAACTGCTCCGTTTGCACGTGCAAGCTCATACCAATCGTTGATGGGGCCGTTGCTCATGCTGTTGGAACGCTTCTTCTTATGCTCCCAGTGGACATTCATCAAATCGGCGAACCGATGGAGGTCCCCCTCCTCGAGGGCAACCCGGCTCTCTTCTCCCAGTTCCTTCACGAAGTGGAGATTTTCGATCATATCTTTGTCGCTCTTCTTGCTCTTGTCATCCTGTTCCTTGAGAATCTCCGAGGCTGAACGGGCATAGCCCGTGAAGAACAGGAGGAGATTGTCCTCCAGGCTGTAAAGGGTGTCTTGTTGGATTTTTAGGGGCCATGCATCGACGTGGCCGTCAGGCAGGAATCTAAAGCACGTAATCCCTCCATAGGAGGCTATGTACTGGTCCTGTTTGCCCACCGGTTCCCCGAGGATGTCCAATTCGACGTGGCACGCCTGTTCCGCAAGCTCCCGCGGGTGAACGATATTCTTCTTCAAGCTGTGCAATGCCTTGAGTAAAGCGGTTGTAAAGCTTCCGGACGAGCCCAGACCGGTGCCCGCCGGGATGTCGGCCATGCTCGTAATTTCAAGGCGAGGGGCTCCGACTCCGGTGAGCTGCAGGCATGCGCGGAGAATAGGGTGTTGTACGTCGTCTATGGATTTGACCCGCTCTATTTTAGAGTACTTGATGATCAGTTCATCTACGAATGTTTGATGGAGAGTGATATAGACATACTTGTCAATGGCCGCGGCGATCAAAAAACCGCCATGGTCCTTGTAATAAGAGGGGAGATCGGTGCCTCCGCCGCCAAGTGAAATCCTTAGCGGACTGCGTGTTATGATCATAGCCGTGACTCCTCGTAAATCCTCTCGACAATCTCCAGTACTGCCAGAGCGTCATTGAGCCCGGCTGCAGGCTGTCGCCCCAGGCGTATATCTTCGACGAACTCGGCGAACTCGACATCCCAGGATCGATCCGGCATGGGGTATTCCCAAATTACGGTTTCGGGCGGTCCCATCCGGGGAAACATTTTGTAATAGGCGAGCCGCTCAACGCCATAGCTCCCACCCAGACCCGAGATGTCCAGCTTTCCATGCCGGCCAAATATTTCAAAAGAAAAGGTGTTCTTCCACTCGGTCCAACTGGCGTGCAGGAACGCAACCTGCTGTTGGGGCGTTTTGAGCAGCATAAAGCCATTATCCTCAACGTCCATGTCCCAAAAGTAGGTGTGGGCAAACCCCTGGACCTCGGTAAAGTCGCCAAGGAAGCTGCGCGCGAGATCAATGAGATGGACTCCCTGGTCGATAAGCTCCCCCCCTCCCGAAAGTTCCTTTACGGCTCTCCATTCCTTCTCGTAACCGATACGGCCGCCATGCCCGTAGCGCCCGCGAATGAACATGAGGTCTCCCAGTTGGCCGGATGCAACAATTTCCACGGCCCTGATGAAGGAGGGATGGTAGCGATGATTGAAGCCGACCCTGACGATGATGTTTTTTCCCCTGGCGAATTCAATGACCGGCCGAAGTTCGGACGGATTCCGCGCAGCCGGTTTTTCAACCAGGACGTGTTTCCCGGCTTGCACTGCGGCAAGAGTCACTTCCGCCAGGGCGTCATGGGTCGTGGCCGCCAGGACTATGTCAACGTCCGGCCGCGCCACTGCGGAACGCCAATCATGCACGGCCTCGACACCCGGTCTGCTTCTTGCGAAAGCCACGGCGCGTTCCACGATAATATCTGCGCAGGCTACCAGGCGGCAGCCGGCCAGGGCCTGGGCCCGTTTATCTCCAATAAAGCCGCACCCTATAATGGCGACGTTCATTCTAACCCCAATCCTTACCGCGCTCGCCGGGCGTGATTCTGCGGAGCGTATAGACGTCGGTCATGTTCAGGTCGTCCAAATGTCTATGAAACTCTTGCCATGGGTCCCAGACGGCGCTTATAAGTTTTCCAGTAATTCCGTCACTTTGGGACGACGCCAGAAAGACGCACAGGGATGCGCCTACTCCAAGCGGCGTGCCTCCCTGCGCCTTCACTTTGACCATTTGATCGTAGAAATCCCACCCGACCCTGGCCGGCCCGGCCTCCAGCACCTCGTCCAAAAGACGGGTGTTGAGCGCTCCGGGCGCTACGGCATTGACATCGATGTGATACTTGCGCACCTCTTCGGCCAGCGTTTCAGCAAACCTCACAACGGCCGCTTTGGATGTCGCATAGGCGCTCAGAAAAGGCATTGGTTTCGTGGCGCCCCCGCCGGACATGATTATGATTTTCCCGCGCAGTTGTTGCTTCAGGTAAGGCAAGGCTTCCCGGCATGGAAGTACGGTGCCGCATAGATTGATCTCTATCGCTCTAGCCCACTCTTTCCAGTCGATATCCTCGATTGGCCCTTTTGGGCCGTAGATTCCGGCGTTGCAGAGAAGGATATCCAGTCCGCCGAATTCTCCAACGACCGTTTCAATGAGTTTGCGTACGTCATCCTGCATTGAAACATCAGCAGGGACGGCCAGTACTCTTGATTTTCCCCCAGCCCTCGCCGTAAGCTCCTTAAGAGCCATGGATAAGTTCTCTTCATTTCGCGCGCACAGCGCCACATCGGCGCCCTGATCCACAAAAGCGCGGGCCGCCTCAAGTCCAAAACCTTGACTGGAGCCGGTAACTATGGCTCTTTTCCCGGCTATTTTCATGAGAGACTTCCTACAGTGAGATAGCGAATGCGTTTATCGTTTCCGATTGAAGGCCCAAGGAAACGACCTGGATCGAGCACGACAGGACGATCCATTTGCTGCAGGATATCCTCGGCTGTAACGGCACGGAACTCAGGCCACTCCGTGGCTATAATAACGGCATGAGCATTGCTCAAAGCCACCGTGATCGAAGGAGCAAGAAGAATGAACTCTGCGATTGCGCCGGGCAAGGTTTTGACAGTGGGATCAAAGGCTGAAACAAAGGCGCCCTGTTCGTTAAGCCACTTGCATGTCTCCACTGATTCGGATCGACGCAGCGTGTCCGTTCCGGGCTTGTAGGTAAGGCCCAGAACGGCAACCTTCATGCCTCGAATATCGCCGAGGACTTCGGAAAGTTTATTTCGAGACCAGAGTCTGTGCGCATTGTTGCTTTGCATTACCCCGGAAATAAGGTGAGTTGGCAATTGTTTCCGTCTCCCGAGAGACAGAAGGAAGTTGATGTCTCTTGCAAGGGTGCCGCCGGCGAATGGGTTTCCCGGCTTCAAATAAGCGCCGGGACCGATACGGGCATCAGTTTTCAAGCCCTTTTCGACCTCGCTTGCGTCTGCGCCATATCTCTCACATATCGCTGCAAGCTCGTTCGCGAAGGCGACGGATGTGGCTAGAAAGGCATTCAGAGCATGCTTTGTCATCTCAGCGGATTCAACACTCATCCAAACAATGCTGCTGGTGAAAGGCCTCAAGAGGAACTCGATCCGATCACGATCCTCCTTGCAACGAACACCCGCCACTACGCGATCGGGGTTCATAAAAATGGAGATGGCTTTTCCGAGGCGCAAGTTCTCTGGTAGACAGGCGAAAGAGACTCGGCGCTCAGGGAAGTTTCGCCTGTAATTTTGCTCCAAAGCGCTTATTGAGCCTATTGGCAGTTGTGATGAAACGACGACAAGCGCACCGGGTTTAATATGAGGAAAGAATGAGCAGGTATGATGGATAACAAAATCGACGTCTGCCTGATCTTCATCGTCTACCGGCGTATCGTAGGCTACCCAAACGATATCCGACCAGGAAACATCTTCGGGCGAACTGGAAAAGCGGAGGAGACCTTTTCCCATCCCGCTTCGAACCAGATCTTCAAGGCCCGGCTCGTTCACGGGCGGCTTCCCATCCTTCAGAGCGCGGATAGTCTCCTCATTTTGGTCGAATGCGATCACCGAATAGTTTGCAGAGGCAAGGCAACCGGCAACTACCGTACCCAGGTGCCACATGCCAAGAACGGCAATATTCATCGGCGGCTCTCCAGCAACCAGCGATTCTCGTGCAGGTATTGCAGGGTCCTGATCACACTCTCTTTTATCTTAAGCTCTGGTTTCCAGCCCAAATCCCTGATTCGAGAACAGTCAAGGAATATGAACGGGCTATCTCCAATCCATCCGCGTTCTCCACCAGTGTAGGCGAGTTCCGGTTTAAGTCCAAGATGTTCGCAGATCCAACCGATCGAATCATTGACCTCGCAGTATTCATCCGTACCCAGGTTAAAAATGGAGACCTTCTCCGTCGCTTTGGCAATGGCTACAAGCATGGCGTCGATGCAATCCTGAACATAGAGATATGACTTGCGCTGCCTGCCGTTGCCCAGCACGTGCAAGTGGTTGGGGTCCGCCAGGAGTCTCTGATAGAAATCAAGAACATGTCCATGCGAATATCTCTCGCCCAGGATTGAGACGAAACGAAAAATCCAACCCCTGAACCCGAATCCCTCACAGTACGCTTGAATGAGGCCCTCTCCAGCCAATTTGGATGCTCCGTAAAGAGACGTTTGAACAGGAAAGGAAGCATGCTCGGGGGTCGGAAAGACATCCGGTTCGCCGTAAATAGACCCGGTAGAGGGAAATGCTATCTGCCTTATTCCATTAGAACGCATGGCCTCCAGAACGTTGAATGTGGCAATGGTATTCTGTTCCAGATCCTTTCTTGGGTGCTCGGTCCCAAAGCGAACGTCTGCATTGGCGGCAAAGTGAAATACAAAATCGCAACCAGCCATGGCTTTGGTTAAGGCATCCAGGTCAAGAGCGTCCCCGCGGATGAAACTGAAGCGAGACGACTTGAAGGCCTCATGCAAGAACTCATACTGACCGGTAGAAAGATTATCGTAACCAACAACCGAAAGTCCGTCCTCCAACAATCGATCGGTGAGATTGCTGGCTATAAAACCAGCGCACCCGGTAACGAAGCATGTTGCAGGTGTGAAAACGTTAGAACGCGAGAAGAGTGGCGTCGTCATGCTTCCATGTCCATACGATTGTCATCTAGAGCCCGACATTCCTTGACCATTGCCGGAGATCTCAACCCTCGCTCAAGCACAATCACGTTTCTTGTACAAACGGGAGAAGCGGAACCTGACTAACGCACGCAACCACGTGAATGGATCACGTGTTATGCTAACTTTCTTTCCCTCCCCCAAGGAACGAGCCCTGTAATTTACAGGCAACTCAACCGGCCTGTACCCTTTTCTCAAAAGTTTGATCACAATTTCAAAGTCAAAGTCAAAACGGTTGCACTCAAACGATAGACCATAAAGACATTCTCTCCTGAACACCTTGAACATGCTGAATGGGTCCCTTAGTGATTGTCTATAAAGGCAATTAAACATACTCAAGAAGAGAAGGTGACCAAAATTAAAGATCCAGGACACAACCGGCGCCTGGTTAAACTCCCGAACCTTCCAGGCTTGCTTCTCGCGCACATGGCGAGAGCCGATCACAAAACATTGTTGGTGACGAAGCAAGGGCTCAACCAACGCATCATAGTCGTTTATATCGTACTCTAGATCTGCATCCTGAATCAGGATAATGTCACCGGTGGCATGGTTGAGTCCCGTACGCACCGCATGCCCCTTACCCCTCGGCGTGTCTTCCAAAAGCACTTTAACCCTGGGATGTGTCTGATATTTAACAACGTCTTCACGGGAGCCATCCGTTGAGTTACTTTCTACGATAATAACCTCTATCTCTATATCAGGGATCTCTTTTGCCAGCAAGGTTTCGATTAATTGTGAAAAGGTCTGCTTCTCATTAAAAACCGGCACGATAACCGTGAGCCTGGCATTGCCCTGGTTCATTTTAGGGCGGGAAATCACAATCTTCCGGCTATCCCAAAATCGAAAAGGGAAATCCCAGATTATCGTTGGCGCCAAATATAACAATGCAGCCAATGACGTACGCCAAAGCCCCTTTCGCATGCTCCCGAGCTTCGCCTTAGCATAATTCAAAGATACATTTCTATAGTCAGGGAAGATGAGAGGATCTTCGTATCCAACCTTGAGCAAAAGATTTTGCATAGTGGTAATGTCAAAGTAAAACAGGTTTTCCTTGCGAAATTCCCACCATTTAGAGCGGAAAAGGCGTGCGGACCAACTGTCGATAGAGGGATAAATCACCATCAAGCTTCCATCGGCAGTCAACAGAGCTTTTATTTTGTTTAAGGCAATTTCCGGCTCAGCGCATTTCTCCAATACAGACACTAAAATGCAAGCATCATATCGGTGCCTGCTATCGCTATGAGGTAAAGATTGGGAAAAGTCGCCAAAGGTCATTTGATCGACATTAAGCCCTCGTTGTCTCGCCTCATCCATTATATAAGTGCCATTATCAGCTACCAGCAGCAGCCTTTCTATTCCATTGGCGGAGTATTCCATAAGCCGGTCAAGATAGGAGACGGCGTTCCGCTTGTGGCATTTGGCCCAGTCGCTATCTGCTCTATATTCTATGAGAAAAGGATCATCTTGATTATGAGGCTGGATATACGGTTGCGGATTGATAAACATCAAACTACACCCTTTGCATTGACAGATAGGGTGTTTATCTACAACGAATTCATATTGCAGTTCAGTCGTTCCGCACACAGGGCAATCCCTATGCAGCCTGACGGATTTCTTACCACTTTGTTCACTTGACATGTTTGATTGCTATGCCTCTTCCAGTGTCACCGCAATAAGTATTAAATGCTGGCGATTGCCAGCATTTCTCCTATATTTATCGTCAGCACTGATTTACCAACTCGAATAGGAATCAATGAGTCGGCGATCGCATAAACCCTAAATAATAGAGGATTGTATTCCCTGATCTGCTGGATTAAATAGTCCATGCTTATCGTTTTGTAGGCTGTGGTAATGTGAATGTCCTTGAATCCAGCGTGATCTAACGCTATCCTCAATGACTTTCTCGAAAATAGAACAGTATGTTGCATGGGTTGCAGCATGGGCCAACGCTTCCCTAACATATAACGCAGAAAATGTCCCGTGTCGGGCGTGCTGAGCACTAAACCTCCTCGGGGCCTAAGTAATGCTTTGACCTGTCGCAGGAAATCAGCAGGGTTGTCTGTATGCTCGATAATATCAAATGCTGTCACCAAATCGAAACTTCCCGGCCGCTGAGATCCCAAGACGTTAACACTTTCCCTCGTAATCCTCGGACGGATTGCCGGGTCAGCAGCCGCAATCGCTGTTTCCGACAGCTCAACTCCATACGCATCATAGCCATATTCCAGAGCGACGTCCAAGAAATATCCACATGAACACCCGACATCCAAAAGCCTCCCCGATGGAAAATATTGCTGGAATTGCTTTAACCGCTTCCGGAAGTGGGAATGTTTGATTTGTCTTGCATCAATATATCTGCGATAATTGTCGGATTGATACTGTCTCTCGGCATATTCCGCCATATGTCGTGATTCTGGTAGTGGGTGCTGAAAGATGGAATGACACGATTTACAAATATAGTAAGATGCTGATTCCTTCACACAATACAGCTTCGCATTATCGCTTATGCATATTTTACATGGTACAGATTTGACCGCAGCGTTTGTCATCTGGTTTGTTCCAGCTCCTTAGACTGATGGTCATTCGATGCATAAAGAGTCTCTATTCGAGATCTCATCAACCGCTGAAAGCCTGCTCTCACCGGCCATGGAAAAACATTTGCCAACCAAGCCAAGATACCTAGAGTCCAAGGTGTGAAGGTGAGAAATCTATCATGTCTGATTGCGGACACAATCGCTTTGGAAACTGATTCAATAGGGACAGTGTATTCTGTTTCCTTCCTTGGTGCGCGCGTCTTGAATGTCTCGTGTTGAAAGAATTCCGTTTCCACACGTCCTGGACAAATGACATGGATGCCTATGCCGAATCTTGCAAGCTCTGCCTTCAAGGCTTCAGACCATGCTATCATACCATGTTTTGCAGCACAGTAGGTCGCATTTGGAGTGATAACTATCTTGCCGGCAATTGAAGCGACATTCACAATTCGTCCGGCTCTTTTCTCGATCATTGAAGGCAGTATTTCACGAGTACAGTACATAGCGCCCAGCAGATTGACTCCCAACAAGCGTCCTATCTCCTCGGAGGGGCTCTCTTCAAATGTACGGTAGACGGCAAAACCCGCATTATTTACCAGAAAATCAGGGCACCCGTGGTCCGAGATATATTTTCTTGTCATTTCGCGAACCTGATTAAGATCGGATACATCGCACGAAATAGAATCTACAGTATGACGAGTGTCGCTTAGCTCCAGTTCCGTCCTCTTTAAACGCTCACGATCATGGCTAACTATGGTGACAATGGCGCGGGAGCCAAGTAGATCTTTCGCCAGTTGCCTCCCAATTCCACTACTGCCCCCGGTAATAAGGAATTTCTTGCCTTCAAACATAACAACCTCATCCTCATTCCATTTATATTGATCCCTGACTCTTACCGTATGCTATAAGGTTGGAAGGGACTCCCCAGAGCCTAATTTTGAAAATGTTGACACTGACGAATGGCCTGAATAAGTTCCGCAGGGTCTTACTATCCAGCAGATTCAAATTCTCTTCAGAAGCCCAGTAGCGAAATCCTGTCCTGGCAAGGATGGCCCGATAGAGACACATTGGCAAATAGTGCAGGAATGGCAATCCAGTATGCATTTCCACGGGAAACCATCGATTGGGAGTCGTGACAAAGAAATGCCGGCTAACCCGGAGCATTCCCTGAACAAAGCCTTGCTGTCCCTCGCTACCTCCAGCATGTTCAATGACCGCACTGCTGAACACGATATCAAATTGTCTATCTGAAAATGGCAAGCGTTGCCCTGGATGCACGGGGACGAATATTAATCCTGGATATTGGCGCTCCAAATGACTGCCGTCTTCAGTCCCGGCACAAACAATATTATGTTTGTAAGGGTAGAACTGTTCAAAGTAGTTTGATTCCTGAGAGGTGTTGTCACAGGTTACCCCAAGGTCCAAAATTGAAGTATTCTCAGTCGGCCGCATGGTCTTCATGAAGAGTTCGAACATACGCCTTCGAGCATATAGAGACAGCCTCGACGCAATAGGGAGCCTGCCGGTATGCATATAATATGGTGAAGGTTCGTTGTCATGATCCAGTGTCATAATTCCCTCGTTTGGTCCCTGTTGTCACTTTGAAAACAACAAGGGCCAGCCCCGCAATCATGGCAAGAAGAGACACTATCGCCCCCGCCACAAAAGAAAAGGGCCTGAAGATAAATTCCACTGTGCTGTTCCCCCGAGGCAAAATGACACCGCGGAACAAATAATCCACGTTCAGCATTGATTCACGTCGGCCGTTTACATAGACTTGCCACCCCGGATAGTTGGCGTCATTGAGCATAAGCAGGGCCGGTCCCTCCGCAGAGGCCGCTATAACGACCCGCTGCGACTTGTAGGAGACAAGCCGTGCGGGGACCGCCTCTTGGACCCGAGTTGCTCCAATCTCCTGCAGGCGTTTACGATCGTAGTCGGAAAGCGGTAGTCCCCACACGAGAGTATTTCTCCAAATATCAAAAGAGGAATCCTTCAGACGCCTTAAGATGTTGTCTTCGTCGTCCATCAACTCGATCCCGTAATAAACGGTCGCTCGAGGCAAAACATGCGGAAATTCGAATATGCCGGCTTCTTCGTTATATATCTCCTTGAATGCGGAGGCTGGTTCATCCTCAACGGCTGCGGTGAATCGCACAGCCCCCCACCCTCCCCAGCACACGTGGGTCGTGAGAACGGGGTCCGTTGAGAAAAGGAGATCTACCTCCCGGCCGGCGTATTTGCTGAGATCGATACGCTGATAGAGTGGTTCCCGATCGGCTGGACGGGCCTTCGGTGTCAGGGTTGCGGAGAAAAGCTCCTCGATCCCGGCGTCGCTGCGAAGCTCCATAAGAAATGCGATACCATCGGTTTTGTCTTGGGCTTCCGGCTTGATGAGTACACAGAATTCAAGTACAGGCATCTTCTCGTCGATTTTGACATGATAGGTTACGCGGTGGGAAGGTGGGTGCTGGAAAAGGAAGGGGATGCCTTTATGCCCCATCCGAGCGGAATCCACCCCAAAACCCCACAGGCCTTCGTCTTTATGTTGAGAGAATATGTCATTAACTAGTGTGGGTTTTGCGCCATATTCCACCTCGGTCACCAGGTATCGAACAGAGGAAAGCTCCAAGAAGCGCCTTTCCGCGTCGCTCTCAAAATCGTATGAATAGTCGGGATCTGCGCCTGTAAAACGGTCGGCCAAATCACCGCTTGTGCGACTCTCGCTTCCCGGCTTCAGAAGAAAAGCACGAATAAAATTAAAATATCGTTTATAATACATTCCGTCCAGGCAACGCACATCGTCCAGATCAAAAACGCCCGCCCAGTTCGGATAGAGCAAGTAGTTTCTCCCGAACACCCGCGCACGGTCCGTATTAATGCTATTAAGAAATCTCAGGTAAGGCGCGCCATTATAAGGGTTTTGATTTAGAGGGGGAAGCGTATTGTACACGTAGAAACAAGGGACCAGATAGTTCAAGGACATCTCCAGCGCCAACAGCGCCACTGCCCCGTATTGGACGAGCCCGGAAAAGCCTTTTCCTTCCTTGAAGAAAATCGAATAAGAACGGGAAACGACGAACAGGAGAATAATCGCCACAATGAGACTAATCAAAAAAATCCACGTGAACATTCCACATTGCCCAACTGTCCGGACAGACAAGATAGAAAGGAACAATATCGTCCCCAAAACGCATCCGAAGTTAAGCAAAAAAATGGAAGGTCTAATCTTCCCCTCCATGACCACACTGAAACCAATTCCCGCCAAAGCAGCCCAGGAGAACGCCAAGAGTGGTTCCAGATATTTTGGAAAAACAATCATGTCGAACAACGGGAGGCTGCCCACCCAATTGACAGCCGGGCTGCCATACCGCTTCAACAGCATAAAAAGAATCGCCGTTCCGAAGAACAAAGAGAGTTGAACAAGGGGCTGGCCTAACGATTTCCGGCTCTTGGGAAAATACCCTTCCAGTGCAAAAAGGGCGAATAACACGGGCATCAAGCCCCAGTAGCTTATAAAAGCTCGAAGGCCGGGGAAAAATGAGCCGATGAGGGAGCGGGGGTCTCCGTCGTACTGAAGTCCGGCTTTAAGGCCGTTGACATTGGCGGGTTGGTGTAGGTCGTGACTAATTCTCATGAATTCCAAAAAAGGGAACAGGAGAAAAGCCGCTAAAGCAAAGCCAAAGAGATTCACCAAAACAAAGTTCCTTACATGTACAATCATCTCTCGACCGGACTTCGCATTCAAAAACATCCTCACAAAAAAATAGATGTATCCGAAGATAAGTATAAGGAACGTTGATTCAGGCATGCCCCCAAGAATTGACATCGTCACTATCACAGCCGCTTCCGCTGAAGCAAGTAAGGTTTTTCGACGGAGCACTCCTTCGAAGGCCCAAAAAACAGCAGGCAGCAACACCTCCACACTGAGATGGGAAATGTTGAGAAAACCAATGAAATACCCCGTTAACATAAAGCCTACTGCAGAGAAAATTGACGGAAAAAAAGGCACAAACCACCGCATAAACAGGAACATAAACACGCCGGCCACGAACAACCGCGCCAACAAGAATAAAGTGTAGGTATAGGGTGTGGGATGCAAGGTCAACAGCATGGTTAAGGGGTAGAATGGCTGGGGTATCATGCCGGCCGCCAGCGGAATACCAAAGCCGCTGTGTGGGTCCCAAAGCGGAAGGTTACCTTCCTTTTCATATTGCTGCGATTCAATTTTAAACCATGGCTCCGTCTGCCACGCGCATGCTCCAGGGTCCGCAGTGCGGTAGATGTGCCACTCAGGGGGAGTTTCACAGTAGGCCCCGTATTGCATGACGCTGGGAGCATCCCATGCGGCAACCATCAAGCTTTTTCTGCCTACAGCCGCAGGAAAGAAACAGATAACGAGAAGCAGCGTCAACACCCAGCAGGCTTTTATTGAATCCTTTTGGAGGATTTTGAAAAGGCGGTCTATCATTACTATGAATCCTTTTAATCCTTCACGATACAAACGAAATTAAGACAACGGCACGCGAGCGGCGAGTCGAACGGACGCTGAATCTGACAGGTCGAGTTGTTGTCATCCGTGGAAAAGTTATCGTATCCGACGACCTGACAGCCGTCACGCAGCAGGCAATCAACCGGATTGCCGCCCATAAAACCGGCACGGCCGTTGACAAATAGCGCATTTTAAGTTTCTGAACCTACGACTCGCTTTCAGATAGTTTTGGTAAAATCGGCGGCTCTTCCTGGATTCGAAAACGAAGGTTCCGGAAGGAGAGTCCGAAAAGGGATAAGCCGGCAAGTCCAAGAAGGCAAGTAACAATGTAATAGGCGAGGTGAGCCGTCAGAATTACCGCCAACGCGCTTGTAAGATCGTATTTGGCCCCGAAGGGCAGCACGAGCGCCTGCTGGCCAACCCACTGCACAACCCCGATGCCCCCGGGGCTGAAAGGGATTGTAACAGCCAGACATATTGCAACAACCATGAAGGTGGCTTCAACGAGGGTGGCGTCAGCCCTGAAACCTTTCAACACGCACCAATACATCCCCACCGTCAGGGCCCATGTCCACAACGACCATAAAATGGCGCAAAGCACGATCCTGCCGTTTCCGAAAACTGCAATCCCGTCAAAGAGGTGGCGCGAGGAAGTCAGCAATCTTTCCGCCAACGAAGCGGGCAACCGTTTGGATAGAGAAAGCACGAGCCTCTCACCCAGGCTTCGAAACCGCAACAGCAGGACCAAAGAAATGAAGACCAGCACCACGAGCAATCCAAAGATCTCCCCCGCCCTTTTCGCCTGCGTGGGGACGTTCATTAATGGGATGAGGGCCACAAGCGCAAGAGTAATCGTTCCAAGATCAAATACCCGCTCTATGCAAGCCGATGCGGCTACCTGGACGATCGGCAGCTTACTGCGCCGGGACAAGGCGAAGATTCTGGCCGGGTCACCCATTCTGAGGGGCAAGATGTTCGTAAAAAGATACCCTATGGCCTCAGACCAGAAGGTATCCAAAGTGCGGGCTTTGTGGTCCAGAAGGGCTGCCCAAAGCTTGGCGCGGGCGAACACCGCCAGCAACTGGCAGAGCAAGGCCAGCAACAACCACGAGTAGTGAGCACCGGTTAGTGTTGCCGCCAGTTGGTCAAACGGCACATGACGGATGGCCAGCCAGAAACATAAGACGCTCGCACCAATTCCTGCAAACGACAATAGATACTTCATCGGGCTACTTCCAGCGCCAATGGGACATGGGCAAAAACCTGAGTTTGAAATCCACTACTTTTGGGCTTTGCTCTCCCTGGTTCTAATCACAGCCTCGCCCTTCAGGCCGTCCCGGATAGAAAGCCCCGGATTGGCCACTGTCAGCTCGACCTCATAGTAGGTCGGCTGCTCCAGGGCTGGTGTTTTGGGTGACCATGAAATCCGGCTGATGGCGCCTTCAACTTTCATGTCAGGCATGGATTCGATCGAGATCTCCGCCCTATCCCCCAAAGACAGGCGCACGGCTTCTATCTCGTGGATCTGTGCCCTCATGAGCATTGGATTCATCACCCCGATGACAAAGCCCGGCGTTCCAGGCCCTATTTCGGCTCCCCCCTTAAGATCGGGGTTAACCCAGATCACATTTCCGGCAATGGGCGCAACCAGTGCACCGGAAACAGGTACATGGTCTGCATCGACTGGCACCGCAAGTTGATGTCTTAAAAGGGCAATGTCCTCTTTGGCAAAGACTCTTTCCTGCCGCAGACGCTCCTGGGTGGTTGCCCGCTCCTTCTCCAGCAGATTTATATCCTGTTCCACCTGGGCAAGGCTTTGAGCCGAAGCCATTTTCTCTGCAGCCAGTTGCTCGACCTCGCGCTGTTTACTCCCAGTTGTAGCAAGGGCTTTGTCAATTGCGGCCAAATGCATTTCCAGATCAGCGATCTGGGGTGGAGAGAGCCGGCGCCGAATCTGGGCGACGCTTTCTTTGGCCAACTGGTATCTGGCAAGGACCGCCCCTTCCGCCACAGACTGCCCGCACATGACTTTCAGTTCCTGTATGGTCCCCAGAAAAGGCATGACCACATGGCGAGTAAGGGAGCAATACAGTTTCCCCTGGAAAACGATTTCCGTTGCCCCCGTTTGTGCAGGCACAGCCCCCCCCGTTTTCTGTTCACCGGAGGAGGCTTCGGCATGAAGCGGGTTTGCCCACAGACAAACCACGACAAACAACAAAGGCCCCAAGACCAAAGCCGTCCGGAAAGCTTTGCCCGGGATTCGGTTTAGGTTCATTTTCATCACAAACATCCTAGAATGAGTCCGGCGCCACAAAGCGGCGGGACAGCTCGCCCGAAAGAGCATACAACGCAAGGTCCGCCTCGAGATATTCGAGTTCCTTCTGCTCCGAATTCCACTGAACTTGAATGGATCTTTTGCTTTCAGCCAGGTACTGCGACATGGTCAACCTACCCTCTCGATAGGAGATTTCACTTTGCTTCTTTTGGAGTCTTGCAAGCTCTTCCTGCGAGCGCGCCATATTGAGGGCGGCGTCCGCTTCCACCAGCCTCCTGCGGGCATTGGTCCAAGCGGTGTCCAGATCGAGATCCTTGGTCCGTTCTTCGGCATTATACTGACTCAATACGTCCTTCTGGCGCGTGACGTCATGAACACGCTTGAGTCCGTCCCATAGGGGCATATCCGCGTTAATGTAGGCGTAGTATTCTCCCGTAGTGCCTGCGTTGAGCGGATCGCCGCTTTGCACCACCAGATTCACCGTGGGAAGGAACCGCGCATAAGCCAGAGTGACATTGAGTTTCTGCAGTTCTTTCTTGAGACTCTGAATCTTGAGGTCGTATGAGTTGGACCGTACCTGCTCGAAGGTAACCGCAGCCGGGTCAAATGCATTCAGTACCTGCTGTCTCACTCCACCAAGGTCCAGTTCCAACCTGTCCTCTGCTTTGAGACCAATGACGGTTTTTACCTCATCCATACGAGCGGCCTGCGATGCAGTGATTCTATCCTTTTCAAGCTGCGCCAGTTGAAGCTCCTGCTCTGCCATGCGGACGTCCAGAGGGCTTGCCGACTCGCTCTTGACCCGGTTTTTGGCATAGGCAAGGTCTTTTAGATCTATTTCTATAATCTCATCCTGGAAGGCGGCCGTCCTGCCGAGGGAGTCCAGTTCCAGGAACAGGTTGCCCAGACGCTGGATTGATGCCGAGATGACCTGAAGATGCCCATATATCGCCATTCTCGTAATCAGCTTGCTGGCCTTGAGAGTAAAATAAGACGCAATCGGGTTATAGGGATTGGTATAGAAGCCGATACTGAAGGGTTGTTGATTAGGGTTCAGGATGCTGGCATTATTAAGGAAGTAGCTTGTGTGAACTGAAAGGGTTGGATACAACGCATACCTGGCGTCCGATTCATCCAGGCGCTTCAGTGATATATCGAGGGAGCTGCTCGTGAAGTAAGGGGACCGCTCCAGCGCCACCCGCATACACTGTTTGAAATCCATCTGTCCCTGTATCGCCGTCAAGGCGGCATTTTCCGCTAAGGGACTATCCTCAGCCCGGGCCCCCCCAATCGGGCCAACCAGCAGCGCAAGGACAACAAGACAAAGGGTCAGGAATATCTTCTCCGGGCATGAATGTCCGATGGCACGTACTCCTTTCAAAAAGAGTCGAATTGAAATACCTCGAGGAAGAAAGGCCGCGACTATGTGCACGACACTATAACGCCGTCATCCAGACGGTAGACCCTTGTGCACTGGGCCGCCACTGCGGGATCGTGCGTCACAATCATTATGGCGCCGGTTCCATCTGCAACGAAATTCCTAAAATGGTCCAACACCATTCGGCTGTTGTCGCGATCCAGTTGCCCGGTGGGTTCATCGGCCAGAATGATTTTCGGGTTATTCACCAGGGCGCGAGCCACCGCCACACGTTGTTGCTCCCCGCCCGAGAGCAAATTGGCCGGATGATAAATTCGATGAGAAAGGTCCACTTGAGCCAGGGCATCGTGAATCCTGTCCTGGCGCTCCCTCCGCCTCACCCCCGCATAGATCAAGGGCATTTCGAGGTTTTGGTGGACGGTCGAGTTTTCGATCAGGTTGCAGCTCTGGAAAACGAATCCCACGTACTTCCTGCGAAAGACCGCCTGCGCGTGCCTGTCCAGACTTAGAACATCCTCACCCATCGCTCGATAAGTCCCCTGCGAGGGGGCAAGGAACAGGCCCAGTATGAAGAGCAGGGTGGATTTCCCCGATCCCGAAGGACCCATGATCGCAACCATCTCACCGGGAGAGAGGCTAAGATCGACCCCATGAAGCACCGAAACAGGGCCGGTTCCGTTTCGATACTGTTTGGTCAGCCCGGAGACAGCAATCATGGTTCCGTTGCGCACGTGAAAAACCGCCGAATCACTCATAGCGCAATGCCGAAACAACCTCCATGCGGCTGGCAAGCATCGAGGGAGCAAACCCGGCTCCAAGTCCCAGGAGCAGGGAAAAGATAACGCTCAACCCCACGGACAGGATAAAGAGATCTTCCGAAGGGGAACTCTTCAGAATATGGCTGACGATCTGGATGGCTCCGCTGCCCAGGGCGATTCCGATTATTGCAGATCCCAGACTCAGAAACAGGGCTTCTCCCAAAAACTGAATCAGTATGTCACTGTCTTCGGCCCCTATTGCTTTTTTCAGCCCTATTTCACGCGTCCGAGCCTGGACGGTGGCCATCATGCCGTTCCATATCCCCATCCCGCCCAAAACCAGGGTCGCGACAATGGCTAAATAGATGAAAATTTCCATCCACCATGCGACCTTTTGCACTCGCTTAAGCATTTCCCAGGCAACCAGCAGGCGAACATTGTCACCACGTTGCATCGACTGAAAAATCTTCGGGATGGCTGCCGCCACGGAGGCGACATCCTCCCAGGTGCGGCAACGAACGTGCATTTGATCCGGGAATACAAATCCTTTAATGCGGTCCTGGGCCGTTGTGAACGGAATAAACGCACTTTGGGTCCAATCGCCCACGCCGATGCCTCCAAGAACTCCCGTTACATAGTAGAGGTCGCCGTCGATGGGTAAAGTGCGCCCCACAACATCCTCGCTTCCAAAAATCGTCTTGGCAAGCTCCGCTCCCAGCACACAGACCCGAAGCCGCCTATTCACCGCATCTATGCCAAAGAATTCGCCGTGGTGAGGCAAGAAGCTGTTGACGTTCCAGAATTCTCCATCAACACCATTAAGCATGAACAAATGCGCGCGTTCTTTAACATTGGAGACTGACGGGCCTGATTTCATTAAAATCACACTGACATCGAGCACTCCGGGAATGTTGCGAACGGCGTCAACGGTTTGCCGGCGGAACCATCGAGGTGTTGGAATGCGGCTGTTGCCAGGTTCCGGCTCGAAAGACACCCTCATGCGGGTAGCTCCTCCGAGCAGCTCGAGGTCCTGGTTAAGATTCAGCTTTACGTCCCGGCCGACAGTGAGAACCAGGATTAACCCACAGGTGCCGAAGGAGATCGCCAAAACGACCCCCAAATAGCGCCTGCGGTGGCGCAATACCTGGAGGGTGCTTACCCGCAACAGGTCTAAGAATCTCAGTATCCCTGCCATACCCGAACTCAAACCCACCTGGTTGAAAAGCTCATCCCAATTTCGAGAAATACCTCATGCCACAGTATAAAAAGAACAACCTGTCAGGTAAATACCGTAATGTCTCACAACTCCGTCTGCGGGCGTGGACACACCAGGGGGAATTTCATTGAAGGGGCAGGCGGTATCTCCAACAGATCCGGTCCGGCATAACCGGCAAGCATCGCTCAATTACGCTCTCCGCAAGAAAAAGCCAAGCATATTGAACGCAAAGATCAGCGACTCATTCAGGCCTCTAATGCCTCTCCCCCCCACACGGTTCATCAACGAGGCGCGCGGTCGAGGCTGGGTATATTTTTATTCTCTAATCGTAAATAGTGCACGTGAAAGTTTGGTTACGAACCGGTGGGCGGTGGAGACCTGGAGCGTCTTGCTCCGGTGGAATCGAGGCTGGTCAATCCGGTCTTGGCGGCCCTGAGATTGGCCATCAAGTGATCATATCCCGAGCCGGCAAAACCAGATTCCCCGGATCCTTGCAATCATCGGCCGGGAACAAGGCCGATGACTTCGTGAAATCCTCTCTCAAGCCCTGATATAATTAAATGCTCCGCCAAGTTTAGAGCTGCTTCTCAACGATGTCCGCCTCCGCCGCCGCCATGGAAACCTCCACCGCCGCCATGGAAGCCGCCGCCACCTCCGCCGCCATAGCTGCGGTAGCCGCCGCCGCCATAGCTACGATAGCCGCCGGTGGAGAAGTGAGTGGACGGAGAGCTGAACTTGTCCATATCTCGCGTGGCGCTACCCGGGTCTCGTATGCTTCTATCAGCGTCCCGCGCGGCCCCCGAAGACGTGAGGTTTCGCGACGCCGATGTGTTGGCCGTGTTTGCGGTGTTTGCCATTGCACTTGCGCTGGCACGTGTGGTCGCATTGATTCTGCTTGCCCTGCCATCTGCGTTTGTCACATGATTAGTAATGTGGTGATGGTGATAGTGCCTATCGAAATCAACGAGGATGAAGAAGCCTCCGAACCCAAATCCGTCCCACCAGAATGGGTCTGGGACCCAGTCATAGAGATAGGCGTATTCAGAGGGAGGTGGATAGTAAGTCACGACAGGAGGCTCGTTATCGTAATAGTAATCTTCAACAACATAGGGTTCTACATATTCGGAATCCTCCGGAAGAGGACGGACGGCGGGTGACTGGTATTCGGAACTGGAATCATAACTGTACTTTTCGCCGGCATATTGGACCGGCAGATTCATTGCGATGCTGACTTTATCCACGATGCTGACGGCATTGGTTTCTGAAATCTTCAAATTCCCCGAAGACGCCGATCTTGAGGCGCTGTCCCTAATCTCGGCAATGATATCGGGCGTCATTGGATAGTCGGAAATCCATCCATTTCGAGGCGAGATGCCAATCGAAACCAGATAGTCTTCTGCAGCCGCTTCATCGTGCGACGAGGTTAAATGAAGGGCGGTGGCCAATTCTACGGCAAAGTCGCCTTCCCGAACCAGTGGTTGTTCGATAGGAGGGGGTCCGGAAGGTGAACTCTTTGCGTTCGCTGCTGCAATATATGGGACCGCAACCAGACTTGCGGCAAGAAATATAGCCAGTATTGTTTTCATCCAGGTACTCCTTTCCGACGGACTGCACGCACTGCGGACCGTCCATCAGAAATATAATCATTCCACGCATCTGAGGCGTTTACCATAAAGACGTGCTAACAATAATTCTAGTCTACGAAATCGTAAATTATTCAAATACCGGCTAGTTCCTGATCGGCCAGGCTCGCCTTCCGCTCTGCTTGCACCGAAGGAGCGATAGACTCTTGAAGGCGACGAACTTTCAGATCCAGGCCAGTGGCTTAGGCAGGCGCTTGTTGTGCAAGGTGAGATCGTCCGCTGACGCCAAAGAGCAAGAATGTAACTGATAGTAGTATGGAGGGCTTTCAGGTCACATGAGTGCAAGGCAAACAAAAAAGCCCTGCCCCCGAGCTTATCGAAGGCTCAGGCCACGAAGGTTCTGCAGACCAGGGCCTTTTCAGGATTGAGGATCACCAAAGTCCAGCATGGCCGTTCCGGAGCGTCCCGACCCTTTCGACACGGGCTTGCGGTATTGGATTTCGGCCTGCGAGTGATCGGGCAGAGAAACGGTTTTAACCCAATATGCGCAAAGACGCTCCATGGTCTTGATCATGTCCTTGTAGACAGCAGGCTTTGTGATAAAAGCGCTGCCTCCCAGCCGGTAGATACGAAGCATGAGGTCTCTGTCTCTCGAAGTGGTGAGAACCACAACGGGTATAGTGCGGATTTCCGGATTGTTTCTGATCTCCTGCAGCGTCTGCATCCCGTCTTTTTTTGGCATATTGAGATCGAGAAGTATGAGGCTCGGACGTGGTGAGAGGTCGGGGTCCTGATATCGGCCACGCCCGATAAGATAGTCCATCGCCTCATCTCCATCTTCCACATATCGAAAGTCAGCCTCGCACCTGCAATCCTTGAGAGCGTCCCTGACAAGCATGACATCATCGATATCATCGTCGGCCATTAGAACGACGAATGGGTTCCGCGCGTTTTTAGTCATAATCACCCTGCCTTCCCCGGTTTCACCCGAACTGTTAAAAAAGATCTTTAATAAAATAGTAGCTGGTCCGGGTACATTGGACAAGTGCTCCTAATTGTCATTCAAATACGATCGGGATTTTTTATGCCTGTTAATGCGGGCTTCCTGCAAGAGGTGCTTTAGGGGGCGATACGGATCTTATGCCGCGCATGCCTCATTTTCATCGCATTGCTTCAGAGGCAGGGTAACAATGAAGGTGCTCCCTTTTCCCGGCGCACTCCTGGCGGTAATCGCCCCATTGTGGCGCTCGATTATCTTCCGGCAGATAGCCAACCCCATTCCTGGTCGACCGAAACGAAGGGTTCGGATCTGGTGGCTATCCGGGAATACATCAACAGAGATTCTATGAGCTTTTGCATGCGGGCTGTGGCATCAAGCATCTTGCCCAGATATGCTTGTCCTTGCTTGCCCAAGGCATCGGCGAATTCTGTTTCGAGGATGCCGCCAAAGATAGAGAGCTTTCTAAGCGGTTCCTGCAGGTCATGAGAAGCTATGGAGGCAAAATCGCGCAATTCCTGATTGCTTTTCTCAAGTTTTGAGGAGTAGTCTTTCGCAGCGGATTCGGCAATCTTTCGCGCGGTAATATCCCGGTTGGTTTCAAGCATGGCCACGGGATCTTCGTTCTCATCGCGCTGCAGCGCCCAACGGCTCTCTACCACAACCGGCGTGTTCTGACGGGTCCTGTGAATAAGTTCTCCCTGCCATTCCCCCCTGTCCAGGACGACAGACTCTATTTCGTGCAGCGGCACCGGAAATTGGGTCCTGAGCAGCTCGTAGACGATTTTTCCTTTGGCCTCTCTACGATGCCAGCCGTATAGCTTTTCTGCAGCTTTGTTCCAGTACTTAACCTTTGCATCCAGGCCGCGGACAATAATTGCATCATGCACCAGTTCCAGAAGCGCCGCCTGCTCGCGAAGCACCTTATTTGACTCTGCGAGTTTAGCCAAACGCCCTTTCGCTAACTCATGAATATTACACTCTGTATGGCTTGGACCGTTTTCCAGCCTCCTGCTTTCAGTCATGTCATCAAAAAGAGCATGCGAGTTTTTTCTCCGAGCCGCATGGAGTTGAGGTTTAGGAGATTTGGAGAGTTTCACGGATTGCCGCATAGGCATGCCATCCTCCACTGTAAATCCATCTCCGGAAATGCAGCCGGTAAACTCCGCACTGCCCGGACAGGCATTTTCTTCCCTTAGTTCTTAAATTATAACCGGCTCAGGGGCTTGTCCACAATTTTGGCGCCGTAAAATCGGGTAAGTGATTCAATTCACTACCGGGATGGGGCTCACCATCTGCAGAAAAATTGCCGAGGTCCACGGTGGGACCATCACCGCCGGCAGCATTCCAGGCAAAGGGGCGACTTTTATCGTGATGCTGCCAAAGAGGCAGAAGAATAAGCAGTATATAGAGGCCGGGAGTGGCTCCAACATTGATGACTATTGAATGGGCGGCGCCTCCCGGAGGGTAATTGCGTTGCTTGAGTCGCCCCGGAATATGCAGATGCCCCGGATCGTCATTACGGCGAAGGAATCAGGTCTTCTCAAGCTCTTTCGGACACCGGCTTTCGCCGGGGCGAGTCCGTAGACCGGCGGTACGCTCCTTAAAGCCGCATCGGAACCGGTCAACCAGCGGCGCCTGCCAAATGCATCCAGGACTCTAATCGGGTCTTCGAGTCTTTGGATTTACGGTGAGGACCGGGACCGGAGAGTTCTTGATTACTCTTTCAGCTACGCTGCCAAAAGGGAAAATGTCTTTCAATCCACGGGTAGCCATTATGACAAGACTCACGCCGATTGTTTCTATGGCTTTGAGAATTTCTTGCGCAGGCTCTCCCATCAAAATATGGATATGGTACATGGGGCACCCTGAAAGATGCTCCCGGCAGAGATCTTCGAGTCGCTTTTTCGCCGCCGCCATTTCGTGTTCTTGAAGCTCACGGGTATGTTTCGGGTCCGGTCCGGTTCCCCAGTAATGCTCAAATCGCGACAGGTCATCCGCTACATAAATCAGATGGATCTCGGCCTGGAGTACCTGACTCAGAAACGAAACGTATTGCTGTGCCTCCGCCGCTGTCTTCGAAAGATCGGTTGGCCAGAGTATTTTTTTGATTTCCATAAATAGACCTCCCCTTGGGCCTTTTTAAACAAATATAAGAAGGATCGATGCCTCCGGCCCGATCTGCCGTATTTCGAGCAATCATGACGAAATCCGGCTTGCCTGTGGTAGCTCTTCCGGTTAGTATATACGTGAAGTATATACCTTAAGGAGATGCGTCATGAAAAGGGCCAAGATTTTTAAAAGCGGCAACAGCCAGGCGGTCCGTCTTCAAAAGGAATTTCGGTTTAGCGGGGATGAAGTCTACATCAAAAAGGCTGGGCGTAGTGTGATCCTTATTCCGAAGGATGCTCCCTGGGAGATGTTCGAGCAGAGCCTTGGCGAGTTCACCGGAGACTATATGGAAGGAAAGAGACTCCAGCCCCCCTTGGAAGACAGGGAGCAATGGTGATGCTCTTTATGTTGGATACGAACATCTGTATCTACATCATTAAGAATCATCCCGCTGAGGTAGTCCAAAAGGCGAAGGAGTTCAGTCCCTCCGATCTGGTGATTTCCGCCATAACGGTCTGTGAACTGGAATACGGAGCGTCGAAAAGCAGCGATCCAGAGAAGAATCGGCAGACATTGATAAAATTTCTGGCCCCGTTTGAAATTTGCCCTTTCAATGAGCAGGCCGCTTCCCACCATGGTGACATCAGAGCGCATATCGAGAAGGGTGGGAAGCAGATTGGAGCGATGGATCTGCTTATTGCCGCCCACGCGCGGAGCCTGTCGCTAACGCTGGTCACGAATAATCTAAAGGAGTTCGAGAGAGTCCCGGGGCTTCGGACCGAGAATTGGGCGTGATGTGCCATGCAATGTCTTCTTCGTCTTCTCCGCTTTAAATGAATCCTCTGTGCAGAGCAGAAAGGGCACAACCGGGACCGGTCCCGCACGCTCTGGCGGAATAGGGGCAGAAGTCTGGAGGGCAGGTCTGGTTCAGACTCAGTCCGCGTCGGGGGCCATGTCGGAATCCACATCAAAGAAAGTGTAGTGGTCCTGCCGGCATGTAAGGGTCAGAGAATCGGCCGTGGTCTTAAGGTCCGTGTGCAATGGTTTCACGGACCCCACCCGCGCGACAGTGGCGCCCCTTTGCGACATGCGTAGCGGGATGTGATAGTTGCCGTCTACGCATAGCGCCGCGTCAACACCGGCGACGAGGTACACAGTGCAACCATCCTGTGTTTCATTCTGAGCAGTGACAACGGTATTGCCGGGTAGATCTACAAGGGTTGTCATGCTGTTCCAGTTGAAGAAAAGGCCTATTTTGTACAGGTTGGTTTGGGAGACCTTCAACACCGTTTTTTTGTTCCTGTCTATGATGTAATAGACGGGTGTATCTTCGCCTTTGATCCCGATGATAGTCACTCCATCACTATAGGTTTTGATGAATCTGTCCGGTGAGACATCGACTGAAAATCCCTTTTCCCGGTCCGACTGGTACGTCCCACTGATGGACAAATTGACCGGCGGCTTTATGATGTCCCTTATGCAGAGCTGCTCTGCCGATACATGGGCTGCAGGGGCCAAGAAGGCAGACAAGCAGCACAGGGATACGGCAAGGATGGCGGAAATTGAGGTCTTCGTTGTAATCGTATTCTCCCTTTCAGGATGGGCGCCTGCTGTATTCGAAGGGGTGGCATGGCCGCAACCCGGATGGCCATTCAAAACTTCGACAGCGGAACCGGGGATGATGGCGTTACTGCCGCAGCGCCTTTGCGTAATCGAAATAGGTTACACTCTTTCCGGTCGAGTCTTTGACGGTTGAGGTGACAAGCTCTGTTTTGAAGCTTGATTTTCCGTGGTCGATCAAACACTTACCGTTCATGACAGCCGTCGGTTTATAAAAGGTCAGGCCCTTTACTGGCCCAGAGGTCAAAACGGAGCGCGGGTGAGTGACACGGACTTTCGTGCGTGAATTTTTGATGGCCTCATACAGCACTCTGCCGTCAGTATCCGGAAGATTCAGGCTGAGCAGGAAGGCGATCGTGGGCGCAACGTCTATGTTCCCTGAAGGGACATGGTCGTGAAAACCTGATTTGAAGTCGGGGCCGGAGGCGATCAGGGTGTTGTGCACATCCACGGGGCTGAATGAGCCGTGCATACCCCTGTAACCTTGCATGCTTTCGTATTCGATCCCCTTCATCCCCTGCACGGTTGCGTTTTCATTGTAATTGTAACTGACTATGATATCGGGATTTCTTCCCGCATTTTCAAGGTTGACCATGCTCATTTTGAACGTTCCCGGGACGGCGCCGTAATTGTCATCGACGAAGATGGCGCCGAATTCTTCACGCGACTGCAGGAATGAAACGATGGCCTTGACCATGTTAACGTTCTTGTTGGGCACATAGAGATAATCGCTTCCCCCGTTTGCGGCTATGACCACAGCATCCTCGGGCAGTTGGGACGGAACGACAAAGCTTCTCGTGTTATACTGGTAGCCGGGTTCTTTGCCGCACACCGTGCCGTCGGTATCGGTCCGGGGGGGGTAGACCCGGGCGCCATCCGACAGTATACCGGACATGACCGGGTCTTTTATGCAGCCGGAACCGTCGTAGACGTTCACCGCTATGCCGTTATCGGCGAGAAGTTGAGGGAGCCGCACGTCGCCGGAGACGGAGTAGCCGTCAACGGCGTTCGTGCCTGCCGTGACAACAGATCCGCTCCGGATATCCCGGAGAGGAAAGAGCGAGACGTCGCCTGCTACGGAACTATGGCCGTGGTCTGAGACGACCATGATATCGGTAGTGTCATGGATTCCCAGCGCTTTCAGTTTGGTGAGTATCTGACCGAGCATGGTGTCCATCCTGGCGAGGGAATCCCTGTAGGCCGCGCTGCCCGGGCCGTACAAGTGTTCGGTGGAGTCGGGATCGCGGAACCAGACGACGGAAACATCCGGGTCCTTTTTGGGAAGAACGTAGTCCAGGTAGGTGTTGAGCATGTACAGGTTGGCGCTGGAAAAGATGCTGGCCGTGCCCGCTGTGGGGTCAAAGGTCACGCCGTCGGAAAGAAACGATTTTGCGCCGGGAGCCGTCGGGCTCCCGTTATTGGAGGCAAGTGTTATGCCCGGCCACATCACAGGCGTGTTTTTAGGGAGGGGATAGCCGTTGTTCTGCAGTTCAGTGGCAAGCGATTCCGGGAATACCATATTTTCGTCGATGCCGCACCCTCCGCGCGTCAGGTCGAACATGAAGGCGGCACCCGATTTGCCGACGATACAGGTTTTAAGCCCTTTAGCCTGCGCAGCTTCCAAAATGCGTGTGACCAGGAAGAGCTGTCCGTTGTAATACCCGTTTAGTGAGGTCAATATGTTCCAGTCTTCCGTGAATACCGGTTGCTTATAATCTACTGGACTATTCAAGGCATTTTTACCTTGGAGGGTGTTCGGTCCGAGCCAGAGGGAATTGCCGTAGAAACCTGCCTTACCTGGAAAATCGCCCGTGTTGAACGATGATGAGTTCATCATCGTGAAGGTGGGATAGGTCGCATGGTTCTTATGGAAGAAAACCCCTCGCTGAGACATTCCCCAAAGGTTTGGCGTCGTTTCCTGTGTGACGCTGTCGGGTCTGAGCCCGTCCCACACGAAAAGGATAACCTTCCGTTGTGTCCCCGTGGTGGCGGCAAGATCGCTGATGTAGACTGAGAGCAGCATAATCCCGCACAACATTATCGACATACACACCAGGTTCCGCCTATGTTTCATGCTGTTGCCCCTTATCATGGGTGGTCCAATTGAAAGAGCCCGGACGAACCAATAAGCTTGAAATGGATACCTAAGAGCTCCTGCGTTGACATGGCTTTACTATTCGTCCCAACTGTGCCACTGAGTTATTACGTAAAAGTGACAGGTTGGTCGCATTCTTGTGACAATTGTCAGTCTCCGATGCGGGCAAACGAAACTTTAATTTAAATCCGATCTGCTTTGGCGAGTGTTTTAGTGATTAACCCTTGGTTCGATAAGAGGCTTCTGACCATCGGGACCCGACTGGCTTTTAGTGTTGGGATGGACACTTCGCGGAATGAGCTTTCTGGCGGATTCCGGTTGGGGCTGGGTCGTACTGGCAGCAGGGGATGGAGGTTGGGAGTCATTGGCAGTCGATTTTGCCGCTTTCGCGGGTGCGGTGGAAACTTGGGAGACAGGGGCCGCCTCCTTTTCAGGCGCCGGCGCCACACCACTCAGTGTCAATTTGTGCGTCCGGTTATCCAAGGTCCACGACTCGATTCTGTTTAGAAAACTCTGCCCGAGAAGAGGAAATCCCTTACCCGGCGTTATTACGGCGGGAACATTGAAAATCTTGTAGCCTCCAATATTCAGCACCCTGATTGTAAACCTGGAGCTCCGCAGAATCGACCCATCGGCCAATTTGAGATTCTTGCCGGGAAGGAAATCCTTGTCGGTAACCGTGCCCGCCTTCAGGAGAAGCGGCAGGATATCGGAGGGGATGCAGACCTCCGATGCACCACTGTCCAGGATGAAATTAAGAGTTATCACCCCGTTAACCCGCACCGGCAGAGTGTATACCCCTCCCAGCTCCTGCAATTGGATTTCTGTTGCGCCGGCTTTTGCCGCCAGGAAGAAGGCACAGATGAATATTATAGAAAGCCGGAGAGAAATCATGCCGCCCACTCCCGCATCGGAGCAGAACCCGGAAGAGGCAGGAGCCTGAACAGATCGTTTGGAAAACCTATTCTCATTGCCCCCACCTCCTACTCAAGCTGCCTCCCTTGTGACCAGTTCAACCGGCTTGACATAATCCTGAGGATCAGCCCGGTGCCTATACCCCAGGCACCGTTTGCAAGAAATGCCGTAAGCAGGCGAGGTAAATGCCAGCCGCCTCCCATCGGGTTTCCCTTTAGCGGCCCTACCACCAGAAGACCTACCGCCGAAGGCAAAACGGCGCCAAACAAAAATGCCGTTACCCAATAACCGCTACGGGCAGGGAATCTACGGTCGAACATGGCAAAAAGAGCGCCCCAGATTCCGCCCCAGAAAGCATGAGAGAGAACCTCGGGCACTCCGAACGTGTTGACCGCCATCGAGAAAGCATTGAAAGGCGCCACGCCCAGGCACCAGAGCACCCACCAGGTCAGTTGCTGGAAAATCAGGGTCGCGAGAAAACCGGCAATAAAGCCAAATAGAGACCGTGTCGAACAGCTCGCGTGCGTGACCTGATAAGCCATAGCCCCTCCTTGACAGATGACAAAGATAGACCCCACCGAATCGGAAACTGTCAGTGTCTCATAAGACAAAATTCTCCTACGTTCATCCGGGTTTCCGGACGGACACCAACTACTGATAAGAATCGGTCAGTTTTTGTTCAATGTCCAGAATTTTGCGGGCCGCAATTAACGGGGAGGGTGATCAAGGAGTACGCAGTCCAGGCCCCGCTCACCCGAAGAAAAATCAGATTATCAAAATAAGCAAACTCCTGCCGATCAGCAAAGACGGATGAAGTTGCTCGCCTCGAAGGTTTCAGTCCAGATGAGTTTTTGCCCAAACCACTATCCGGCATTTCAGTACAACCTCTATTCAAATTTTAATGGACTTGCGCACAAACTATCAGATATCGTTTATAAAAACGGCTTCGGCTGGAATGCCGCACTGAGATCCGGTTGATCACTTTATTGGAAGGTGCAACATTGCCCGTACTGAAATTTTCGAGTTATTCGCCACCGCACTTTTTCGCCAATGGGCATTTTCAAACCATTTTCGCAAACATCCGTCGAGTACCGAATGTTAACTACCAGCGGGAGCGACTCATAACTTCCGACAATGACTTTCTCGATATTGACTCTTGTATCGTTGGATCGGATCGAACGGCGAACATCAGCTACGGGTTAGAGGGAAATTCCTATCGACCGTACGTTATGGGCATGGTACGAGCATTGATTCGTAATGGCTGGAACGCTGTGGTTTGGAACTTTCGGGGGTGCAGCGGAGAACCTAATAAGAAGCTTCGTTCTTATCACTGCGGCGATACGGAAGATCTGAACACTGTCCTCCAGTTTGTTCTTAAAGAAGCAAAAAGCCGCAAAATTGCCATGATAGGATTCAGCGCGGGCGGGAGTATGCTGATGAAATTTCTTGGTGAGCAAGGAATCGGGATGGCCCCATATGTTTCAGCAGCCGTCGGGATCTCCGTGCCCTGTGATTTAGCGGGAGCTGCGCAGAAATTAGGAATGCTTTCAAATCGCCTTTACGCCATGCGTTTTATGGCGATGCTTCGTGGAAAACTACGTATTAAAAAGCAATTATTTCCCGGTTCAATTCCAAATCATATCAACGGAGTTAAAACTATTATCGATTTCGATTCTGTTTATACCGCACCGGTGCATGGGTTTAAAGACGCTTATGATTACTATTATAAGGGCAGTTGTCTGCCATATTTGGCAAACATAAAAATACCCTCTCTGCTGTTGAATTCACTCGACGATCCGTTATTGTCCCGTTCCTGCTTTCCTTTTTCCCAGGCTGAATCAACCCCGCAATTGTACCTGGAAACACCACCTAACGGCGGGCACGTCGGCTTCGTTTCCTTCAACGATCGGAATGAGTACTGGTCGGAAACACGGACGTTGGAGTTTATTAACGAGCATGCCGGATCCCCAATCTGACGTGCCGCCCTGCAAACGAGGGTACCCATACCGACCTGTTGGAGATGGCAATCTGTATTGTCGTTTTCAGTTGGTTCTATGAAATTAGACATCCGTTATCTTCAATAATCATTCCCTTTCAGCCGATCACCCTGAGCAGTTCCAAAGCCCATAGAATCCATGTGAGGTTTCAAAAAGCCAGCATTATTTATCAAAAATCGTAACTTGCTGAACAGCATTGCCGAGTTTCTTATTCTGAATGTTCTCCTCATTTTCCAGATTTTTTTGGTCAACGATCTCCTTCAAAAAGACCAATCTTGGTACTCGCTGACCTCCATCTGAATGCCGGTACAACACGGAGATATTGCCGTACACACGTCCGCCAGCGGTCAATTGCTCTGGTTTGACGGTAGGCGCAAGTTGTAGTCTTACGCGACTATTGCCGAGAGAAGGGATTATGGCAGCCCAACCACGTTTCAAACTGTCAAGGTCAATAGCCCTTATTTGCAACTGAACATTGCTGAACTCTTCGATTTCTTCATCGTCTTCTTCCGGCACAAAGTCCGGCATAGCCTTGATTGACTCTGGACTGACTGAGATCACAGGATTACCATCAAAGATAATTTGTGCTTCGGGGTCTCTTTTGGCTGGTCTGACGATTTTTATGGCATCCTTCCCAATCTTCGATTCTTTCCCCTTCAGGCTTTTTGAAATCATCTTTTTGAATTCGTCGCTGCTGACTCCCGCCAAACCTGCCCCATATACAATGATGTTGCTGTTATTTATCTCGATCTTCGCCACCTCTTCTGGCTTTGCCAAAAGGTATTTACCGGCACAAAACGATCCACCTGACAGTATCAGACTCGCTACTATGGCGGTCAGAATCTGTTTATTCGTGCTCAGTTTTGTCATATATAAAGTTTCTCTGGCATCGCTGATGAATTGATCCAGCCGTGCTTGGCTTCCAAAAATGAATTTGACGATTATGTCCTCGTACAATGACCCCGCTGTGAGTTTCTCTATGTAAACCTGTGTATCCTTAATCATAACGCCGGGGAATAACTGTTCGAGAACGGACGGAGAATGCTTGATAATGCTTTCCAAAGAAAGCAACGAACTAGCAACTTCTTTGAGAGGAATTAAATCCCTGTTCGAGTAAAATATCTGGTGGTGAGTCGTGATTTCCATTTGTCAGAAACCTCCCGATGCAGGGGTCACTCCACAAATGTCAAATTCAAAGCAACGACCTTTCCAGCAAACTTAGGGTTGCTGCCCATTCATTTCCTTGCTGAGATAGGTCTGGAGCATCATCTCGAACATTTTACCATGATTCGGGTACCGCATGTGCAACAGTTCGTATAGAACCCCCTTGACCCTCATCTCCTTTGGCTCATCCAACAGGGTTGGGTAGAAGGTCAGCCTTCCCTTGCTCGAACAACTCGCTCATTTCCGTCCCTTCTATTTCCGTGCTAGTCAATGAACTCACCTATGATTCCGTCAAGACGGATCACAATACCCTCCTTGCCTTCCACCGAAGAGCGTAACCGGCTGATCTCGTCATTAAAGCGGTGAATGACCCTTTCCTCATGCTCACCGTCCTCTTGAAGCCAGTGAATTATGTTCAAACCCTCCTCTGAAACACCAACACGAAGAGTCCTCGCGCCGATGCTAAAAAAAGGGCGTTTGGCGGCAAAAAAGATCGACCCTTGTGGAAGTCGGTCACTTTTTTGTCTCTCCATCTCGTCATCGGCAATAACTTTGAGTTGATCAAGGGGCGTATCAGAAAATGGAGAAAATTGTGCGAGCATTGGCAAAGGAACCCCGATCCTGTGGAGCCTATTCAATTGAAGAAGTTTTGCGTTGCCGACCAAACCTATGCGCTCACATACGCCGAGATAATGCAGAGAAAGCACGTCACGAGCAGCCTCAAAAGGTATCGCAGCAGCCAAGTTGTTAGAGTTCCAAGCGCGAACGCGCAGTAACCGTGTCCACGGTTTTTTTGCCGCTGGATTGACCCGCGTTGCGACTATGAGGTTCTGGGCAGCGTGACAACGAACATCCCGGTAAAAGAATTCAGCATTTCTTGACTGATTTCGCCATCCAGCAGGGGGTGTCCTAAGCGATTCAAGCGCAGACTGAGACCCTTTACTCTCGGCGAAAGAAATCTCATAATTTGAATTGGCTCTATTTAACCGTGCAAGAACATAATCGGGCAGGAGATTGGAAAGAGGAGGGTCAGGCGGCTGCACTCGACAATGCCTGATCGGTAAATACGGCTCTACCCAATTAGGTGTCAGGACTGAAAGCACATTGTTCCGTCTCGTAAATGCACTCACGGGTGCCCACCAAGGATATCCCTCCATCTCAACCACTTTCCGGCAACAGGCAACTCCAAGTATAAATGAGGTGACTTGTTTCCACTGTTTTTCGTAGCGTGCAGCCAGTCGTCTTACAGTCCAAAAATCGCCTATATTGAAACTTTGCGATTCGAGTATCTCTCCAAGTAGGTCAGCAAAGCCACGAGAAAGAGACACAGGCGTTCCCGGCATCCAGTCGGTAATCACATTGGTAGCGAGTTCTCCAATGGAGACTGGAATGTTGCCGGGTGAGGACGACGAGATCGGATGATAGGCAAGATTCATTCCCTTTCTCCCACCGAGCACAGTTTCCGGCATAACTCGCTGCACCGCAAGAGGTTTTCCATATGTTTTGCGGACGAGAGGTGTGCATTCGGGGCGTCTATTACTGTAAAGTTGCCACCGACAATTCTCTTAAGGTCTCCATCGACCATTTTTGACACTTCCCTTCCGATACAAATGATGTGCTTTGGGGCACATTCTTCCAGAACCCGCCGAGTGCAGTACTCCCAAGAAGCGGTGATTGCGGAGAGCCTTCGAGGTAAGTCCGGCTTTTTGCCCCCCTTATTGTACAGAGCCGTAATGCAAGCGTCTACCAGCCATACCCCGCGCTGTTGAAGGTGAAGCAGCAAGTCGATTTTGTTTTGAATTCTTTCACGGAATGAAGTCCCGCCCTTTAGAATCGGGTTGAAGTCGTTCCTCTCGGAAGTGATGTCATTGCCACAACTGTAGAAAATTTTCCAGAACTGAGGCGTGCCTTCATTTCCAAGCATCAAAGGGGTCTTAGCGAATTGTCGTTCCCCGTAAGCAAGGCAATACACAAATTTGGCGTATCGGGTTGGATAGTCGGGAAGACTGGGGATACTGACCAATTCGACTTTTCTATCATCTCCATTTGTAAATACATGCGATTCAGCCAGAAGGATGATACGAACGTCTTTCGGCTTCCAATACTGCCGATAAGTTTCTACCAACTCAACAGACTCGTAGTCTTCGATGTCTGAACCGAGAACAGTTTTGAGCTTTTCATAGCATTCGCGCAAGCTATTCATGGATTCAACGACCTTTCAGAAAACATCAAATCAATTTCATTGCCCTCCCACACCCTTTTTTCCCCTTCAACAAGCGAAACGGAGGTACTAAGACCGGCAGCAAGTAATTACACCTTGAATAAATCAGGATAATTAACTATAATGCCGTTCAGATACATATATTTATTTCTATAATTTGCATCAAGTGTGTACGTATTTACATAGCTTGGCGCAAAACATTTATCGCACAGGTAAGGATTAAAATGGTTTATCCATACAAATAATAATACAACTTCTGAAGATGCGTAATTGTGCTTAATGAGTGACTTAAATTGCCTGACGGTTTTTTTAAACTTTAATGAATTAGACGTGTCTTGCCAATAATCATCAAACATCAGAATAGAACTAGAAAATAAATGCTCCCATATACTCTTAAGGACATACACTTGATTGTATTTTTTATATTTTATCTCTAGTTCCTGTTTAATGTGCTGTATCGAGAGTACGAGTATGTCAATGCTTTCCAGGATATATTTTCTGGGCAGTGGTAGATATCCATTATATTCCGCTTTCCTTTGTATAGCGCCTGCTTTCCTTTGATATGTACTGTTCATTTTAAGATTATTATGTAATAGCAGATTTCGCGTTTCCTTCATTTCCACTAGTAGCTCGATATAATTGCCAGCCAATGGCTGTATAGATAATGCATCAAAAAATGTATTCATATAATCTTGCATCGTGACATATGCTAAACTCTGAATGTAATTATCAATAGTTTCTTTTTTTATTTGATATATATCGCTAGATAGATTGTTCTTGTCGATACGAAATTCGGATTTCTTTATCTTTTCAGGGAAGGCATCGAGAATGATGCTCAGTATATCTGTCAGGAGAATTTCAAATAAGGATACAACATAACTGAAAATGCTTCTTTCAACTATCGAGGACCTTGCTTTATCGACTTCCTCGCGAGATTTTCCTATAAAGTCAAGAGAAATCTTCACTGGCTTTAATAAGTCACTCAGTAGAAGAATGATCGGTGTTTTCATTGTGTCCCCCCCTTTTCCCTGATGACCTTTCGGTATCTTTGGTAGAACAGGCTCAGGGATAAAGTTGGCGTTTACCGCCGCAACTAATCTCCCCACAAAGGTACTCAGGGATAATTTCGCTGATAGAATAGCTACGAATTCTTGACCGTTTACCTCTCAAATTCTATACGTACTTTTCGAGCGAACCTCCCTTGAGGTCAGTGATTCATTTCAAACCACACTTGGGAACCCGCGACAAATCGGCTCTGCAAGGTCAGATACTGCGCAATTCATCGTCTGTGAGCTTAACTTCCCTGTGATAGAAATCAGCCGGTCTTGGCCTTCGGATTACCCATTCTGTTTCTATATGTCCGCCTTCTGGAGGCCAATTCCTGAGCCGCAGGAACGGAACTGATGGAAGCAAGTCAATTGAAAACATGTACTTAGGATCTGGATGGAGGACACCTACAATTAACGATTTATGCGCGAACAAGCTTACCAGAAGGATTGCCGATATGCTGCGCCTGCACGACTCTAGTCTTCCATCACTGATCTTGAAAAAGACAGAGTCTTTCAGGTCAGTTGTCAAATGTGTTTCCCCTAGCGGCTCACCTATCGGAATAGCGATTTTGGTATCGCTCGTCAGCAGCGTTTCGGCACCATGAGAGCCGATCAAAAAATCAGAACCAATATGTTCACAGGTGACAGCCAAAACACGCGGCATTGGGTAATCCGAAACTTGCGCCGCTTTACCTGAGGCCTTTGTCCGCAGCATATGAGTGATCATCGCAAACGAACCAGCGATAGCGCTATCTGATAAGGTGTTTGCCCAGCCTGATTGGGATGCGACGGCTTCCGCCTTGAGAGACGTGACTTCAAGGATGAATTCATCTCCACCTGAGATGCAGAGGAAATCCGCACCGCCAGAACTGATGTGTTCAGCAATCCTAACTTCATCAAATTCGGATCTCATCAATGAAAAGAGCATTGCTTCGGCTTTCGCACCTTCGGGACTAACCCTGAGTAGGTTACAGAATTTCCCATAGTGAGATGGATACTTTACTTCCAGAAAGGTCTTGTATGTCCCTATTACAGCGGAAACTGAGGTCATGATGTGCCCTCCAGTCCTTTAGAGCGATTCCAGGCAAGGCGATGCCCGAAAGCGTAGGTCTGGATCTCAAAGGAAAGCTGGGGCAATTGGTGCCTGGACGTTCCAGTTTAAACGTTCCCTGTGAACTACCCCATGAGGTCGTCTCATGGAAGCGAACCGGGAGATCGACCTTGCGAAGGCAATTCCATTCTCAATTATAGACTTCGACTCTGCGACGGAGAATGGATCGTCTGACCGATGGTTGCCGGAAAAGTAGAAGGAAACGAAATCATCAAGCTCATCTTCGTGCCAGTGGAAGCCTTCACCACAGAATGCGAGTACAAATACGGAGCCAGAATTCTTCAGGTCGGATTGGTCAATCTTCACTTCGAGTTCAATCGAGTAATTAAGCATGCTGCTTCGCGCAGCGAAAGCGTTATGCCATAGCTCTCCGCCAAGCAATTCCTCATCGAGAATGAATTTGACATTTTGCGGGAACCATTTCTCCCGCATGGCTCGTCCGTACTGATCCCAACGGTCCTTTGAGATGGGTTTAATCGTCTTCACGTCAACGAAGACTATTAATCCATCCTCTGATTCGGCACGAAAGTCGATTGTCTTTATGCAGTTAGCCAGTTTAGGTTCGTAGTCGATCTTGGTGAACCGGAGAGGTGCGTTTGCAAGCAGTGCCTCGGCAATACAAAGTTCGTTGTGAGCTTCATCTACGGCTCTGAACTTTCCACGGCCTGCGAGTACGTCGTCTACTGTTCTTTGGAAACGAGCAATAATCTGTGGTCCCTTTAGAAACCGTGTGGGGTCAGCGTTGAGCACCGATTCAAACGCATACCGGACTTCATCAGCATACGCTTTCAGCCAATCAATACGGTCTGCGTTGAGGGGACGCTTCATTTGACGATTTTCCTTACACATCTACCCGATAGTCCATAGTGCCGGATCTCAGAGTATTATGAACTGAGACACCATGTTTGCAAGAACATTCAGATAGTTTCGTCGGTCATTATCCGTTTTCATTTTTCATCACATGATTCCGGCGCTATGCCTATTCAGAATGGATTTTTTGGGAGCTAGCGGGACGATGTGGGAGACCGGCTGAAAGTGTCGCCAGAATGCCATGCGAGTTGGGGTCTGGCCAGACCAAGTACCCAACACTGTCGCGAAACCTGCCTCGCCTGTCCCTCGTAAGTAGCTGAAATTACAGGGCCAGCATTTCACTTTCTACTCATTTATGCCATTCTAATTGTGATCGCTTGTATTACACGCTCTTTTTATCGGTATTTCTGCTTATTGCATCGTCGTAGGAATTCTCGTCCCTCGCGTAATTCACCGGCCCTCTCCACCTTCACAATTTACCCTTTCACCAGCTTTTCTACTTTTGCCCCTTCTGGTTGCCGTTTCTATTGCCGCTTCTGGATGCCGCTTCTGGTTGCCGTTTGGCAGGCCTAATCCCCTCTATGATACGATATCGCCGATTACAACGTATAGGAGAAGTTGACTGGTTTTGGTGCTTGGTTTCTCAGCTTCTAACCGCTCACTGTTCACTGTGCGGCCTCACAAGAAATCGGCCGCGAACCTGAAGCATTTAACGCGCTTCCAGAACGTTAACCGCGAACCCGCAACGTAGTGAGGGTGCGGCCTCACAAAAAATCGGCCGCGAACCTGAAGCACTTAACGCGCTTCCAGAACGTTAACCGCGAATCCGAACGCAGTGAGGGTTCACCGTTCACTGCGAAGCCGTTGCCGCTTCTGGTTGCCGCTTGGCAGGTCCAAATGACTTAGTGCTATAATTCAGGAATTGAGGAATTGAGGAATTCGGGAATTGATGAAGTTGATTTTTGGCTGATCACTGATCACTGCCCCACAGGGGTAGGGCAGATGTCCGTTTTTCGGTCGGAATTGAAGAACCGGGCGATTCGCCTCACCGCTCGCCTGCATTTTTTATTGTTTTCATCGAAAATAAAATTACAGCTATCAATGAAATCAAGGAGTTGCGCCCTTTCCCATTGTATTTGCCCTGTATTTGCAATGGAAAACTTGGGAATTGTGGAATTTGAGTATTCCAGGAATTGAGGATATAGGCTTTTATGAATTTGGTTTGCTGACTATTCACCGCAAAGGCGGCTTCCCAAGGCTCTTTGAAAACCGAATATGCTGATCGCGCTTTCCTTCGCGCTTCGTGGTGGAAATGCCCTCGAAAGGGAAAATGGTGGAGACGGCGGGGGTTGAAGCCGCGTCGAGTTAAGCCCAGTGCGATATTTAAAGATTCTGGAGCGGAAGTGAAACTGTACCTAACCGCCAACGAGAGATGGATTGAAGATACGGCTCAAACTTGACGCACAACTTCTCATTCTGTAAGGTCTGATGGTGGTGAAGCAAGACCGGAGAGTTATTACCACCGAGAACCTTGCACAATTTGGTTTGTAATGATAAACTTGTAGTTACATTGGAATAGATGGAATCTGCTTGAATTTCGAGTGGGACGAGAAAAAGGCGACAATCAACCAACGAAAGCATGGAGTGAGCTTTGAAGTTGCCGCTCGTGTATTCCTCGATCCAAACAGAATCGAGGCATATGATGACTGCGAGGAGTACGGGGAGGATCGGTGGAAAACGGTTGGTATGGTTGATCCGGTTGTGCTTGCCGTCGTGTACGCAGTGCGCGGCCCGGCTGGTCAGGTGATCCGGTTAATCTCAGCAAGGAAAGCTAATGAAAAAGAACGACGGCAATATCGTCAAGTTTGTGCTTGATCCGGACAATCCGCCACCGCTGAGCGATGAACAGCGTTCCGAGCTGGAGGCGCTAAACACTATGCCGGATAATGCGATAGATTACTCCGATATTCCGAGGTTACCTGATCAATTCTGGAAGAACGCAGCTTGCAGCCCGCTGCATAGACCTCTTAAACAGCAAATTACCATGCGCATCGATAAAGATGTAGTTACTTGGTTCAAAGCCCAGGGGAAGGGCTATCAAACCAGGATTAACCTGATCCTTCGTTCAGCAATGATTGGCGAGATCAAGAAGAAGGGCAATAACATCGAGGCTAGGGCCAACTTAAGCCTGGAATGCCCCGTTGAGCATAGTGCTCAGTTTGCCCGAAAACCTGCTGCCATGAAGAAAGGTGTTCTTAAGCGACACCGCGAGAAGACGATCGAATTATAGCCGGAAACCACCTCAATCTTTTTCAAGTCTTATTCACAAGACCCAAAAGGAGCAACTATGACGATTGAGGAGTACAGGGAGATCCTTTCAATGGCGATTGAAAACGAGATAGCCGCGCATGATTTCTACAAAAGTATTTGCGAAAAGGTTAAAGACGGCAATCTAAGAAGTATATTCGAAGAGTTGGCCGAAGATGAGCTAAAACACAAGATTTTCCTGGAAGGTTTCTTAACTGGAGCCAAACCTTTCCATTTTGCCGAGGTCACGGATTACGAGGTGGCCAAAACCGTCGAAAAACCAAAGCCCTCAATCGACATGAAGCCTTATGACGCCATAGGCCTGGCCATGAAGGCAGAAGAAGAGGCCATGCAGATGTATCAGGCACTAGCCAATTCCAGCACCAGCCCGGATCAAAAGGAGATGTTTCTGGCTTTGGCCAACATGGAGAGAAGTCACAAGGTTAAGTTGGAGGAACTGTACACCTCAATGGCATATCCGGAAGTTTGGTAAAACAAAAGGAAACGCTTGCAGCAGTTGAACCTCAGGGCCGGCCGATCTGCCGCATCTAATATGAAATCCTCTCTGGTTCAGTTTTCCTTTCGCCGTCGACTTCTTTTTGAAATTCTAATAAATAACTTCTTGCTCCTTTAGGGTCTCAAGCTCTTCGGAAGTCAAGCCCAGCAAGCCCTTAAAGATATCTTCATTATGTTCCCCCATCAAGGGCGCGTGCCGTTGAATGGCCGCCGGGGTTTCCGACAGCCGCCAGGGAGGGGCTAAGACCCAATTTTGCCCCAAAACCGGGTGTTCGACCTGCCGAAAGACTTCACGTTCCTTGATATGGGCGTCATTGAACAAGGCCTTCGCGGACAAGGACGGTGTGGCGGCCACGCCAACCCCTTGCAAGAGATCCATAACATGATAGTAATCCTGTTCCCGGGTCCACTCCGTGATGATTTCGTCCAACTCAATCTGATTACGTAAGCGCGCTTGCTGTTCGGCGAATCGTGGATCGTTCACCAGTTCAGGCCGGTCCATGGCACGGCACAGGGCCTGCCATTCTTTGTCGTCGGCGACGGCGATGCTGATCCAATCGTCATTGCCGGCACAGGGGTAGCAGTTGTGGGGGGCCATGACATCGTCTTTGTTCCCCCGCCGTGTTCGCACTCTTTTGTTAAGCAGATAGTCCATGAGCGCCTCGCCGTTGAGCATAGCGATGGCTTCCTGGGAGGCCAGATCGATGTGCTGTCCCCTACGGGTCCGCTGATGATAGAATAGCGCCGCCAGGATGGCCGCAGCGGCCGTGGTTGCGCTCCGCAAATCTATGACCCCCAGAATGGCACTCGGCGGACCGTCCTCGTACCCTGTGTTCAGGGAGACACCTCCCAAGGCGGCAAACGTTGGCGCATATCCCACATATTCCCTTTCAGGACCGCGTTGCCCACAGGAAGACGACGAAAGGTAAATGATGTCCGGTTTGACCTGTCGCAAGGATTCGTAATCCAAGCCCAGCCTCTCCATCACGCCGGGTCTCATATTCTCCACTACGACGTCGCTCACAGCGGCCAGGCCCTTAGCAATCTCTACTGCTTTGGGTTTCTTCAGATTGAGGGTCACACTTTTCTTGTTGAGATTGAGGTTGTTGAATACGTCGGATTCATCAGGATTGGTGAAATAACGGCCCGTCGAAAAAGACCTGGCCCTGGTATGATCCAGCCATCCCCTGGTTTCGACCTTAATGACTTCCATGCCCAGCAGGGCCAGGAGGCAGGAGGCATAAGGTCCTGCCCAGGCCGTTGTAAATTCGGTCAATCTCAGCCCCTTCAAAGGGCCGTGGTTTTCGCCGTCCATATCAAATTACCCCGTCGTCTTTCAATTTCGCGAGTTCTTGCGCATTATAGCCCAGGCTGCCACCGTAGATCTCTTCATTGTGTTCACCCAGCAGGGGAGCCGGACGATCCAGGCGCCAGGAGCTTTCCGAGAAACGGTATGCGGAAGTGGGAAATCTGGTTCTGCCGATGACCTGATGCTCAATGTCCTTGAAAAACTCCCTTGCGGCGAACTGTTCGGAATCGGCTTGATCCCGGGGCGAAAGCAGGGGCGCCACAGGGCAGCCCAATGCCTGTCCTTTGCGAAAGATCTCCTCTTTGGTATGCTGCATCATCCAATCGATCAGATGTTCGTTTATCTCCTGCGTCCGCTTGCTCCGCTCCTGTACAATGCCGACCCACTCCTCTTTGGACCAGTCCGGATGCCCGATCAGCTCCATCAGCGCCTCCCATTGATGCTTCTGGGGCGTGATAATAACTACGTAGCCATCTTTGCAGGGCAGAACCCCTCCGGGCATCCGAATGGGCCCGCCGGCCCTGGACATATAGACGCCATCGTTGGCATAGGTGACGCTTTCGACGCGCTGCATGGAGAGGAGGGCCTCCATCTTGGAAACCTCGATGAACTGGCCCCGCCCGGAAACGCCCTTCCACAGGAGCGCCGCCAGGACCGCGACTACGGCCACCAGGGCAGGATCGTATTCAGAGGCATGATCGCCGACCCTGACAGGCGGCAGCTTAGAATTGGTGGACAGGTAGGGCAGCAGATAGCCTTGCCCGCTGATGTGGGTCATATTGAGCGGGTAGGCCTTGTGATCCCTATAAGGTCCACTTCGGCCAAACGGCGTAATGGAGGTCATGATCAGGCCGGGATTGACCTTTTTAAGATCTTCGTAGCCCAGAGCCAAACCTTCCATATACCCGGCAGGGCGGTCTTCGATCAGCACATCGGCATTCTTGACCAGTTTTTCAAAAATATCTTTTCCCTTTTGTTTACCCGGATTCAGCGTCAATCCCCGTTTGTTGGTATTGAGGTAGAGAAAAAAGCCCGACTTTTCCGGATGAGGATCATTTCCTGCAAACGGCCCCATATATCGAGTTTCGTCTCCAACGCCGGGGGATTCAATCTTGAGGACCTGCGCTCCCAAATCGGCCATGATTTTGGCGCAGTACGGGCCACTGACTCTAGAGCAGTATTCGATCACCCGGATACCTTCCAGAGGCCGGTTGCCTGTAGGCCCAGGGGTATGGAAAGCCTCGCCCGCCTCAGCCTTCTTTTTTTCAGCAGAAGTGTTCATTGCATCAACCTCTTAAAACCTGGAAAGAATCTCCTGTCTCATATCCTCCGAAATCACAGGGGCCGTTCTCCTTGACGCTTTCCCACCAATTCATGGGCTTATCAAGACACGGCCCGGTACTTCAGACCCCGCCGAATTCTCAAACTTTGAGCGGGGTGCACTATAGCATGACAGTTCTATCGGTGCATGAAGATTTTATACTTGGAAGGGTGATAAAAAAAGGGTTCTCCGGTGGGAGAAACGCTGAAATTTGCTAATGATTTCGTCATTCCGGCGGCCCCCGGCTCCCGGACTCAAGACTTCCGGGGCAAGCTTCGCCGGGGTGACGACTGCAGGGTTTTTCGCCATGATGTTGGAATTCCAATCCTTTTTCGTCACCTGCCAGATTGCGGTGGTCGAGGGAAGAATGGTGCAGGTCCATGGTTCATTCGGTTTGCGGCACAAATGCGGAAACTGTATCTCCTGCTCCGGGTGTTTCGGAGCTTTCAGGAAAAATGTCCTACTGATTTGTTCCCGTGCCCTGACCTTGCCCCATGCCTCTGCCCATACCGCCTCTACCCCTTCCTCTGCCCGAGCAAAACTCGTCTTTTGTTATGTAACCATGTCCATTTACATCCATTGCCTTGAACATCTCTTCGGGATTACCCCTGCGATGGGGAGCCGCCATGAACTCCTCCAAGGTGAGTTTCCCATCATGGTTGGTGTCCAAAGCATCAAAACGTTCCTGACAACTCATCCGTGGAGAGCCTTGAGCGCCCTGCCACTGGGCAAATGCCGCACCTGCAATGAGAAACACCGTCACCAATCCCGCCAGTACAACCAGCTTGAAATGTTTCATCTTTTCTCCTTTTCGCGCTCGGTTGATCAATTCCCCCATAATGGGAAAGACTCCCTTTAGTATCAGCCGGAAACCTCGAGGGACGTAGAATTCGCACCGGGGTTTCCGGATGGACACTACTTGGAGTGAAGTCTTGTTAACGGAGGTTTCTATAGCTCGAGACGGGACGCCGCTTTGCAGCCAGGCACAACTTTCGTTTCTTTCGCAAGGTTAATTGCCGATGCATTTCTTAGCGATGTCCAAGACCAACGCCGCCACCTTCGGATCCTCTCATACTACCGCCGCCGCCTCTGGGACCACCGTCAGACCCGCCTCGATATCCGCCGCCGGGAGGAAAACGCGGTGATGAAGCGCCGTTGAACGTCCGCCCGTCGTAAGACGGAGACCGGGGAGCCGCGACCTGGCTTGCTCGTGGACTGGACGTTAACTTCTCTGTATTCTGCGTGGCACTACCCTGCTCTCGCATATTCCTGTCAGTATCCAACGCGGACCCGGAAGATGTAAGGTTTCGCGAAGCTGATGCGTCTGCCGCGTTGGCGGCGTTTGCCCCTGGCCCGGTTTGCCGGTTTGCTGTTGCACTCGCACGTGTAGTCGCGTCGATCCTGCTCACCGTGCCATTTGCATTTGTTACATGATTGGTAATGTGCTTATGGTGATGGTGGCTATTGTAATCGACCTGGATGAAGAAGCCTCCGAACCCGAATCCTTCCCACAAAAACGACGACGGGACCCAGTCATATAGATAGGCGTATTCCAAAGGGGGTGGATAATAAGTCACGATAGGAGGTTTGTTATCGTCATAGTAATCCTCAATAACAGAGGGTTTCACATATTCAGAAGCCTCAGGAGGAGCGGCGGAGTGTGACTGGTATTCGGAGCCGGACACATGACCCACTTTGACGGGAAGATCCATTGCGATGCTGACATTGTCTACGAGGCCAACTGCATCTGTTTCCGAAATCTGCAGATACCCCGAAGACGCCGATTTCGCGACGCTTTCCCTAACCTCGGCAATGATATCGGGCGTCACCGGATAGTCCGAAATCCATCCATTTCGAGGCATGATGTTGATCGAAATCAGATAGTCTTCTGCAGCCGCTTCATCGTGCGACGAGGTTAAATTGAAGGCTGTCGCCAGTTCCACGGCAAATTGGCCTTCCCGCACCAGGGGTTGTTCAAGAGGAGGAGGTCCGGAGGGTGAACTTTTAGTGTTCACAGCGGCCGTATGCTGCGCCAGAACGAGACTTGTGACAAGGTCTTTATATCGAGAATCCAGATTGCTGTATTCATCTTCCAACTTCTGTAAAGAATTTTGCAATTCAATATTCTTATCCGACAAAAATTTGTTATTTTTCTGAGCGGTCAGGGTCTGTTGGTCTTTATCGTCAGATTGCTTTTTATAGATAGCATGCGCAATCAAGAAAGTCGCTGAAGCAGACAACCCAACGAGGCACGCAAGCCAAATCAGCAAAGCAATGGGACGCACACTAACGGTACCTTTCGTTTTTTCTCCCAACATAACCGCTCCTGAGCGGTGAAATACCGATTAATACGGAGTTGCGTTCAAATCGGGTGCTTCGGGAGGG
>JBKQTS010000125.1:0-37001 GCA_052143075.1 Syntrophobacteraceae bacterium | reverse complement strand
GGGTCTTCTCATTGCTTTCCTTGTCGGGTTTGTGTGTAAATTCAGCAGCTTGATACTACATTAAACCCGGCAAAAATGCACTTATATAAGTGACTTTTTCAGCAACCTGTTAGGGGCGGTTCTACTCCTTGGCACTGTAACCTTCGCGGTTATCCGGGGGGGGGAAAGAGGTTTCCGTACCTGGCAGTGGGATGGCTGTGGTTTGCCGGCACACTTGTGCCTGTCATAGGGATTGTGCAGGTCGGCCAGCAGGCCATGGCCGACCGCTATACTTATATCCCCCTCATCGGATTATTCATCATGGCGGCCTGGGGAATTCCGGAACTCTTGAAAAAGTGGCGCTACCGCAAAGAGGTGTTTATTGCGTCGTCGGCACTGGTCCTTACATGCCTTTTCATTGTTACATGGATGCAGGTCGGGTACTGGCGGAATAGTATCACATTGTTTGATCATACCCTGGAAGTTACCAACCGGAATTATATCATTTATCAAAACCGGGGCTCTGCCAACTGCACGCTTGGAGACTACAGGCGAGCGATCGAGGATTATGACAGAGCCATCGCAATGTATCCTGGATATGAGTCGGCCTATCAAAACCGGCTTCTTGCAATACAGTCTCTCGGCAAGAAGGTAAATAAAGACGAGCCATACAAGTTCAGTATTCCGAAGCAATCCACCCTCCCTCCCCCGCAATAAGTGTATAACGAGTGTTTATAGGGATACAGCCGGGGGAATTCCACGCCCCGCGACATTTCTGTTCGGAGAGCAGCGGCAGCCTTCACACTCGAGGCTATCCATGACCTGTCATTGGCCAGCCGCTCCCTGACCTGTCTATCACTAGGTGGATCCTTTTTGGTTGCGGCTTAGTTGCTCCAGGTCCATCCACCCCGCTACGCTCCCCCATCCGGGTCTAAACTCTTTACCCGATCCGCCAATTCTTTATCAAATCTTGACTTTCTCTTTAAAATCTCCTCACACAAAATGATTACCATTGAGCTACCCCGGACAAGCAACGGTAATCAAACACACGGTTTCCGTGCGAAAATCCGGCAGAGCTTCCGGGCGAATGGAGAGAACTCAAATGACTTCCCTGCCAAAGAGGTTAACGGAGTTGGTCCTCGCTCCAAGGAGCAGGCTCATCTGGCTGGCGCTTGCCGGGTTTTTTCTGGGCAGCGCGCTATGTCCGTTCAACCCTCCTGCCCAGGACGAACCACAACTGATGAAACAGGGGGAAACGATGAATAGTACATCAGCAATCCGAACAAACATGGAGAATGAACACTACAACCGCCCAGCTTCGGCGACAGGACAAATCGAAACCGCGACGTTTGCTCTTGGCTGATTTTGGGGTTCTGATGCCCAGTTTGGCAGCATCAACGGAGTGATCAGTACGCGGGTCGGCTATACCGGCGGCAATAAGGAAAATCCAACCTACCGCGCTTTGCGTGATCATGCGGAGAGCATAGAGGTCGATTATGACCCGGCCGTTGTTTCATACCGGGAATTGCTCGAAATCTTTTGGAAGAGCCATGATCCCGGAAGCCGCCCGTGGTCGAGGCAGTATATGTCCGCAATCTTCTACCACAACGAAGAGCAGAAAAAACTGGCTATTGAATCCATGAAACTCGAGGAGGCAAATACACACAGGAAAATATATACCGAGATATCGCCTGCTGAAAAGTTCTACCTGGCGGAAGACTATCACCAGAAGTACTACCTGAGGCAGAGGCCGGAACTGATAAGAGAGCTCAAGGCGCTGTACCCGTCCGATGATGACTTCGTGAATTCGACGGTTGCAGCGCGCCTGAACGGCTATCTTGCCATCAAAGGCCCCTACCCGGCCCTTCAGGCGGAACTTGCAGATCTGCTGCCGCCTCGGGAAAGCAAAAAGCTGCTGGATATTGTCCGAGGCCCGGACCATTGATAGTTGGAAGGAAGCGGGAACTCGCGTAGCGATGCGGCCTCACAAAAAATCGGCCGTGAACTCGAAGCGTTTCACATGCTTACTCAGCGCTAACCGCGAACCCGAAAATAGTGAGGGTTCGGCCTCACAAAGCGCCCTCACAAAGCGCCCTCACAAAAGATCGGGCGCGAACTTGAAGCGTCAAAGGCGCTTCCACTATGTCCAGCGCGAACCCGAAACGCAGTGAGGGTTCCGGGCGCGAACTGGGGCACTCACTACAGATCGTGCCCGGACTCGAAGCATGAACCGACAGTCAGAAATGTTAGCCCCGGACCTGAACGCAGTGAGGGTCCACTCACGAAAGCGGCCTCACAAAGTGCCCTCACAAAAGATCGGGCGCGAACTGGGCACTCACAAAAGATCGTGCCCGGACTTGAAGCATCAAACTACTGGTTGCAACGTGTGGCCCGGACCTGAACGTAGTGAGGGTCCAGCATTTAGGCACGGGCCGAGAGTGTCAAGCGCGGACCCGAAACGAAGTGAGGGTGCGGCCTCACAAAAAATCGGCCGCGAACTATAAGTATGTGGCCTGGTCACGTAACGCTAACCGCGAACCCGCAACGTAGTGAGGGTTCACCAAGAGGAGTTATTTTTGCTGTTCACCGTTCACTCTTCACTGTTCACTGCTTCCCCGTGCCACCCCTTATCAGAGAGGAGGTGATTCCATTACTGATTCATAGTGCCGAAGGATTACAAAAGTCAGAAGTCCATCTAAAGCTTAGCTTTCACGTCTACATAAGAGAGGATAAATTACAATGAAAAGTCTTAGCAGGTATTTTGCAACTTCTTTAATCGTTTTTCTGTCAATCGGCATTTTCGCTTTCGTTGGATTTTTGCAAGCTGCGGAAAGCGACCAGGGGATCAAGGAAGGTCAGAAGGCGATGATGGAAGGCGCAAAGAAGATGATGGATGGAAACAAGATGATAATGGAAATAATGGGCAAAAAAGGAGTGAAAGACCCAGACTTGGCGTCGTCCGAAAAGATGATGACTGAGGGCTATAATATGATGACCAAAGGTGACAGCATGATGACCGGGAGCACAATGTCCGAAGGCAAGGAGATGGTCAAACATGGCGCAAAAATGATGCTGGATGCACAGAAAATGACGTCGGCCGCCGTTCAAAAGCATGGAATGGTTCAAGAATGTACAATCGCTCTTGACTCGTGCACGTGGGGAGAAAAAAAGATACAAGAGGGTGCGCTGGACTGGTATTTCGGTGGCCCTTAGCAGTAAAACTGTCCGCTCAGGCATGAGAACCTGTTCTCTTCAAGAATTCCAAAGCCCCCTTGGGCAGCTCTTCGCAATCCGAAGGGGGCATACCCTGCTCAGTTTGACAACGATTTCACGATCGTTAGAGGTGAGCAGTTCGCAGGGAAAGGCTATCTCTTCTCGACCGGATATTGGTTCAAACCCCATGCATTCCAGCCACCCTCGAGTACTGCGACATTTTTGAAGCCTGCGCTTGCGAGCTGTTGCGCCACACGGGCGCTGGTGGCCTCGCTGACTCAGGCGCAGTATAGAACGATTTTGTCGTTCTTAGAGTAGTATTTGCCCATCCATTCTTTAACTTCCATAGGCCACTGCTGCTGCGCACCCTTTATTTTTGAACCGGGAATATTTTCAAATCTTTTGGATCCGCCTATAGCAACCGAAGCCAAGGTTTTAACGCACAACACAGGCCGGGAGGAGTCGAAAGGCTCCTCCCGCTCCTGCTCATAATGCCGTACACCGGTGCAAGCAACATCTCTATCGTCTTTCCAGCCACTGAAAGCCCTTCAGGGTTAAAGTGATATCTCAGAAAATCAAATCCCTTTTCTATTCGCCCGATGAAGGTCTTCTCCGCCCTGAAAACCCATGCAAGACCAGATATTCTGAGGCTGTTTCGCAAATTTAGCCCATTTATCAAACCCTTGCCGGTGAAATCGAAATGATTACCGTTTTTTTATGAGGCGATGAGCGATCTAACCGACAACCATCAACAACAATGCACAATAAAGGGAGAATCTCAATGTCCTTCATTAATGTTGGTAAAGAGAACAGCGGTAGCATAGATCTCTACTACGAGGACCACGGCGCCGGCAAGCCGGTCGTGCTGATTCACGGCTGGCCCCTCAGCGGTGCATCCTGGGAGAAGCAGGTTCCGGCCCTGCTAAGTGAAGGTTACCGGGTTATCACGTACGACCGCAGAGGATTCGGCAACTCCAGTAAGCCCGCTTATGGCTACGACTATGACACGCTTGCCGAGGACCTGCACAAACTCATAACGAAGCTTGACCTGCGAGATGTGGCGTTGGTCGGTTTCTCGATGGGCGGGGGCGAGGTGGCCCGCTATCTGGGAACCTACGGATCAGAGCGCGTGGAAAAGGCAGCATTTTTGTCATCAATTCCGCCATTCCTGCTGAAAACGCCCGACAACCCTGAGGGCGTGGACGGCAGCATCTTCGACGGAATCGCGAAAGCTATAGCTGCGGACCGTCCGGCTTTCCTCTGCCAGTTTCTCTCCGATTTCTACAACGTGGACGTCCTGAGGGGCAAACTGATCAGTGACCAGGTTGTTCAGTATAGTTGGGCCGTAGCGGCAGGCGCCTCGCCCAAGGGTACCCTGGATTGCGTCTCGGCGTGGTTGACCGACTTCCGGGAGGACCTCAAACGCATCGACGTGCCTACGCTGGTCGTTCATGGCGATGCCGACCGGATCCTTCCCTTCGCCGCTACGGGAAAGCGCACACCCGAGTTTGTCGAGAGAAGCCGGCTCGTGGTCGTGGAAGGTGGACCGCACGGCCTCACCTGGACACATGCCGAAAAGGTTAACCGTGAGCTGTTGGACTTTCTCGGGGAGAGAAAGTCATCGATTCAGACGCTTTCCGAAGCCGCGTAATACCAATTTGCGTTCAAGGTGGTGCCGATGAATGACAAAGAAAGTGCGAGTTGCCCCCAACTTAGCCATTGCAGGGCCATTTAGGAGCGGCGCTGCGGTGGCGCGTACCACCCCAGCGCAATAACAAAACCGAATTGCCCAGCGCCGCACCGGAGGTGGCGCCCGGCGAGGAACGCTGCACCGATCTCCACGCCACGCGAGCGCCTGACGCTCTGCCTCACGCGCTTGCGCGTGTGGCAGAAATCCCGGGGGCGCGGGGGAAAGTCCCCCGCTCTTTTAGTTAGTTCAATCTTGAACGCAACTCAGTATAGGAGTGGCTCGACGCGCCAGGGCTGGAAGCGGCCTCAACAGTTGGCTGCCCTGGCGCTTTATCGGCTTCAACGCTGAGGCTTGATTTCCTGTAGAGGTCTGCCGTCTATTTGGTCCCTTGGCATGGACTTCATGGACAAAGTTTTCTTCTATGGTTACCCTTTCAAAAGAACATCGCGATGAAAGGAAGGAGAAAATGAACTCAAAATTACTGAGCATTATGGCAGTCGGGCTGATGACCCTGTTTTTGAGCGCGCAGACCTTTGCATGGGCTGGTGCAGGAAAAGATAAAGATGTCGGCGGCAAGACTGGTCTGGACACACCCTCCTGCTGGTGCGAACAGGGTAAGTCCGCCGATCGGGATATAAGCGGCAAGTCGAAGGGTCTGTTGGATCAATCTGAGTACAGCCCTTTCGATGTAACTTTCCCAATGACTGACTAAACCTCGGATTGAAATTCTGGTGGGGAGCTTTCCCCACCGGAACTTACCTCGCGAGAAATCTCCGTATTCGAAAAGCGCTGCCGGCAGGCCATGACGACACTCAACAGAAGAATGAAGCCCAATGTTTTCACACGGTAGGCATTTGCGAGCTTTATAAAGTCCCGTCCGAAAAAGAACCTGCTCATGAACACGCAGAAAATGGTAAAGGCCCCCATCGCTGCGGTCTGCAGGCGGGAAAGCCTGAAGCCGGCGAAAGTGGCGCGGCAGATCAGGTAGAGGGCCGGAAGCACCCCCACGGCATGCTGAACCCAGGTGATTGGCGAGAAGAGCAGTATAAGGATTGATACCGCTGCGCATTCCCAGAGGATTTCAATGGAATTGCGGCTTACCGGCCGGTGGCGCATCAGCCAGACCATCCAAATGAAAAGGGCTGCCATAAGAAGGCGGGCCACCGCTCCCGCCCAGAAAACCGGCAAATCCAGGAACTGAAAATAGTAGGGACTGGGGGGATTACTAGGGTGGCGGGGATCGTCCGACGTCTCCGGCCTGCCCATGTGCCCGTATGGCAGATTCATGAGGTAGCGTGCGAGTGCGGGCCGAAGCGAGAGGTTTTCAACCTTCTCCTCTCCCAGTGGACCGCGGGAGGGGTCGGGATCGCTCACTCCCTGGACTACCCCTGCAATCCAGGTCTTCATCATGCGGGCATATTGATCGGGACCGCTCACCAGGACCGGACTAAGCGTGAAGATCGCAAAGGCGGCGCATGCTGCGGCCGCGATCTTCCATTGCCGCTTGAGGATGAACCAGGCTACAAAGAGGAGGGGCGTACACTTCAGTGCCCCCGCCATGCCAAGGACTACCCCGCCGGCAATGTCGCGCTCCTTTGACCAGAAATAGACCGACAGCCAGGACATTGCGACCAGGGCCGTATTCACTCCCACCTCGGGGAGGTCGCGCCCCAGAAAAAGGCTTCCGAGAACGATGGCCAGCGTTGTGGACCAGAAGGAGGCGTCCGGTGAAAGCGGTATGCTCTGTTCCGAGAGGCGCTGGAGCGTTCGGACCAGTGTGGCTATGGCAACAATGGCCAGAGGATAGACGATGATCTGGGCGGCATGCAGACCGAAGAGATGAAGTGGGGCGTGCACCATTGCCCAGAAGGGCGGATAAACGAAATCAATGCCGCCTTCGTATATAAAAGCGCCCCTGGCGAGCCGTCTGCCAAGCTCAAAGTGGAGCGGAAAATCACCTTGAGGCCGGAGGGTTATCTTAATCCAGACTGCCATAACCCAAACGGCCGCCGAAGCAATCGGGACCCACCTGAATCGGCGCAGTCTCGCCCAATCGATAGAGTCGAACCGCAAGCGGCCCCCCTGTACGAAAAGGCCCCCATTTTCCGGGGGCCTGTCCTCAGCTCGTATTCTGCGACTCGTTGCCTGTCCGTTTCCGCCTGGAGCAGTCATGCTGCCTTATATTCCAGATCGTGCGAATTGGACAACGAATTTTTGCCTTTGAAAACCACAAAAAAAATCCAGGTTGTCCGGGCAGACCTGATGAATCAGGGTTCCTATCAGAAGGCCACCTTTTCGATCCCTTTCAAGCCCAAAATCTTTCTGGCTTCGTCAGGTGTGGCAGGTTCGATGCCCAACTCCCGGGCGATGCGGACGATCTTGGCCACCTGCTCGGCGTTGTTTTTCGCCATCCGGCCTTTTTCAAGGTAAAGATTGTCCTCCAGGCCGACGCGTGCATTTCCGCCGATGAGCAGCGACTGCGTGCAGATGGGAAACTGGGCACGGCCGGCGACACAGACGGAAAACTCGAAGTCCCCGATTAGCTTCTTCGCATAGTCCACGAGAAAAAGAAGGTTCTCGGAACTCGGGGTGATTCCGCCCAGGACCCCCATGACGAACTGGATGTATACCGGCTTCTTCACATAGCCAGCCTGGATCAGGAAGGCCACGTTGTTCACCATCCCGGAGTCGTAAATCTCGAACTCAGCTTTGGTGCCCGTCTCAGTGAATTTAGCGCAGTATTCCCGCATGGACTTGAATGTGTTGGAAAAGATCCCGTCTTCCGTTGAGCCCAGGTATGGTTTCTCCCAGTCGAACTTCCACTCCTTGAATCTGGGGATGATCGGGAAAAGCGCGAAGTTGATGGAACCTGCGTTGAATGAGGCGAGCTCCGGCTTATAGAGATCCACCGGGGCGACACGCTGCGCCGTCGTCATTCCCAACCCTCCGCCTGTCGTGATGCATACGACCATGTTGCAGCGGCTCTTGATGCCCGTGATGATTTCCTTCATGAGGCCCAGATCGGGGACGGGTAATCCCGTTTCGGGATTCCGGGCGTGCACGTGGCAGACGGCAGCGCCGGCCTCATAAGCCCTGACAGCCTCATCGGCAATCTGCGCCGGCGTGATCGGGAGATAATCCGACATCGTCGGGGTGTGGATGCTCCCCGTAATTGCCGCCGTGATGACAGCTTTTTCTTTCATACTGCTCCTCCTTATTTCTTCGGATTCAGAAAGTCGGGCTTGAGGAACTCGGGATTTGGATATGTGTAAAATCCTTTCCCGCTCTTTACGCCCAGTTCACCCTTTTTGACCTTCTCCGCCAGTGCCTCAGGCGGCTTATCCCTGGGGTCTTTTGATTCATTGTAATAAACCATCTCGATGTTGAAGACGGTGTCCAGACCAACGGTATCCATCTTTGCAAAAGGTCCTTCCTTATCACCCGTGAAAATGGTCCATGCCCTGTCAATGTCCCGGAAATCGACGAAGTCATTTGCCCACATATAGAGGGTGTGTCTCTTTATGGCCCGCCAGACGTTATTGAAGCAGAAGCCAAGGGTCTCTTTTTTTACCCGCAGTGGAACAACGCCTAATGAGCGGACCCATTCTTCACCTTTCTGCATGGCTTCGGGAAGGGTTTTTGTTCCCGCCATGAGATCGGCCATATTCATACCTTGGAGCGGAAAGTAGAAGTGGATGTTAAGGCACCGCTCCGGCCTGCCGCTGCTGTCTTCCATTCTCGATATGGGAAGGGAGGAACTGTTTGTGGCAAAAAATGCTTTGGCCGGTGCGTTTTCTCCCATCTGCTTGAAGACCTTTCGCTTGAGTTCCACGTCCTCCGTCACTGCCTCTACAACCAGGTCAACGTCTTTGAGCGCATCGCCCAGCTTTGTCGCAAACCGGATCTTCTTTTTGCACTCCTCCCACTTATCCCAGGCAATGAAAGGATCCACGCCCTTTGCCTTTAAGGCTGAATACAGTTTGGCGAAGGTTTCATCAAAGGCGCCGTCCCTGGTATCGTAGACGCAGACTTTATAGCCGGCGTATGCTGCAAGCATGGCGATCTGCGTGCCCAGAATTCCTGTCCCTACGACTGCTATACTTTCAAACGGTTTTTTCATAAATCCTCCTTTCAAACCTTACACCCGTGTATGGTCTATGCGCCCACGGTTATTCCCTGAACAGGAAGCTTACAATAATCGGGTCTAATTCAGATCTTTTTCAAAAACCTCAGGATCTCGATGAGGCCGTCATTCCTCCACCTGGCTATCTCTTCATTGGTCCGGCCCTGTTCGGGCAAACGATTGGCCATTTCTTTGTTCACGCCTTCCTGCGCTGTTTCATACCAGCCCGGCGGCCATTTCTTCCATGCCGCCATGTCCTCCAACCAAAGTTCCGAGGAATCCCCGATGTGTTTGAGCAAACCAAGAATTCCGTGGGAACCGCCTCCCAATTGGTAAATGAGGTTGGGGCCCATGAGTGCGTAGCGCAGGCCCGGTCCGAAGTGTGCGGCTTTGTCGACGTCCTCCACAGAGCAGACCCCTCTCATCACGAGGTCGGCGGCTTCCCGGTAGAGGGCTATGGCGAGCCTGTTGGAGATGAACCCAAGGGACTCCTTCCGCAGAACGATGGGTTCCTTGCCCAGCGAAATGTAGAAGTCGCAGGCTCTCTTAACTGTCTCTTCGCTCGTTTCCTGCGCTTTGGTGATCTCAACAAGCGGGATAAGATGAGGCGGGTTCCAGGGGTGGGCGCCCAGACATCTCTCAGGATGCTTCGACCCCTTTGCGATCTCCGTGACAAGAAGTCCTGAAGTGCTGCTCGCGAAGACGGCATCCGCCGGAGCATGCTTATCCACCTCCGCCAGCACGCTCCGTTTCACCTCGTATTGCTCCAGGACTGACTCCTGGAGGAACTTCACATCTTTCACCGCCTCTTCAAGACTCGTCGTGTATTTTGCCTGGCCCAGGGCCTCGCTCATTTTGTCAGCCGTCAGGATGCCTTTTGAGACCAGATATTCCAGGTTTTCCCGGATACGATTCCGGGCTGTCTGAAGAGCCTGGTCGCTGACGTCCCAGACATGGACCGGGACGCCCTTCCACAGCAAGTTGGTCGCCCAGCTAGAACCGATTAACCCCCCTCCAAGCATGGCTACTTTTTTGATCTCTGGTATCTTCATGGATTTTTCCTCCCGGGACACAAATTAACCATAGATCCAGATCCCGACCGGGATCGCGAAGAACAGGGCTATGGTTGTCGCAGTGCCCCCAGAAAATGTGTTTGTAGGCATTGGCGTGAGTGAGCCCGGCGACCGCAAGGGTGGTGATGACCACTCCGTTATGAGGCATGGCGTCAAAAGCGCCGGAAGACATGGCGGCAATCCTGTGGATCACAGATAATCTGCTTTCAAGGATCGAGACGACTCTAAGTATCGCACAAAAACCGGACTCAGCGTGAATTTTTTCGCAAAACCGCATGACTCAAATTCGTCGTAACCGGCATGTTCATTTTGAAACTTACGCCGCCGTCATGGAAATTCGAACTGGCAGGGCTCATCGATCAGGCTCGCTTAAGGCAAAAGAGGTTTATTTCTCTTTTTGCGCCAAGGCGCGCAGTGCACGTTCTTTCGTCTCATAAATGTGCGGCGCCACATCCCGCTTCGCCAGTTCATCGCCCAGTTTCATCCTCAGGAAGGTGCTTGTCGTATAACGCGTAGTGCTTTTGTAGAACCGCATGACATATTTCACCATGTCCGAATACTCATCGACCAGATCAGGGGCTATGTTGAAATTGTCATAGTTAACAATCGTATTGACCTTCGTGCCAAGTGGCGCCAGCATGTTCTCGACGCTTTCCTGGATTTTCCGGATTTGCTCGGAGGACTTGACATACAGGTTTTCAAAGTTGACAAAGAAAAGATTCTCCTCGAGATTGTAGCTTAGGCGATCCTCGATCGGCAGACTCAGCAGATCGTTCTTCAGACCCATCGGCTGAGGCTGAAAAATCCTCGAATCCATTAATTGGGGCTCCTTGTCGATGATCGGTTTGAAAGCCATATGTGCCAGGATGTCTCTCTCGATGTCAATTCCTGGAGCTATCTCCAGCAGTTCCAGTCCCTCTTCCTTGAGTTTGAAGACGCAGCGCTCCGTAACGTAGAGCACAGGTTGCCTGTTCCTTGCCGCATATCTGCCGCTGAAGGTCTTCTGCTCGACTTGATCGATGAATTTGCGTTCTCTGCCTTCCTGTTCGATCCTCACCATGCCCTCTTCCACCGCCACCTGTAGCCCGCCGGCGGTGAAAGTGCCGACAAAAACGATGTTCTTGGAGTTTTGGCTGATGTTGATGAATCCGCCCGGTCCAACGAACCTCGGTCCAAACTTACTGACATTGACGTTCCCCTCCCTGTCCACTTCAGCGGCCCCAAGAAACGCCATGTCCAGACCGCCTCCATCGTAAAAATCGAACTGGTAAGGCTGGTCGACAAGTGCAACCATGTTGGTCCCTGTGCCAAAGTTGACTCCCGAGTTGGGGAGCCCGCCTATGACGCCAGGTTCGGTAGTGAGAGTCAGGTGCTCGATTATCTGCTCTTCGTTGGCGACCTGGGCAACCCCTTCGGGCATGCCGATCCCGAGATTGACGATACTGTTAGGCATCAACTCGAAAGCAGCCCGTCTGGCAATGATCTTCCTCGGGCCCATCTCCATGGGCGGGATCGACTGCATAGGCATCCGGATCTCACAACTGAAAGCCGGATTATAATACTCGACGAAAGTCTGCCAGTGATTTCCGGGTTTGGCTACCACCACACAGTCGACGAGGATTCCCGGGATCTTGATCTGGCGGGCATTGAGCGTCCCACGATCGGCTATTCTTTCCACCTGCACAATGACGATGCCGCCGGAGTTCCTGGCGGCCATCGCCATGGAAAGCGCTTCCAGGGTAAGGGCCTCCCTCTCCATGGTGACATTGCCGTCCATGTCCGCCGTCGTTCCCCTCACAATCGCAACATCGATGGGCAGGGTTTTGTACAAAAGGCATTCTTTCCCGCCGATTTGGACCAACTCGATCAGGTCTTCTCCCTTTGTCTTGGTGAGTTCATTTAGTTTGCCGCCATCAATCCTTGGGTCTATGAAAGTCCCAAGTCCGACGTAAGTGAGGTGGCCGGGTTTGTGCCCGGCGATATCGCGGAAAAGATGAGCGACAACACCCTGAGGAAAGTTGTACGCAAAGATCGTGTTTGCCCTGATCAGCTTCTGAAGTTCGGGCGCCAGCCCAATGTGTCCACCGATGACTCTTCCTATCAGCCCTTCGATGCCCACGTGGTTCAGGCCTCTGGTTTTACCGTCCCCCTGACCGGCGGCGTAAAGAAGCGTCAGGTTCCTGGGACTTCCGGTTCTCAAGAAACGTTCTTTGAGCTCGATGACGATCTCTTCCGGAAAGCCCGTTCCAACGAAACCTTCCGTCGCCACAGTATCTCCGTCTCTTATAAGATTTACGGCTTCTTCGGCCGAAATGATCTTGCCCTTCTTCATGCGCATCGCCTGGACCGGTGATAGCATTGGATGGGTCAAGCTCGTGTTGGAGACCCTTTCTGCCATGGGTAAACTCCTTTCTTACTCCTCTATCGATGGAGTCCGCTTTCCAAATGGGCCGGGCGCTCCTTCTTGGAGGCGTTTCACTTCGACCCCGGGGATTTTTGCGCCCTGAAAGCTGCGCAGCATCCCTGGGCAAGGGTTTGGACATTCGCTTCTAATAAATCCCCGTGAGCGAGAAGAACAGGATGACCACAAATACCATTGCCGTTTTAATTAGAGTCATCATCCCGATGTCCGCATATGATTGCCTGTGGGTTAGACCACACACTGCAAGCAGGGTGATCACCGCTCCGTTGTGGGGCATAGTGTCGCAGCCGCCCGAGGCCATTGAGGCTATCCGGTGCAGAACCTGCGGGGAAAGTCCGACCGAGTTCGCCCACGCCAGCCAATTCTTGGACATGAGATCGAGCGCGATTGACATGCCGCCCGAAGCCGAACCCGTTATGCCCGCCAGAGTGGTGACCGACACGGCTTCCGACACAAGCGGCGTAACTCCGATTTTGATCCCGAGAAGAAAAGCAGCGATCGATTTGAAACCGGGCAAGGCCGCAATGACATTGCCATAACCCACTTCCGAGGCGGTATTCATGATAGCCAGAAGAGACCCTATGGCGCCCACGTTCAAGGCTTTCTGCAATCCTCCACTCCCCTTGGGAATGTTCCTGTAACCCAGCGCCAGGGCCATGACGATGCCGGCCACCAGGGCGATGATCAATGACCAGGTGCCGATCACGTTTTTCACGGAGGCAACCATGAGAGGGAGCTTCATGTCGGCCAGGGGCGCGAGCGAATCGGGATTCCATGTCACCACCCGCGAGAGAATATAGTTGAGAACAAGGACCGTCACCAGCGGTAACGCTCCAATGTACCATTTGGGTAGTGCAGTATCTTCGGCAGCCGGCGGTTCGTTCAAAGTATGGGCGCCATAACCCTCTCCCCTTGCTGCTGCTTTTCTGCGCCGGTATTCCAACCAGACCATTCCACAAATGAAAATCAGTGTCCCGCCAAGTAAACCCAACACGGGGGCGGCGTAGCCGGTAGTGCCATAGAAGCTGGTTGGAATGATGTTCTGGATCTGTGGTGTGCCCGGAAAGGCGTCCATGGTGAAGGTGAAGGCCCCCAGGGCAATACAGCCTGGAATCAACCGCTTGGGGATGTCCGCTTCCTTGAACAGCGCCGCAGCAAAAGGGTAGACCGCAAAAACCACGACGAACAGGCTGACACCGCCGTAGGTCAATATGGCACAAGACAAAACGACGGCAAGGATGGCATGCTTTTGTCCAAGTCTCTGCATAATCGCATGCGAAATACCCTTTGCCAGAAGAGTGTCTTCCATCACCTTCCCAAACACCGCGCCCAGCAGGAATACCGGGAAAAAGAGTTTCACGTAGACCACGGCTTTGGCCATAAAGAGTTCCGTGTAGGAAGGCATGACCGGCAACCCCTGGAGAGATGCCGCCAAGAGAGCGAAGACAGGGGCGAACAGGATGACCGAAAACCCCATATAGGCCATGAACATCAAAAGAAACAGGCTGAGTACAATCCCTAATACATCCATAAAGGCACTCCTTTTAAAGTGGGGGTAAGTCCTCAGAGGCCGTCAATATCGATCGGTGTTTCGTACAAGTGCGAATCTTCAGTTTGGCTTTGAGCCAAGAATGGAAAGTATTCCGTTGATCATGTTTCACGTAGCAGGGAAGATCTCCCGGCATCACCTCCTTTCCCCCGAAGCCGCCGGCTCTTGTCAGGTTATTCCAGGCTGGTTGGGCCGCTAACCCTTCGACCCCAGCCGCAAACCGCCGTGTATATAGTACACATCCCCGGCAAGGGCCTCATTGCGGTAAAGCTCACCGACCAGCGACGCTATTTCGTAAGCGTCGATGAGGCGTCCGATCGGGACCTGGTCCACTGCCTTCCCGACGGGTTTCCCGTTCGTGCCTCCTCTTACCAGCGAGGTATCCACATATCCAGGGGCGACGGCGACGCAGCGGATCCTGTCGGCCAGTCCGCGCCTGAAGAACTCGGCGGTCAGCACCCTGGGCGCAACCGATAAAGCGGCCTTCGATGATGAATAGTTGAGCTGTTCTGCCGCCCCGAGCGAACTGGTGGAAGATATGAGGCAGATCAGGCCCCGGCAGTCATGGTTGATCATTTGTTCCACGCATTCCCGGACCGTCAGGAAAACACCCGTGAGATTTATGTTCATAACGATCTGGAAGTTCTCGAGCGACATCTTCCCGATCACTTTCCCGGTGTTTTTGTCCGTGTTGAGCACCAGGCCGTCTCTGGTAATACCTGCACACGGAGCAACCAGGTTTATCTTTCCAAACAGATCGATAGCCTTTTGCGCAAGCAGTGAGCAATCGGCTTCGCTGACGACGTTGCAGGTAACCGCAACCGCCTCGCCTCCCAAACTCTCCAGAGATCTTTTCGCTTCCTCAAGACGCTCTTCCGACACATCGGCCAGGACAACCTTTCCTCCCCCGGCCACCCAGTACTCACCGAGCGCCCGTCCAATTCCCTGAGCTCCCCCCGTAATTACCGCCACGGAACCCCTGATATCGAGCATGCCTTCCCTTTCCGGTATAAGCAGAGGATAGAGGCAAAATCATGAAACCTGTGTTTTATTAAAACCCTGACAGCAATTCCGGTGCCAAGTTTCTGGAGTGGCTTCTGGACGGGGTTTGTGAGACAATCGAAGCGTCGGCGCACGAATATGTAGCTGAAAAGTTACACATCGAAAATGGCTAAAGGCCCTCAGATATAAGTAATAGGCTAAGCCGTGAGTTTTTTGACCGGACTGTAGCTAATTCGGTATATGTACCTTATTGGATACATGAGGGATCCCGTGCCGCTTCATTTTCTCATAGAGCTTTACCCGATGTATCTGCAGGATGGAGGCTGCCCTCGTCTTGTTCCCCGCCGCAGCCTCAAGGGCTGCAACAATGGTTTTGCGCTCCGCCTCCGCCCTTGCGTGTGCAAGGGTGCATGGAGCCAGGCCGGTGAGCAGTTTCGGGATTGAGAGCAGCAGGTACTGGGGTACCTGTTCGGGCAAAAGCGTTTCTCCCCTGGTCATAGCGGCGGCCCGTTCGAGCACGTTTTGCAATTCCCGCACATTTCCCGGCCAGCTATAGGACTTGAGCGCTTCAAGGAATCCTGGTGAAAGCATCCTTTTGAACTCGCCTGTATCGTTTGAGAGCCTGGCCAGGAAGCTGTCGGCTATCGCTTCGATATCTTCGCGCCTTTCCCTGAGGGGTGGTATTCGAATCGGGATAACGTGAATGCGGTAGTATAGGTCTGCCCTGAAGCTTCCGTCATTTACCAGATCTTCCAGCGATCTTCCGGTTGCCGCTATAATGCGGATGTCAACCGGACGGGTCAGGGTACCTCCGACCCGTTCGACCTCGCGTTCCTGCAGGACACGTAAAAGCTTTACCTGCATAGCCTGGGGCATATCGCCGATCTCATCCAGGAAGAGTGTGCCCCCCTGGGCCATTTCAAATTTTCCTGGTTTGCCGCCCCTTTTGGCCCCCGTGAACGCGCCCTCCTCATAGCCGAAAAGCTCCGATTCGAGAAGCTCGGCGGGAACGGCCGCGCAGTTGAGCTTGATAAAAGGCCCGCTGCGACGCTGGCTCGCAGCATGGATGGCGTGCGCGAAAAGTTCCTTGCCGGTCCCGGTTTCACCGAAAACAAGCACCGTTGAATCGGTCCGGCTGACCCTTAGGGCTTCAAGTTTGGAAGCGCTGATCGCCTGCCCGGAACCAACAATGCTTGCCATGGTGTAGCGTGCTCCACGAAGCTGGGTCAGCTCTTTTTCATAATACTTTACCTTCGATTCGAGCACCTTGAGCTTGGAGGCGAGTTCATAGAGCTGCTCCACGTCCTTGAAAACAACGCGTCCATAGGCCCCCACCGTCCGGTCTGCATCCATCAGCGGGACCCTGTTCACTATGAGCTCCCGGCCCCTGATGGTCTGTTTTTCCCCCATTTCGGCCACGCTGGATTGGGCCACAATATGCATACGGGTGTTCTCGATGACTTCGGTCACATGCCGTCCCACGGCCTGGGAGACCGTAGTCCCGTTGAACTTTGCGTAATCCTCGCTCATCATGGTGATGATGCCGTTTACGTCAACGACCACCATCCACTCTCCGGCGCCCGACAGGATTTCCGCGAGGGTGCGCACGATAGTCTTGGTGGAATCGAGCTCCCTCGAGATTTTCTCCATTTCCGTTATGTCCTGGAAAAGGGCCACCGCGCCTATCATCACCTCCTTGTGGATGATCGGGGAGCGGTTTGTGAGCACGGTGCGCTGGCCGATCGACTGGGTGCGGCCCATCTCGGGCTCGCCCGTTCGCAGCACGTTTACCAGGCCGGCGTTAGGGAGTACGGCGAGAAGATGTTTGCCCAGGGCCTGCTCCTTTGGAACACCCATAAGCCGGGCTGCGGCATCGTTGAAGACCGTGATTGCACCCTCGCGGTCAATCGAGACGATTCCTACAACCAGGGAGTCGAGAATCGACTGAAGCAGGGGAATGTCGCCGCCAAATCGATCGTCTGATTCCATCTTTTGATTGCCGTTCTGGGCCTGGCCCAAATCGTGGGTTTCACACGCACTATTTTTTTAGTTCGACTTCCAGTTGAATCGGCTTAAAGATGTAGACGAGGCGACCCTGATCGGAGCTCTCCCCCAGAGTGAGCAGCACAGAGACACTGTCGCCGTCCCATATCAGCTTGGAAGGAGTGTTGTCGGGTTTGGCCGGCTGACCGAGCTGACGGGTCAAGATTTCCTCGATTCTTTTGAAACCGGCGGCCGGGAAATAGACCATCCCCATATAGAAACGGCCCTTGTAAAAACCGTAGATCACCTGCTCGAGCCTTACTTCGTCCATTTGAAGCAGGTCGCCGCTCTTTTCGTACAAGGCGAGGTTGCTCTCATCGGCAATTTGGTTGAGACCGGAAACCGAAGAAACTTCCGCTCCCCACTTGATGCCGCGGAAGTCGTCAGGCTGGCTCGCGGCCGGCGAGCCGCAGCCAAAAAAAGTGCATACCAAAACAGTTGTCAGGCAAAGGCCGAGAACTCCGAGTTGTCGCACATGGGGCGGTTTCATATGGTTTTCTCTCATCGGGCCGATCGAACGGCCACGCCGGTTTTAGTGTTTATGAGGGTTGAGCAAAACCGGAGCCGGCCGTCTACCCGGCTGCCTTTTGATCCCCGGTTTCCTTTTCGACCAGCTTTGCTTTTGCTGGAGACGAGCCTGCGTCGGCGTCCAGCAGTTTCTTTAGACCCTTTTTATACCATTTTATTCCCGATTTGGTAGATATTGTCTGCTCTTCGACGTCCCCGGGAAGGCGGTCCTCCGAGCACCTTGCCAGGATATGCACCTTGCTGTCGGAATCAAGCGCCGAATGGCCTGCGACAAAGCCCACGAATGCCGCCCATTCAGCCGGGGTAGGTCCGCTCCATTTCCGCATCGTATGAAACAGGCGATAGCACACGAGCGCAGCGTCACGGTCCTCCTCCTGCTGGAAGCGCTTTCCGCTGTAAAGTCTGATTGCCTCTTTGCCAATTTCGCTGGTGAAGGTCAGGTAAAACCATCTCAGAATGAGGAAATAACCCTCGCGCGAAAGCTCCCGCCCAGCCCAGTAGAGGGGATTGGCTATGTTTTTTACACTCAGGGCCAGCTTGGCGGCCTTATAGATATGAGGGTTTCTCTTGAAAAGCTTCAAGACGGGGTTTTCGTTTATCTTGAGATAGACTTGGTAATAGCGCTGAAAATCGCGAAGTTTGCGGTCCCCGATATACTTTACCGGGATGGTTGAGGCGAGCCTTGCGAGCCGGCTGCTCACCCGCTTCACCAGTTCCAGTGTATCCGAAAGTGAGGCTTCGTACTCAGGCTGCGCGGCTTCCGGGTGATAGACGGCGCCGATCGTGCGTACGATATCGAGGGCGCGCTGGTTGAAAGCCTCCAATCCAAGCTGAAGATCACTTTCGGGAAGCTCCCAAACCTGCTCCCTCATCCGGGCTATAAGCTCGAGCGCCTGCTGTTCCAGGGCGCCGGGCGGCGGCAGAAGATCCAGTTCGTGTTGTTCGGCGAACTGGTTTTCCAGCATTTCCCGCATTCGCCGCCTCACATACCAGCGCAGCGCGACGACGACGCAAATGGTGGCGAGCGACACAAATACGAGAAAAGCGCTCAACCAATGCTCTTGGATTACGTATGTGAAAGTGCCTAAGCCGATCTGGTTCATCAGTTGCCTGGGTTGCGGGTTGCGGGTTACTGGTTATGGGTTGGTCGGTTTTTAACATGGTTGGTAAGATACCGCCAACCCGCAACCCATAACCCGCAACCCGTAACTTGTCATTCAACCCTGATTAATCCACTTTTGAAGTTGCGCAAGCGAGTCGGTTTCCCACCCCGGGGTCAGCCTTTCGGCAAGAAAGCGCATGAAGAGCGCGTCCAGGGCCGAAAATACTTCCTCGATAAAGTACATCTTTTCAAGGAATCGGCCATCGGGGTCTTCACGGCCGTAGTCGGGGAGCTGCTTGGGGGTCTTGAGCCCTTTTACGCACCACAGTGAGCTGTCCAGGGTCAAAACGTATTCGTTTTCGCCGATTACAAAGAAAAGCTGGCCCTCATCGACCACCTTGCCCTGGCGCAGCCCGGTTCGGGCTTCGTGGAGAAAATTCGCCTGCGTAGTGCATACCACCCGCTCTTTCCTGTCGCCCGGCAGGACCAGGACCATGCGCTCCCCAAGGTGGACGTTGGCTATTTTATCTCCGGCCTGAATCGAGCCGCCCATCTGCTCGATGTAAAACCACACCCAGGTCAGGAACTCGGAGCCCAGAAACCGCCCGTCGTTCAGGGCGGTCGGGGATTTAAGCGAAACAAGAGAGCCCAGGACGTCCTTTTGGCCCGCAGTGAGCGGAAGCATGTTAAAAGCCCATGGAGCATGATAGAGAGCAACGGGATAGAGTTGGAACTGCCGTTCGAAATACTCCAGGAACGCCTCCATCATTTTGCTGCTCGCAGTCCCGAGAATCATCCAGTTGCGCGCGGGGTTCCAAACCACCTCGGATGCGCATGGCTGAGGGAATGCGCGGCTCAGCAGGTACTCCTGCATGCTTTCCTGCATTTGCTGTTTTTCGGTCCGCGTCGGCCACTTGCCGTCGTGCTCGTCCCGGAATTTTTGCACCGATTGCCTCACGAACTGTTTGAGCACCATAGCGGGGACCTTTTTCAGGTCCAACCGGAAATTAAACGCCACGTATTCTGCCTTCCGGTATGAGCCGTAGGAGAAATTCGGATCGAAAAAATCCTCCCAGGATGCAAAACCCGCAGCCTCGATCTGAGAGTCGTCGGGTTCGGTAAAAGCTGCTCGGCGGAGCTTTTCATCCACTAAACTCCAGAAATCATCAACTTCGAGATCGGGTACGAAAAAACGGGTAAATGTGGCTGAAGAAGAAGTTATGGCCATAAAATGTCCTCTTCCAAATTGGCGAAAGTTCCGGTTCACAAAATAACAAAGCCGGTCCGCACCGGCTTTGTTGTTCTTGCCGCATCGTTACGGACAGAGCCCGAGCAGATGTCAGTGTCTATCCAAAACGGTGCGGCAAGTCAAACGATAGTTTCGCAACCCCTCTTCCGCCAGGCAAATCAAAACTTTACGGTCTTGACTATCATTTCGAATTCCTGGACTTCTGCGGGAGTCAGTTCAACGCGGAGCAGCTTCTTATTGACAAAAATGGCGCACTTCTCGTGCAGCGCCAATGCCACCGCATCGCTCGGACGGGCATCGAATTCCACCACCTCGTCGTTGATGCGAACGTAGATTTTCGCGTAGAAGGTGTTCTCGCGCATCTCTGAGATCATGATCTTTTCAAATACCGCGCCCGTGCGTCTCAATATTGTCAAGTAAATGTCGTGTGTTAGAGGCCGCTTTGGTTCGACCAGACCTTTTTCCTTCGCTATTGCTGTGATTTCGGCGTCGCCAACGAACATCAGAAAATAATAGTTGTCGTCTTCCGTCCGTTTCAGGATGACCATATTCCCCTGAGTCCTGTCGGTTTTAACGAAGACTTCCTTGATCTCGACAAACTCGTTAGACTCCATTTTTAGCCCTCCAAATCAAGCTGAAGCTTACCTTTTGTAGTCCCACTTCCGATCCGGACATCAATACTTACATTATAACTTCAAAAATACTTTTCAAGGGCTGAAAAAGAGCGGCGAGCAAAGAAAAGAAGCAGGAGAATGGAGTTGAAGCGAAAATGCCTGTTTTTATGCGTCTTGCTCAACGCACGCCCGCAGACAAGCGATTGTCCCGGCCGGGGTGAATTTTCCCTGTCAATCTGATAGAATAACCGGTAAATATGGTGAAGTTGCTCTTCGGCCTCTTAACGGCGTTGAGGAAGCACCGCCGTAGTGACAAAATGTGGATTGGATTTAAAAGCGGGTAAGATGGCTGAAACCGAACTTAACGAAAAATCGGGTTTAACGTTGCCGGTAATCGTTGGAGGCATGCACTTCTTCGATCTCGCCGAGTTCCGGGCCCGCATGTCCAAAAGCCTCGATCCGGCAAATGCCGATAATTCCGTTTTTTTTGAAGCCCTCGAGTTTGCCTCCGAGTTGCACGCCGGTCAGCGGAGAAAATCCGGGGCCCCCTACATAAGCCATCCCTGCGCGGTGGCTGAAATCCTGGCCAGAGAGATGCACTTCAAGGATCCGGTGCTGTTGGCGGCGGCTCTTTTGCACGATGTCGTTGAGGACGTTCCCTGGATGTCGCTCGAAGAGGTCGAAAGCCGCTTCGGGTCCAAGGTCGCCGAACTGGTCGACGGGGTCACCAAGTTGGCCAGGTATCATCTGGACCGGGCTTTACTCAAAGACCTGACGCACAGCAAAATATTCATCAGCGCCAGCCGCAGGCTTGGAGTACTCATCATAAAATTGGCCGACCGCCTGCATAATCTGAGAACGCTTCACTATCTTCCACTGACCAAGCGGCAGCGCATCGCCCAGGAAACAATCGACGTGTATGCCCCAATTGCCGCGCGCCTCAATCTATATCCCCTCAAAAGGGAACTCTACCACCTCGCGCTCTCTTTTCTTTATCCAAAGAAGAGCAAGAAGATTCTGCATTTAATGCGGGACCTGCGCAACTCGCCGGCCGTAGCAAGCCTTGAGGCCTCTCTTGCAAAAATCGTCGCCGACTCGGGGCTCTTGGCCGATATCCGCACACGAGTCAAAGGCCTCGGAGGCTATTACAACCCCCTGAAAAGGATCCTCGATCCGGGCTATCCTGAAAATTACGTTGACTTTGCCATTATCCTCCACACCGAGGAGATCACCGCCTGCTACAAGATGCTCGGGCTTGTGAACAATAATCTTACGGCGATTCCCAGGAGCCTGCGGGATTTTATCGCCAATCCCAAGGCAAACGGGTATCGGAGCCTGCACACTCGAGTTCATCTCAGCGGGAACAATTACCTGGTCAAGATACGAACTCTCGAGATGGAAAATTGGGCAAAGGGGGGAATCCTTCGGGCGTGGGAGTCACAAAAGGGGCTTACCGACGAGCACTGGCAGGAAATAAGCGAACTGTTGCGCGATATAGGCGAATACGGGGGGGCCGCCACGGATCGAAAAGCGCTGATACGGCTCTCGGAATCCGAAGAAATCTATACCTACAGCCCTGCCGGCGACATTTACTATCTTCCCAAGAGCAGCATTGTACTCGATTTTGCCTATCGCATCCATTCCGAGCTGGGCGACAACTGCGAAGGGGCGCTGGTCAACGGCACGTGGACGCCGATCACTGGCCGGTTGAAAGATGGAGATACGGTGGAGGTCCTCACCTCGCCGGAACCGCTGGATGTGGATACCGACCTGGAGACACTCTGTAAGACCCCGAAAGCCCGCACGGCCATCAACAGGCGCCTGCATCAAAAACGGCTGAGGTTTGCGCAGCAGGCAGGCAAGGACATTCTACTCCAGGAAATTGTGCGCCATAAATTCTCCTCCTCTGTGCTCGAGGGAGAAAACATCAGGCTGATCCTGGAAATACTCAACCTCAAGGACCTCAACGAATTATACCTCCAGATAGGCCAGGACCTTCTTACCCCGCAGCTTGTTCTTTATTACCTCGAGGGTCACAGGCCCGATGAGTCCAGGAAGCAGAGCGAGGCGGAAGCCGCCGGACAAAACACCCTTGCGGTCTCCAGCCTGGACAAGGCTGTTTTCAAATTCGCGCGCTGCTGCAATCCTTTGCCCGGGCAAGACCATGTCCTCGCAACCCTTAGCGAAAGGGGTGTAACTTTCCACCACCGGGACTGCCAGGACCTTCACGAAAGACACTCCATACTGGTGCAGCAAATGCTTCAGGTCCACTGGGACCTCAATATGCCCTGGCGCCACCCGCTGGCGTTCCAGGTTCAGATTATCGAATGCGGCATACGAGACTTGCTCCCGGTGCTGGCCGGCATGCCGGAGGCGGTGCGGATACAGCGGATAACCAGCGGTCTGGATAAGCATAACAAGGAGTTCGTCTCTATCAGTGTCACGTTCCACAATTTCGCTGAAGCAAGGAAATTCTTCAGCCAACTGCCTATCGAGAAGACCGTGGTGGAGGATTTCGGGCGGGAAGGAGGGCCGAGGACTCAACAGACTCACTTCAATTTTTGAAATGAAGTGAGAGATCAATGCAACAGCTTGTTTTCCATGTTTTCACCGAAGGCATTCCGGGCCAGGCTTTTCAGCTTATCTTTCTTTAGTCCGGCCACTTCGACCAGCAAAAACTGAATCCATATGCCGCACAGGAAGCTTACCAGATTTTCATCGCTGACGAAGACCTCAAGGCTAAGCTTCTCGTCGCGGACCGCTTCCGCCGCAAGGCTCATAACGCCGCTTCGTAATTTACCCTCCCCGAGGCACTTGATTCCTTTGCGGTAAAGCTTATCCATTTCCTGCGCCTGGACAATGATGCCGAAAGCCTTATCGCAGGCTTCGATCAGATTCATTTTCGCTGCTTTCATAAACCCTTTTCTCAACTTTCTTCTTCCGGGGAGAGATTGATTTTCAACCAAGTCCGGTTGATGATTATCTTTGTTTATGATCTTAGCATTTTTGAACGGCGCCTGGAAACACCGAAAGTAGCCTTAACACTCTGGATGCAGCTTTTTTATTGACAAGGTATGCAACTATTATCTTATTATTGTGGTTTCCGATGTTTAGCTGGCGTCCATCCGGAAACCCCGGATGAACGCAGGAGAATTTCAGCTTATCTGAACTCCACGCCCTGCGTGGTTTCTCTTTGGAAAGAAGGCATTTTTCGTCCTGGCGCGTACAGTTTGGTGCCCCGTCATTTTCGGATTGCCCGGCGCCGCACCGAAAGGTGCAAGGAAATCGAGGGGTTGCACGGCGATTAAGCCCGCCGAAGCCTCTGCGGCCACCGCCGAAGGCAGTGGCCAAGTCGGCAGGCGGTCCCACCGCCCGGAAACTCGATAGTTACTTTTAAAAAGGAGCTTTCATGCGAATTCGTAGTGGAAAACTTTCAGGCATCACCGGAATTGTCTGTTTTGCGGCCTTATTGTGGTCTGTTTTTCTTTTTGACGGTCCAAAAGCTCATTCGGCGACTCCCGTTGCTCCAGAATCCTTCGCCGACCTTGTCGACACGGTCAAAGGCTCGGTGGTCAACATTTCGACCACCCAGACGCTCAAAGAAAATCCGATGCAGCCTTTCTTCGGGCCCAATTCGCCTTTCCGCGATTTTTTCGGCGACGAATTCAAGCACTTCTTCGGCGACAATCCCCAGGGACAGATGAAAACCCACGCCCTCGGCTCGGGTTTTATAATCAGTGACGATGGGCTGATACTTACCAACAACCATGTCGTCGAAAAAGCCGATGAGATCAAGATTAAAACCCTCGATGGTAAAGAATATGACGCCAAGGTGGTCGGGCGGGACCCCAAGACTGACATCGCCCTGATTCAGATAAAAGCTAAGGAGAAGCTGCCCAAACCGGCAAAACTTGGAGATTCGGAGGTCATTCGAGTCGGCGACTGGGTCATAGCCGTGGGGAACCCTTTCGGGTTGGGCAATACCGTTACTGCCGGAATAATCAGCGCAAAGGGCCGTGTAATAGGGGCGGGCCAGTATGACGATTTTCTCCAGACCGACGCGGCGATCAACCCCGGCAACAGTGGGGGGCCGCTATTCAATATGAACGGCGAAGTGGTCGGCATCAATACTGCCATCGTTGCCCAGGGCCAGGGGATCGGGTTTGCCACTCCGATCAATATGGCAAAGGACATTCTCGATCAGCTAAAGACCGGGAAGGTCATTCGGGGATGGCTCGGAATCATGATCCAGGACATCACGCCGGAACTTGCCGAGTCTTTCGGGACCACGGTGACAAAGGGCGTAATCATAGCCGACGTAGTCACGGACAGCCCCGCTGAAAAGGGCGGTCTGAAAAGAGGGGACATCGTTGAGAAGCTTAACGGAAAAGAGGTCGAAAACGCCAACCAGCTTTCACGCTCCGTAGCCGCGATGCCGCCTGAGAGCAAAGCGACCATCGAGGTGATTCGTGACGGAAAGCCGGTAACTGTCAAATTAGCTATTGGAACCATGCCTGAAGAGGCTCAGCAGCAGAAAGCCGCCGGTCCGAAGACGGAAAGCGCCTGGGGCATAACGGTTCAAAACCTTACTCCTGAGCTGGCCCAGAAATTCGGGGTTGATGAAAAAGAAGGCGGGGTTGTCATCTCGGATCTTGCCGTAGGGTCCCCAGCCGCTGAAGCCAGGCTGCGCCAGGGAGACATCGTTCAGGAAGTCAACCGGCAGAAGATTCAAAACGTTCGCGGCTGGAAACAGGCCACAGATAAAATGAAGAAAGGCGAACCGCTGCTTCTGCTCATAAAACGCGGCGCCAACACCTTCTATGTGGCGATCAAGGCCGCCAAGGAATAGGGAGGCAGGAAATTTTCACTCAGGCAGAACAGGTTTAGAACTCCATGGAGACCGTAGAGCAGGCCTCGTTCATAGTATCCATATCGCCCGAGGAACTCCGAAAGCAAAAAGAAAAAGCCGGGGAGCTTCGAAGGACGCAGTGGTGGAAGCGCCAGGCCGCCAGGGGGGTATGCTATTATTGCCATAAGAAGGTACCCCCTGGCGAGCTGACCATGGACCATATGGTTCCGCTCATACGCGGGGGAAAGTCCACCCGTAGCAACAGTGTGCCGGCATGCAAGGAGTGCAACAGCCGCAAGAAGTATCTGCTTCCCATTGAGTGGGACCAATACATGCGGCAGATATCCGGGGAAACTGCCTCAGACGGTGACTCTGACCAGGCCCCTTGAAGAGGGCGGAGTGAAGGGTAAATCGAAGGACGTTGAAAATGAAACAATGTAAAGAATGCGAACTGGCGATCTACTGCTTTTCCGATTCAAGTTCCTGGGTTTTCAGAACCAAGCAGGAAATGGAGGAAAAGAAAGACGTGATTGCCAACTGTGCGATCCACTGCCAATTGGAACAGGCGCGAGCATCTCAAATAAACTCCGGGCTCCTCGAGGGGGAGGAATAATTGCCGGAATGATTCCCCCGCCGCCCCGGGCGCGTCGCAGGCGCCGGGCGGTTACGTAAACATGTTTATATCGCACTGGCGCGCGTGTTTCAGGTATTCTTCGGCGGTCTGGATTTCAACGCCCTCGATGAAATCCTCCGGGCGCAGGCCCATCATATCGATAGTCATTTTGCATGCAATTAACCCCACGCCCTCGAGTTGAGCCATTTCCATCAGTTCATCCAGGGCCGGAATACCTGCCGCATCGATTTTTTTCCGCATCATCCAGCTCGCAAAGGCCGACATACCGGGGATTGCCCCCATTGTCCCGGCGGGGACGAACTTGCACTTGGCCGCGCCCGCCTTGCGGATCACGTTGATTCCCATGAAGGTGTAGAAAACGCTGGCATCCATTCCCAGCCTCTTGGAGTTTATCGCCAGTATGAGGGAGGGGTAAGCGCCGTCCAGTGTGTCGTGGCTGCAGATGAAGGTGCAGGATTGACGCACGGGTGAAGGTTGGGTGCTGGGATCGATTTTTTGTCCGATGGCTGCTGAATCCGTCATGGTTTTACCTCCTGGATAAAGTTTCGTCATTCGCCGGCGATCCCGGGCATACAACTTTCAGGGTCTTGCCCGTGCTTGCGCACGCAGTGGATCACCTCGACCACGTTTCTATTGGCAACCGCATAGAGGACCTGGTTGCCGTTTCTTCTCGATGAGAGTATCCCCTTGGCCTTCATCAGGCTCAGGTGGTGTGAAATGTAGGGCTGCGCCGCGCTGAGCCGCTTGCAGATCCGGGCCACGGGCTGCTCGCCCGCCTCGAGGAAGTCGATTATTCTGAGCCTGGCGGGGTGTGCGACAGTTTTTAAGATGTCAGCCGCGCGCTGGAGGCGTTCGGTATCGACAACTAAAGAGATGCTTTCCTCAGTCATGTTGGGCGCCGCTTCCTTCGATCAGTCCGGTAGACAGATTGCCTCAGAGTTTTGAAAACCGACATATGCGAACATCTATATATGCAGATAACTGCACATTGTCAATCAAAATCGTTTTCGCCATCTTCCGCGCCCGTTCACGGCAGTTCATCATGTCCGCGCTGGACACCCTAAAAGATGAAAAGAACCGTTTTGAGAAGACGGAACGCCCTCATGGCAGGCTTGGCTGCCATGAGGAGATGAAAGAATCTTTGGAATGCGTTTGAGCGGATTTAACCGATAGAGTTGATGATTTGGTTTCGGGACTTCGCCGGGACAGGTTCCACCACACCCCTGCGCCGCGCGGAGTTGATTTTCAAAAGCCCCTGTGATAGAAGCACTTCCAGGTGTGGGCCGGCGTAGCTCAGTGGCAGAGCAGCTGATTCGTAATCAGCAGGTCGCGGGTTCAAATCCCATCGCCGGCTCCAAGAAAATCAAGGGTTAGCCTAAAAGCGGTTTGCCCCTTTAAAGCCCCTGTCCACGCCCTGTCCATTAGTTCGGGGTGATAGGATTTTTCGCCCTCGCTCTGTCCAATTTCTGCGAGTCGTTGCGGCTCAAACCGAATCCAGTGATGAGAGAATAACTTTTCTGTGCAGGCGTTTTCTCGTCATGCTTGGCCCGGTCATCGTCAAAACCGTTGAGGACACCTGGCCCATGTGGGGCGCTTTCGTTTTTAAACTACCGGGGCATTACACTCTTGGAAGCACTTGAGGGTGGACCGGTCCCAATCTTGTTTGTCGCCGTTACCGTAAATGTACAGGCAGTGCCTTTGGTCAGACCCTTCACGGTTATCGGGCTGGCTCGCCCTGAGGCTGTCTGCCCTGCGCTGGATGTCACGGTATACGAGGTAATGCGGCTTCCACCGTTTGAGGCCGGGGCCTTGAAGCTAACCTTTACCCGGGCATTGCCGGCTTTTGCCGCCACGATTGTAGGCGCATCCGGGACCGTTGTAGGCGTCAAGCTGTTGGAAGCACTTGAGGGCGGCCCGGTCCCAACCTTGTTTGTCGCCGTTACCGTGAATGTGTATGCAGTCCCGTTGGTCAGGCCTGACACAAGTATGGGGCTTCCCGCACCTGTGCTGGTGACGCCGCCGGGGTTCGAAGTGACGGTGCAACCCGTTATTTGGCCCCCGCCATTTGTCGGCAGCTTAAAGCTGACCGTTGCCTGGGCGTTGCCGGCCGTTGCCTGGGCGTAGCCAGGCGTTGCACCTACCATTGTAGGCGCATCCGGGACTGCGGCAGGAACTGAGCTGTTGGAGGGACTGGGGGTCGGACTGGTCTCAATCGGGTTTGTCGCCGTTACAGGTGCATTGGCGGCGCTGTTGGTTGGGCTTGACTCTTTTATCGGGCTTCCCCCGGCTTGGGCTGCTGTACCGCCGTGGCTCGATGGCGAAGTGTTGGAGGTAACGGGAGCGCCGCTGTTCGACGCGGGGGCCGCGAGGCCGCCCGTTGCCGGGGTGCTGGCGACCGTTGCCGGGGTGCTGCTGACCGTTGGCTGAGCGTAGCTGGACGACGGCGCTACGATTGGCGCCTCATCCGGAACAACTAAAGCATTGTTAGTGAAGATTTTAATCTCCTGGGTCGCTCCATCCGGCAATGTGTCCGTGAAGACCATGACCGTCATGTTTGCGTCAATAACTCCCGTGGATGTTGAACTGAGGGTGTCGGGGTTAACAGTTATCGTTCCGCCTGATGAAATCGACACAGTCCCGCTTCCGGCCCCTGATGACCCGCTGCTTACAGTCCAGGAAAATGCAGATGTTCCGTTCGTGCTGATCGCAAGAGTGTCATTTTCCCACAAGGGCGCTTCAGGGCCTGAAACCAAACCATCGCCTTGCCACGTGCCCACCAGATCAGCCAGCGAATATGAAGCCGCTTGTTTGGTGAAAACAAAAAGGGTGGCGTCTTCGGCCGTGGTGGCGGCCCCACTTGTCCCGACCATGATAGTCTTGCCTGCGTCCATAAAAGACACGTAGGTTGGATCTACACAACTACCGGAAACACAGGTTATCACCCCATCCGATGAAATCGACAGAGTCCCGGATATGCTGCCTGATGAGCCATCACTGCTGGTTGACGATCCTGTAAATGTTCCATCTGGGTTGATCGTCTCGCTCACTCTTGTCCACGCGGACGTTGGTCCCGAAGATAAAAAATTGCCTTCCCAGTTGCCGGCTAAATCAGCCAATGAATATGAAGCGGCTTGATTTGTGAGAATCAAAAGATTGGAAGAGCCATCGGGCCAGGTTTCCGCACATACGACGACGGTATTGTCCGAATCCGTCTGGCACAGGAAGCTCTCGGACTGACCGTTTACGGTCATCACAATCCCGGTGGAAGCAATCGAGAAAGCACCGCTGCCACTATAAGCGCTGCCGTTGCTTTCCGTACCTGAAAAGGTGAGTGTTCCATTCGAGGCTACCGTAACTGTGCCTCTTCCCCACCAGGGTGCGCTGGGACCTGTAGTAAAACCGTTAGAGTTCCACGTGCCGGTCAAATTGACGGTCTGTCCTTCCGCGACCAATGGAAATACAGGGAATAGACAGATAACGAAGACCAAAATCAACAGTCCATGCAGATGCTTTGAGAGATTTGTTCTACTCATTTCCGATCATCCTGCGTAAACTGCAAAGAAGGTGATGTGACAAGAAATCGCTTTTTGAAAGTTTTGCGCCGGAATAATGCAAGTTGTGCGCTGCGCGTCCGAGCCGCATTTTCGGGTCGGGTTCTGCCCGAAAAAGTTCTTGAGTCGCGCTCAAGGAGGTCGTGGCATGTTAAGGGGCCACCCCCGGCATTTTCAATAGAAAATGCTGGACCGGCGCAATTCAAGTTTTGGATGCACAAATCGTTCCGGTAATCCAATTAAACAACAAATTACCTTGAACGGGCAAGTCAATTTTTATTAATAATTGTTAAATTTCAGGATAATACTTAACATTCTGTCGAAAATGATATCGAAAATCCCGGAGTAATAGTAACCGGTACTTTAATCAGTTCGGCCAGTCTCTCCCGGGCAGGGTGGTAATCCAATGGAGATCGGGTGAGGCGTCTTTAGCCGGTTTCCATCCGGAAACCCCGGACGGAAACCGGCTAGGCGTCACGGATGTTCGCTTTGACGCGCTCGATCAACTCCGGTGTCACTTCGCGGATGCCGTGTTCACTGGCGTGCTCAGCCGCTTTCTGGAGTACCTCCATTTCAGTCTCACCCCGTACGATGTGCTGACACCCACTCGATGGATCTACCTTGGCACATTCGAGAATCTTTGCCATGGGTTCGCCTCCTTAAGAAAGGATACAACCGCGTGATAACGCGGTGCAATAACTTGATACAAAAAACGTAAAGTCGGTTTCAGTTCTTGTCAACCGCGCACGGACTTGCATAACTCCGAATTGAGTGGACAACCCGGTGGACAACTTTTGGCATGTACCTGGATGCGCCTGGAGTCCTTCGAGGTATCCAGTATCGATGGCGGCGATGAAGTTTACCAGACCGTGTACCGAAAGTTCTGCAAATAAATAATCCGGAAAAGCGTAGGGGATGGGGGGACATGCGCCCCCCACACCCCTTTCGCCGCTGCGCGGCTATCCTGCGGGGGTGCGGGGGATCTTTAAATTGAAAAAACTTTCCCCCGCTTTTTTGAACTTTCGCAATTTTGCAGAATTTTGCGCACACAATCAGTTTACCATTTCCGGCAGTGAGAAAGTGAGCCGCCTCGAGCGGCAGAAAGTAAACCAGCGGGCTTTTCGTGAGCGGAAATGCAATAGGGACCCATCCCGGTGATGCCGACATCCGGGAGAAATGGGTCTATCTCTCATTTATCTTTTACCGGGCTCATTTCTGATAGGCCTCTTGCCCCGACACTTTTTGACGTGTATCTCCGGTGTCTGCGAGGGTGGTTCTGCAGGTTTTTTCCCACAATGGATTTCGATCATTGTAATATGAAAATTCTCGTCGTAGCCGTTTGACTATTACAACCTTGTTATCGGATTAGACAATATGTAAAATATAACGAGTCTCCAGTATTGCCTTGGCGAATTCAGTCCCAAGCCTTCAGGTGAAAAATCGAGTCGACGGCTGAGTCGTTCGACTGGAGGTGGCCATCAGATTGATATTTTCGGCAACAATTAGATCGAGAGAGCGGAGGAGATGTGTGGAGACGGCTGGAAATACTTATCCTTGACGATGAACCTTTGGTGGGCCGGCGACTCAAGCCCATTTTGGAAAGAGAGTATCACGTTGAGATATTCGTGGAGCCAAAGGAAGCTTTGACCCGTATGCAGGAGAAGAAGTTTGACATTGTAGTAACGGACATCCGTATGAAGGGACTGGATGGCTTGCAGGTCCTGGAGAATGTGAGAGCAAAGTCGCCTGAGACCAAAGTCATAATGATCACGGGTTACGCCACCCTCGATGCGGCCCGTGAAGCAGTGACCAAAGGGGCTTTTGATTTTATTGCCAAGCCATTTCGGATTGGAACGATACGAGATGCAATCATTAAGGCCGCCCAAGCCTTGGAAAATGAACGGGCTGGCGGCAAATTCTGAAGAGACATCGGGACACAAACGTACAACATGATCCGCCTGCAAAGAACAATTTCCCTTAATTGAGAAGGGAGAAACGATGAAAATTTACCGAAGCCGCATGGAAAAAATATTGCATGAGCAAGAGATGGATACGGTTATTACCGACCCCAAGCAGCCGGTCAGAACCTTTTTCAGAAAAGTGCATTATATCCTCTCCGTGTGGAGCGACAAATTGAGAAGACATTCCGAGTCCAAGCCATCTACATTTGAATCAAGCTCCAGCTATAGTAAACGGCGTAAGTAAGCCGTCATGCCGGCGAAGCCTGCCCCGGAACTTTCTAGTCCGGGGGCCGGCATCCGGTAGTGGCTGTCTGGATTCGGCTTGCGCTGGAATGACGTCAACTTTTCAAGGTCGTTTCCTGTTCGAATAAGTCCTGTACCTTCGCTTATGAAAAACCGGTAATGTGCTGCTTTTACTATGCCGATAACAAAGAAGGGTAAAAAAACTTCTTCCTTGTTTGAGGTGGCGGACATAATGCTGGCAGATTTAGTTCTGAAAAATAGAAGCTATAGGCGGTTTTATCAGAAACACAGCATTGATTCGAAGACTCTGAAAGATCTCGTGAACCTGGCTAGACTGTCAGCGTCTGGCGGCAACGTTCAACCGCTCAAGTACATTCTCTCCTGCGATCCTCAAAAGAATGCCTTGATCTTTCCCCACCTCACCTGGGCTGCTTTCTTAAAGGATTGGCCGGGGCCAAACGATGGGGAGAGACCTTCCGCCTACATCATCATCCTGGGGGACAGGGAGATAAGCCAATCTTTTGGCTGCGATCACGGGATAGCCGCTCAGACAATGCTTCTAGGCGCTGCTGAAAAAGGTCTTGGCGGATGTGTCATCGGCTCAATACAGAGAGAAAATTTAAAAACAGCTTTAGAAATACCTCCCCGCTTCGATATCTTGCTTGTTTTGGCTCTGGGAAAGCCCAAAGAGAGTGTAATGATCGAAAGAGTCGATGTCTCCGGCAATACCAAATATTGGCGTGATAATGAAGGGGTGCATCACGTTCCTAAGCGATCCCTGGAGGATATCATTATTGGGTAGCCGCGAGTCATCGCGAAACTACCTTTCGCAGAAATCCTTGAACCGAAGAAAATCTTCATAGCTCATGCCCGGCATAGACATGCCGCAGTTGGGTTTATACTCACCGTGATAATCTGAGCCGGCAGTTTTCCACAGGCCGCAACGCAGCGCGAGGTCTTCAAAATACTCGGTTTGCTCTCGATCATGGTTGGGGTAGTATGTTTCTATTCCCGCGAGTCCCAAATCCACCAACAAGAAGAAAAGTTCTTCGAAATCCTTGACTCTCGTTCCTCCAGCTACAGTATAAGTCGGGAACATCCCGGGATGAGCCAGCACGGCCTTTCCTCCGGCGGACTTAATAAGCTCCATGGCCTCTTCCACTGAAAGATAACGACCCTGTAAAACGGGATTCTCAAAAGTGTAGCGGTTATCAAGTGCAAACCTCTTGAATTCGCCTTTCTCGATGCCAAGATAACCTTCCAAAAACCTTATGGTCGGCAAGACAAAATTGACTGGACCCAGTTGCCCAATCTTTTTCTTAATCGTTTCTCGAGAAAAATGGACCGAGTAGCACTCGGCAAGTCTTTTCATTATCTCGTCATGCATTCCATTGTGAGCTTCCCAATTTTTCCCGAGTTTTTCCCGAAGCAGCAGTTCTTTGCCGGGAAAATCAATCCCGTAAGCCAGCAGGTGAACGTAACTGCGGTTTTGCCAGTGAGCCGATACTTCCATAGCAGGGATGGTCTTGAGGTCATATTTTTTAGCCTCCGTTTGGAACTCGTCAATACCGTGATAGAGATCATGATCTGTTAGACAAACTGCCGACAAACCATCCTGGAAGGCTTTCCTGATCAACACCGAGGGCCTGTCTTTTCCATCCGAAACACTGGAATGAACATGCATGCCAACTTTCTTCATTTTTCATTGGCCTCCTTCAGGCCACCCGAATTGCTGCAGTCAGCAACCACCATCCTGAAACCTTTTCCTGCTCGAGCGTTTGAGCTGTTGCCTGCCGTGATAACCTCCGAATTATTCTGCATTCATACCATACCTGAACCATATTGAGGCTCGAAAAGGGTGTCGGTCATTTGGGCTCTGCTGAGAGTCATTGTTTGCTCCGGAACTTGAAAGTGGTCAGTTTTTGGAATGAGAGATGATACCCCACCGGCTGTCCAGACGCAAGGATAGAGCAAGGGGTTGGATTTCCGTTTACGCATGAAAAGGATTCTCAAATTTAAACCGGCAGCCAATCAGGCAGGGGATTCATCATCAGAGGAAACAAGGGTCGCATGCTCGATGGGATCAGTTTGGAAGAGATCCTGTCGTTTCTGAACAAAATAACGGAAGGAGGAAAGCAACAAGCCCGGCATGTCCGTTACTCCCACCCGAAAGCCTTCTTTAACTTCATCATCAACTTCGATGCAACCTTTCAAAACCATGGACCAACGGGGAGGTTGGCCGCTAAGGGACCTTGAGACGTTGTTGTTGCCTGCGGAAGTGTGTAGAACATTGTAAAAGGAATGGTGGGTTATTCCAAAGCAAAATACAGGAACTGGAAGTTCAAAATTAGGTTCTTATTCTATATCGCCAAGAACCTTTTGTACGTATTTTAGCAATCATCAGCATTCAACCAATGCCTGTACGAAAGGCATTCGGGTTCCATAAGCTGAATCCGTAGAGGATGCTTGCAGCACATCCGCAAGCAGGTGCAGTCAAGAAAAAAGCGGAGAGTGAAATTGGGGTGACCGGCAGCCGCTCATAATCCTCATAACACGCAAGCTGGATATTGGGCCTGTTCCAAGCCCCCAGCCGGACTGACGTGACCCATAGCCACAGTGAACTCCATCGCCTGAAGGAGTGTAAAATGTGGAAGAGAAAGCTGCTGATGTTTATAGCAATTCTTGCTGTTATTGGCACAGTGCCGGGCTGGCTGTCGCAGCACCAGGCAGGAGCACAGGATGAACCGGGCGGGCTGTTGGAGAGCCCGGCCGGGGAACAGATGGAACTCTCACCGCTCACTCAAAGGACCGCCAATTCTATCGCCCATATCTTTCCGACAGTGAGCATGGCGGCCGATCTCGGCATGTTGGCCCCGGCTGTGGACAGGGGGCCGGCCCTTTACCATGGCGGCCCGATCATGTCCAACGTTACGATCTATGCCATATTCTGGCTTCCGTCGTCCTCGAAGCTGCAGAACCGCGCCTCGACTACCATTCCCGCACACTATCGGACTGTCCTGGAGAATATGCTGGCGGATTATCCCGGGCACGGCATAGACAACAACAATACCCAGTACTACCAGACTGTCGGCGGCACAACGACCTACATCGGCAACTCGGGTGGTTTCGCAGGTTCCTACCTTGACACCAGGGCCTATCCGGCCTCCATTTGCACGGACATTGCCACTCCGGGCAACTGCATCACCGACGCTGAGATCCAGTCGGAGATCCGGAGAGTAATGAGCTTGAAGCGGTGGACGGGCGGGCTTAACAAGATCTTTCTGCTCTTCACCTCGAGCGGGGAGGGGTCATGTTTCGATTCCACCTCGACGTACTGCGCCTACATTCAGTTCTGTGCCTACCACAGCTACTTCCTAAACGACACAACCCCTGTCATCTACGCCAACATGCCTTACGGCAACCCCAGTCTCTGCCAGGTTTCCGGTACGCCTTCGCCGAACAGCGACCCTCAAGCGGACACCGCAGCGACCGCAGCGTGCCACGAGGTGACGGAGTCGATCACCGATCCGGAACAGAACGCCTGGTACACAGCCGATGGCAATGAAATAGCCGATCTATGCGCCTACAATTACGGCACAAACACCTGGGACTTCAGCGAAGCGAACCAGATGTGGAGCGGCCACTTCTACGAACTGCAGCAAATTTTCGACAACCATGTGAGTGCCTGCGTTCAGGTCGGTCCCTGAGCTGCCCCAACGAAAGACCGAGGGGTCGAATTCCATTTTACGATGGATATCAAGAGCCTGGGAATAGAAGGCAAATCCATCCGGTGTGTGAACGGGCGATTCGCCAACAGCATCTTTTCGATGCACCCCCAAAACCAGGGGGAATTCTGCCTCTAGAACTTTGATGGCACAGGATTTTTTTAGCCTGAAAAGTTTTGCCAAAAACGTCTAAAAGCACCGACATTGTAGTGCTTTAGGAGGGCGACAGAGATGGCTTTGAAATCAAGCCACTTATATGCCGTGTTTTTTACCGCGTTGTAGTAAAAGTTGAACCCATCGATGTAAACGAGGGTCTTCATTCCTCCCCCTAAAAATAAGCAAGGCCCCAACTTGCTCTGGGGGCCTGCACCTCAAGGACGAAACCTTGAGGGGTACTAACTGATCGATCACCGGGAAGATAATTCACAACGGATCGATTTCATGCATGCGCCCTCCGATGAACTCTATTATTATCTCTGCATATCTTTGATCCCTTTGACCAGGTCCTTGCCGTCGGGTCCCAGGATGCATCTGTACGGGATGGTGCAGGTGTTGCTCCAGAATCCACTCTTGCGCTCTTTTGCAAAAGCCTTGAAAAAGCCGTCAACAGAGCCGTAGGTTTCTTGTATCACTTCGTTCAAAGCACGCCTTTCATCCCCATTGTACTCTTCGCATTTTTCGAAAAACTTCACCATCAACTCATTATTCTGATGCTCCTTATTTCCCTGGACAAAATAGATCCAGAAGGGCGTCGCAGTATAATCTGCCTGATACAGGTCCAGATTCGTATCTTTGAAGAAGGTGTCCACCTTGCAAGTACGACTCACCATTCCCCACACAAAAACCTCGGACCAGGCCGCAGTGCCCTCTGTGAACCAGGCGTAGGGTTTTTTCGGGTGCCATTTAGTTTTGTAACCGAATGCGTATTGCACTTTATGGAATAACTCGTGGGCGGAAGTCGGTTTCCGGATGCCGCTGTTCTTCACCCAGTCATACGAATTAAACTGGATCGGGTCGTTCGGAGGATCGGAAACCCCATAGCAGTCCATGTCTCGAAAAACCACCTCTATCTTATCCCGGCCCGGGGGCGTGTAAGGTGTCCTTCCGAAGAGCGCCGTATATTTCGCCCAGGCCGTCTCGAGGTATTCCGCAGTGTCCTTTATAATCTGCGGGTCACTGATATTGTCCTCCGAATGGCTGCTCTTGTTTGTCCATTTGAGAACGAAGTGGTCGGTTTCATACCGGTTCTCAAAAAAAGGCATCGGGCTGTCGATGGTGCGGCCACTGGCGAACAAGAAGATGGCGCTGCGGACGCTGGTGTTGTGGGTGTTCTTTCGCTTCGCTGTTTACATGGCGATGCACAGCGGCTATGCCAGCGGCATCGAATGGCTGGCGCCGTGGTTGGCGTGGCTCGACCCGCTGGCGTTCGTGCCGGGCGTGATCTTGCTGGC
>JBKQTS010000124.1:0-38583 GCA_052143075.1 Syntrophobacteraceae bacterium | reverse complement strand
ACACGTTGCAACCGGTAGCTCGATGCTTCAAGTCCGGGCACGAACCCTCACCACGTTCGGGTTCGCGGTGGCCAATTCGAAAGCGCCTACAATGCTTCAAGTTCGCGGCCGATTTTTTGTGAGGCCGCGTTCGTGAGTGCCCAGTTCGCGGCCGACCTTTTGTAAGGCCGCACAGAGGAATAAGCAGGCTGAAGGCGTTTAGGCTGAAGGTTTTAAAAGATAAGAGCCTTCAGTCTGCGTCCTCACAAAAGATCGGACGCGAACTTGCAGCGTTTAGCATCGGTCGGAAATGTCAACGCGAATCCGAGCGAAGTGAGGGTTCAGCCTAATAGCCTATTTCTGTGCGTCTGCGGTGGAAAAGGGTTTCTGCTTGAAACAGATAGTCCAGTCATACCGCTCCGGTAAGATGTCCCTCGAGGAGGTCCCACGCCCTCAGGTCTGCGACAAGATGGTCGTTGTGCGGACCAGGGCCTCTTTGATATCCGCAGGCACAGAAAAAATGATCGTGGAGCTTGCGCGAAAATCGCTTCTGGGAAAGGCAAAAGCCAGGCCGGATCTGGTGCAGAAGGTAGTGAAAAGCATTCAAAAGGAAGGCATTGGGCAGGCTCTCCGGAAAGTGAGAAGCAAAATCGACACGCCCATCCCCCTGGGTTATTCCTGCTCGGGTGTGGTTTGCGAGGCCTGGAGCGGTGTTGACGCTTTTCAGCCCGGCGATGCTGTCGCCTGCGGCGGGGCCGGCTACGCCAATCATTCGGAATTTAACATCATCCCGCAGAATCTTTGCGTGAAAATCCCGAACAGGCCCGATACGGCCGGTGGAGGGGCAGTGCTCTTTGAAGAAGCCGCCTTCGCCACCGTAGGCGCGATTGCTCTGCAGGGTGTGCGCCAGGCCGCTCTCACACTCGGGGAGCGCGTCTGCGTCATCGGACTCGGGCTGATCGGTCAGCTCACCGTTCAGATTTGCAAGGCAAGCGGATGCCGGGTGATCGGCGCCGATATCGATCCCGGAAGGATCGAGACGGCCGTTAAATTCGGCGCCGACATGGGCCTTCACAGCAACGATCTGGAACGGCAAATATGGCAATTCACCAATGGCGCGGGCGCCGATGCCGTCATAATCACTGCAGCGGCAAAAGGAAGCGGGCTTGTCGCCCTCGCCGGCGAGATTTCGCGCATCAAAGGCCGTGTGGTCGCAGTAGGTCTTATCGGCCTCAATGTGCCGAGGGACATCTACTACAAAAAGGAATTGGACCTTCGCCTTTCGATGTCCTATGGTCCAGGCCGCTATGATGCCGAATACGAGGAAAGGGGGCACGACTATCCATTGCCCTACGTCCGCTGGACCGAACAGCGAAACATGCAGGCATTCCTGGAGCTTGTGGCCGAAGGCCGCCTGGATGTGAGACCGCTGATATCGCACCGCTACCCATTTGAGCAGGCCCTCGATGCCTACGATTTGATCACCACCGGCCGAGAACCTTCACTAGGCGTTGTGTTGGGATATGACAACAAGCGGGAAGAACCAAAAACTCCGGCAACAAAGAAGATGATGTCCCTTCCCAGCCCTTGTGCCGTGCTTGGCGTCATCGGTGCGGGGAACTTCGCCAAAGCCGTTTTGCTCCCCGGATTCAAAGCCCATAAGCTCGTAGCGCTCCGGGGAATTTGCACCGCCCGAGGAGTAAGCGCCAAAGCAGCCCATGACCGGTTCGGATTTCAATATTGCGCGGAAGATGCCATTGAGCTCATCGGTGATAAAGCGGTCAATTCCGTGCTGATAGCCACCCGGCACAATCTCCATGGCCCACTTGCAGCCGAGGCATTGGCCGCCGGGAAACACATATTCGTCGAGAAGACATTATGCCTCAATGCCGATGAGCTCAACCTTATAATTCGAAGGCGCGCGGAATCAATTAATGACGGCAAGGTCCCTGTCCTGATGGTCGGTTTTAACCGCCGGTTCTCGCCTTTGGTCCGGCATATCCGTAAGGTACTTTCAGACCGGAGCACGCCGATAGTGGCTTCTTACCGGGTAAATGCCGGATTTATCCCCGGGGACTCATGGGTCCAGGACCCGGTCGAGGGTGGAGGCCGCATTATCGGCGAAGTATGTCACTTTGTGGATACCCTGCGATTTTTGACAGGCTCGCCTGTCCGTTCGGTTCAGGCCGCCTGTATTCAATCGGATAATGTGAAGCTCACATGCCGTGATTCACTTTCGATTACTCTGTCATATCAGGATGGCTCGGTTGCCGCCATTGTTTATCATGCCCTGGGAAATCCGGGATTTCCAAAAGAGAGGTTGGAAATTGCAGCCGAGGGCAAAGTCATCGATCTGGACGATTTCTGCAAACTGGAAATTTTCGGACCTAAAATTTTCAGACCTAAAAGACAACGAATCAAGGTGAAGCAAGACAAAGGTTTTGCCGCCGAGATCGATGCCTTCGTCAATGCAGTCGTAACCGGAGGACCTGCCCCGATCCCTTTTACGGAGATTGTCGAAACCACGAAGGTAACTTTTGCCGTCCATAAGGCCCTCAACACCGGGCGAGTTATCCATCTCGATGATGAAGAAATGGACCGGCATTGACGAAAGTTAAGCTGATTCCCCTTTACTTGCGCACAATTGCACACCTGCGCACAAGGCAGGTGGTCTGCCGTGGCCACTATGCAATTCGTAAACTAGCGAACGGATGGCCATATTCAAGTCCCGCTAATGTCCGGCATCCGGTTGAATGGGCCGGCGTCGAACCGGCAGCCTCTTTTGTGTCACGACACTGGATAGATTCATCTGCGACATCGCACAATAACTTCCGCTTTCTGAATCAATCCATGGATTTCGGCGAACGCATAGATTGGAATCCCCGTGATGCAAGCCGCCTGTGGAGATATAACCTTCACTACTTCGACTACCTCCATCCCGACAACCCTCTGGACCCGGCAACCGGCGTAGGCCTGATTCAAGGCTGGGTAGAAAACAACCGGCCCGGGGCGCCGGATGCCCGGGACCCATATCCGACCTCTTTGAGGCTTGTCAATTGGATTAAATACCTGAGCCAGATAAACTACACGCCTTCAGAGGTCAGCCCGCTTGTCCAATCGGCATTCCTGCAAGCCGGCCGGCTCGAGCAGTCCCTGGAATACCACCTGTTGGGGAACCATTTGCTCAAGAATGCCAAGGCATTAATCTTTTGCGGCATCTTCTTCAAAGGGAAAGACGCGGAAAGATGGCTTTCAAAAGGGATCAGTATTCTAAGCGATGAACTGCATGAACAGATTCTCCCTGACGGCGGGCACTTCGAGCGGAGCCCGATGTATCACAGCATGGTCCTTGAAGATTGCCTCGATTTGCTGAATGTATGTGCAAATAAGTCGCACAAGGGGCTCGATAAATTATCGGAGCTGCTTCAGGAGCGGCTTCCCTCCATGGTGAGATTTCTTTTCGGCATGACCCATCCTGACGGCCGGATCGCTTTGTTCAACGATGCGGCTTTCGGCATGGAGGTTGCGCCTCAAGACCTTGCCCAATATTATTTGAACCTTATTGAGAAACCCCTTCCCGGCACGATTGATTCATCCTTGTCCTTTCCCGATTCGGGATATTTTATCATGGCGCCCCGCGACGGAGAGCGCATGGTCATCGACTGTGGTCCGATAGGTCCGGATTATCAGCCTGGACATTCGCACTGCGATACACTAAGCTTCGAACTCTCGATCAAGGGGCATCGTGTGGTCGTAGACTCGGGCTGCTTTCAATATGAGGATGGGCCGATTCGTCAATATAATCGGGGAAATCCCGGGCATAATACAGTCAGCATCGACGGACAGAACCAGTCTGAGGTTTGGGGCGCGCACCGTTGTGCCAGGAGAGCACGCCCGCTCTATGCCAGATTGGAGCGCAACCATGGAGATATTATTTTCGAAGGCGCGCACGACGGTTATAGACGACTTAAAGGAAGCCCCGTTCATCACAGACGGGTCCTCTTGTCCAAGAATACCTATTCCATCAAAGACAGTATAGAGGGATGCGGCATTCACCTGATAGAATCGAGGCTCCATATCCATCCGGCTCTTAGCGTAGATTTGACATCCGGAGGGGCCGAAATTACATACCTGGAAGAATTCCTCGCAGCCATTTCATCCGTTCAGCCAATTGAAAAGACAGACGGATGGTACTGCCCCGAATTCGGAATCAAAGAGCCTTGCTGCGTTTTGAGAATTTCACTTCCCGGCGCTTCCCTGCCCTGTGAAACAGGGTGGGTTATACGGACTTGAACCATTGGAGTAGTGTTCTCCCATGCACATCCTTTTCCTTACACACTATTTCCCGCCGGAGGTTAATGCCCCTGCTTCGCGCACGTTTGAGAACACAAAGCGATGGGTTGATGCCGGCCACAAGGTCACAGTTCTCACCTGCGCTCCGAATCATCCACGCGGCATTCTTTACCCGGGCTACAAGAATAGGCTCTTTCAGTGGGACACGCTCGAAGGTATTCGAATACTCAGGGTTTTCACATTCCTCAGCCCCAACGCGGGGTTTATGCGGCGCACACTCAACTATTTTTCCTACATGCTTTCGGCGACTCTATTGAGTACGCTGGTGGGGAAAGTAGATATCGTTGTGTCTACATCGCCCCAGTTTTTCTGCGGGATGGCCGGCTTATGGGTCAGTCTGTTGAAAAGGAAGCCCTGGGTGCTGGAAATAAGAGACCTTTGGCCCGAGAGCATTATGGCCGTCAGGCAGGTGATCAATCCAATCCTGATACGCTTTCTAGAAGGATTGACAACGTTTTTGTACAAAAGCGCCGATCACATAATATCAGTAACGCATTCGTTTACGCAGCATATAGCGAAAAGGGGCATTTCGGGGGAAAGAATCTCGGTGCTGACAAACGGCGTGGATCTCGCACAATTTCAACCCGTCAGCAAAAAGGACTTCATTCGAAGGGGGAACGGACGCACGGAACTTGCGGGTAAATTTGTGGTTTCCTACATTGGAACCCACGGGATGGCACACGGACTGGAAACCGTTTTGCTGGCAGCCGAAATTCTCAGGCCCAACGATCGTATCCTGTTTCTTCTCGTTGGGGACGGGGCAGAACGGGGAAACTTATTAAACAAAAGAAACAAGGCAGGTCTTGAGAATGTCTTGATGTTTCCCCAGCAGCCAAGAGAGAAGGTGCCAGGGTTTCTCGCCTTATCCGATGCGTGCATGGTGCTTTTGAAGAAGAAGGATATTTTTGAGACCGTTATCCCGTCAAAGATCTTTGAAGCAATGGGAATGGAGCGGCCTGTTATCCTTGGGGTCGCAGGCGAGAGTAAAGGAATTATCGAGGAAGCGGACTGTGGAATCTGTATTGAACCTGAAAACCCGCAACAATTGGCGGATGCGGTTTTGAAACTGTTTAACGATCCCGGGCTGGCAGCCAGGATGGGCCGCAACGGAAGGCGGCGTGTCATCGCTGCCTACAACCGGGAGACCCTTGCCGGGATTTATCTTGACATTCTCGATAGAGTCAGCAAAGTTCAAGATGAAACATCCGAAAAAGCCTGTCCTTCCTTGAGCGTTTAGCAATCCAAATGAAAGAACAACAAATGACGACTTCAATGGCTGCGTTTCGCACGAGTCTGTATAGATTGCCCTTAGCAGGCGTGGTTTTGATTCTTGCCTACTGTCTATTGCTAATGGGCATTTTCCATGAAACATTAAAAGTGATGACAGGATGCTGGAATTCCGATGATTATACACATTGCTACTTCATTCCAATAATTATTGCTTATGTGATATTTAAGAAAAAAGACATTTTGGCGACAATTTCTATTACACATCAGTGGCTTGGTATTATACCTTTTGCTTTTGGCCTATTCTTATATTGCCTTGGGGAATTTGGCGGAGAATTTTATACATTATTCTTATCTTTGTTATTTATGATTGTTGGGATATGCATGTTGCATATCGGCCTTAAAAGGACCAAAAGCCTTGTTTTCATATTTATCCTTATGATACCGATGTTTCCCTTTCCAAATTTTATCTATACAAAGCTTTCTGTTAATCTCCAACTTATTTCGTCCCAACTTGGAACTGCTATACTCCAGGCCGTTGGGTTGCCCGCCTATCGGGAAGGCAATATCATCGATCTGGGGTTTAGGAAATTACAGGTAGTGGAGGCATGCAATGGAATTCGTTATCTTCTACCGCTGGTAGTTTTGGGTCTTATCATTGCCTATTTTGTCAAGGGTTCGCTCTGGAAAAAAATATTTCTTGTTTTTTCAACCATTCCTCTGGCTATCTTAATGAATGGAGCACGTATCGCCCTTGCGGGAATATCCGCAACATATCTGGGACCTGAAATATCAGATGGCATTCTGCATGATTTTACCGGGTTCGTGTTTTTTATGGCATCCTTTGGCTTGCTTGTAGGGGAAGTGATTGTGCTCGGGAAACTCGGCAAAGTTTTTGCCAAAGGGGCCGATCATTCTCAATTGAACGATCCCCGGGCCATCGAGGTAAGGCATGACGAAGTCGAGGCCGCCCCGCACCCGGGGACAATTGCAAAAAGAACGGATTTCCCCTGGCAACCGCAGAGTGCATTAGTGCTTTGCCTGCTGATAGCAACTTTCATTCTTAGCTATGGGGTAAGTTTTCGTGAAACAGTACCAATAAAAAAACTATTTGCACAGTTCCCTCTCGATGTCGGGACATGGCATGGCAAGCGAGGGTTTCTGGACAGCGAGACTATTTCAGGCTTGCGTTTCAGCGACTATACGGTAATCGATTATGTAAATCCCGATGGAAAGATTATCAGTCTGTACGTTGCATATTACCAGAGCCAACGCAAGGGCGCATCCATTCATTCGCCTGAAACGTGTCTGCCGGCGAGCGGCTGGCTTTTCACAAAAGCGGGTTTGATAAGCTTCCCGGTGCCTCAACGCGAGAACGGGCTCACAGTCAATCGCGTAGTTTTCGAGAAGTTGAATGAAAAACAGGTCGCATATTATTGGTTCCCGGTGCGCGGGCGTATACTGCACAACATCTGGGAGCTGAAATTATTTAACTTCTGGGATGCGATCACTATGAAGCGGACCGACGGGGCGCTGGTGCGTATTATCACTCCCTTGTCCTCAGATGAAGATGCGGAGATCGCCGATAAAAGGCTCCAGAGGTTCACCAGCCTGGTCTTTCCGGTACTGCGGGATTTTTTGCCGGGCGTTTTAGAGCGCTGATGCAACTATACATTGCGGCATAAAGGACAGCAAGATGAAGGTCTTTTTGGTGGCTGGGGCGCGGCCCAAACGCTCCACAGGCCATCTAATGTTGACAACCGGGAAACCTTCGAGGCCATCGCCTCGGCTCTGAACCAAATAGCTTCGGAAATAGCGATCCTTTTCCCCGTCCACCCCTGGACCGGCAAGATGATCGCAGAGCTTGGAATCACCTTCTCGAACAATATTCATCTCTTGAGGATCTGGAAAGCGCTTATGGATTGCGCTGAGTAACAGCAAATAACCCCAGCCTGCGACTATGATTTTTCTATCAACCCTGCTTATTTCGGTTTTCACCACCATCGCCCTCATTCCTGTGTTCAGCAGTCTCGCAGTACACCTGCGGATTCTGGACATTCCCGATGAGAGAAAGGTCCATTCGCGCCCGATTCCAAGGAGCGGCGGGCTCGCGATGGCTTTGGGCGCCCTTATCCCCATCGTTTTCTGGCTCCCCTTTGACGGCTCTTTGAAAGCCATCGTCGCCGGGACCGCAATCGTGGTTCTTTTTGGGTTTATAGACGATTCGCGGGGACTGTCTTATTTGTGGAAATTTGCCGCACAAATAGCGGCGGCCCTTATCGTGACCTGCTACGGAGGGGTGTGGATCAGGGATTTGGGCGCTCTTCTGCCGGAAGCTGTTCAACTGCCGGTTTGGATCGGGATTCCGCTGACCGTAATAGTGATAGTGGGCGCCACGAATGCAATCAACCTCTCCGACGGCCTTGACGGGCTGGCGGGAGGGATTTCGATAATGAGCTTCCTCTGCATCGCATACCTGGCCTATCTCGGGGGCGACCTCATGGTGGTTCTCCTGTCGATCGCAATGATAGGGGCCATATTTGGGTTTCTGCGGTTCAACACCCACCCGGCCACTCTATTCATGGGCGATGCCGGAAGCCAGTTTCTGGGCTTCTGGGCCGTAAGTCTCTCTTTGAAGATCACCCAGGCAGACCATGGGTTCAACCGGCTGCTGCCCATGATGATCCTGGGAATGCCCATCCTGGATACCATTTCCGTCATGCTTGGAAGAATCGCAAGTGGAAAATCTCCTTTCGTGGCGGATAAAAATCACCTGCACCACAGATTTATGAAACTCGGTCTTTCACATTCCGAAACGGTCTTCCTGATCTACGCCCTTCAGGCCTGCATGGTGACTGCGGCTTACTTGATGCGCACGGGTTCCGAATGGCTTGTTCTGGCCTCATGCCTGTGTTTCGGCGCAACGGCCCTGCTGGGACTGGCCGAGGCCAAAAGGACCGGGTGGCTCGTTAAAAGGCACTCTTTCCTCGAAACTCTAACTCAAAGCATCAAAAACCGTTACATAATCATCAAGACATCCTTCAAAGTCTGTGAAACAGGGCTTGCCCTGCTTCTTGTTTTAACGGCAGTGCTGCCGATCGAGATGCCGGTTTATGTCTCCGCCCTTTCGAGCGTGTTGATCGGACTAATTGTTTTGACCTGGTTTATGAAAAAGAAATGGATCGGGGGGGCATTAAGGCTGGGTTTCTACTTTTTCATCCCGTATGCCGTTTATTTAAGCGAAATGGATGCGGCCTCGCAGGTGGGCGTGAGATTGGCCGAAGCCTACAACTTAGCCTTCGCAGTACTCGTCGTATTCATCGTTTTGACCCTCAAGTTTACTCGGCGTAAAAAGGGATTCAAAACAACCCCTCTGGATTTTATCGTTCTGTTTGTAGCGCTGATCGTGCCGAATCTGCCGGGTGGACCTGTGAAAGGTTATCACATGAGCCTGATCGCGGCAAAAATCATCGTGTTCTTCTTTGGCTACGAGGTCCTTATGGGAGAACTCAGGGGGGATTACAGAAACGTTGCGCTTGCATTCGTTTCCGTCCTTGCGATCGTAAGCCTGAGAGGCTTCTTTTCCTTTTAGTTCTGCCCAGACGATGGGCCAACACGTTCGAGGTCTTCCCGTTATCTTCGCTCTCCGAAAATTCATGAAACCGTCATGAACATGTAACACTTCCTGTAGCATATTCTTTTGCTCGTGTGAGGTCCTGCCGCCAAGCCTCTACAGCCATGACCTGAACTGGCGAAACCGCATGCGCAGGGGGGATTTTGGCTTGAAAGCTTTTTCTGCTCACTGTTCACTCATCGCGGAGCGATGCTGGGGCAGGGGGGATTTTGTCAGTGCAGGGTCCTGAAGTACTTCGGCCCCTCGGCGGGACAGCCGTTTCTTAACCGGCATGGGGCTGAAAAGGCTGATTTTTTCAAAAGAAAGAAAGGGTACGTCAAAATGGTTTATCGGTTCAAAATGATTTTCGCAATAGCGTTTTTTTTAAGCGTCATTTTTGTCTTCCATTGCCCGGTCCTGCCTGCAGCGGAAACAGATCTCGTAAAACCCGGAGATAAGGTTGGAATTCAGTATACCTGTCGGTTCAAGAATGGAGAAATTGCATCTAGCTCTTCGGCGGCCGTGGCCCAAAATACCGAACCCAAGTCCGCGATTTTCCTGGCCAGGAACATAGACGACCCTATTGCCGTTACTGCCGAAAAGAGTTCGAAGAGTCAGCCGCTGCACGACTTCATAGCGATGGAGGATGAGATCGTCATTCAGCTTGCCCACTCCATTACGGGCATGCCGCTGAACGGGTCCAGGACAATCGAACTGCATGCCGACAGGATTGAGCGTCTTCAGCCTCAGGATGAATTCCTTCAGTTGGCGCGGGTCAGGGTGCGCCCGAAAGAAATAAGGATGACCGGCGAGGCGTTCAAGACCCGAACGGGCAAGGAACCCGCTGTGGGGGCAGAATTCACGTCTGATCCTTTAATGCCTGGCAAAGTGGTTTCCGTTTCGGAAAACGTGGTGTTGATCCGGTTTTCTGCTCAGCCGGGATCGGTGGTTGAAACCCCTTTCGGAAAAGCGACCGTCAGGGAAAATGAGAAGAACTACGAGATCGTGATCGACCCTTCCGTAGGCAAGCTGGTGAGGATGGAGGCCTTAGTGGGTCGCATTTCCGAAGTGCAGGATCAGATGTTCACCGTAGACTACGGGCATCCCTTCGGCGGTGAGACGCTCACGTGCGATGTAAAAGTTGAACCGGCGCCTCCTGAGAAGGCCGCGCAAGCAAAGGAATAATCTTATATGAGCAGAACAGCAGTATTGATTGCCGTTGTGTCAGCCATATCTCTTTTCTCAGCGCCTTCGCCGGCTGTTTTGCCCGCCCACTGTGATCAAACGGGGAAGGGCGTGTCTGCTTCTCCTGCCGGGGGAGACCTCGCTTCGTCTGGATCAAAGTCAACTCGGACTCCGAAGCAAAGATCGCTGAGCAGTATGCCCAGAAAGGCTTTCCTTTAATTGTGATTCTGAACCGGGAAGGACAGCCGCTGGACCGCATGGACGGTTTCAAAGATGCAGTGGCCTTGCGTGACGAGTTGGTCAAGACGTCAAAGACTCTCTAGATGGTTTATGTCCGGAAAACGGTACAGAACTGAGACTAGCGGATTTGAAGCCCCCTTTTTAAAGGTGATTAGGAGGGATTTTTAAATAAATTGTTCAATTACGAATCTTAAAATCCCCCCTGCCCCCCTTTAGAAAAGGGGGTATTCAAAAATGAACGTGGAAACAATGGGCACTTTGAATCAACGGAAACGATTTATCTTCATTGCCGTCCTTCTGGTCAGCGTACTGCCGGGTTTTGCCTGCCGGTGTTGCGCCCAGCAGCCGGCACAGGAGCAGGCCCAGGAGCAGGTCCAGCAGCCGGCACAGGAGCTTAGTTTTCCAATTGCAGCCTTTCTGGTCGAGGGGAACACGCTCCTGCCGCCCGAAGTCATTCAGGACACGCTCGAGGGCATTATCGGTCCCGGCAAAAAGGCGTCCGATGTTGAAACGGCCAGGGACACTCTGGAGAAACTCTATCATTCCAAAGGGTATCCGACTGTTCTGGTTGGCATTCCCGAGCAGAGGGTTCAGGAAGGGATCATCCGGCTCGATGTGACCGAGAGCAAAGTCGCAAAAGTGGCGACCGTTGGAAATCGCTACATAACGGCCGAAAAGATTCTGAGAGGCCTTCCATCGATGGAGCCCGGCGGGGTCCTCTATACCCCCGAGGTGCAAAAGCAGATCGGCAAGGCAAATGAAAACGCCGACGTCAAGGTGACCCCGTCGCTGTCCCCCGGGACCGAGGCGGGTACCGTTGACGTGGACCTGAACGTGCAAGATAAATTGCCCCTGCACGCAACCCTCGAGGTGAGTAACCGTAATAGTCCCGATACCACTCCGCTCAGGCTTAACGCCGTAGTCCATTATGATAACTTCTGGCAGATGGATCATTCCATTTCGCTGCAGTATCAGACTTCCCCGGAGGACCCCAGCCAGGTCGAGGTCGGCGCAGCCGCCTATTCGATGCCCGCTCCATGGAATGTGAGTCAAACTATTCTTCTGTCAGGCATATGGACCAACAGTAACACGGCGTTTGGCGAGGGATTCAGTACCGTGGGCAATGGGCACATGTTCGGCTTGCGCTACGTTATGCCGCTGCCGGGTTTTACCGACTACACGCATAACCTGATCCTCGGAGTGGACTACAAGGATTTCCAGAACGTCAACGTGCAGTTGGCTAACGTTCCGAGTTCTAAGAGTAATGGGGAGAACCCGCCTGTTACATACTTTCCCCTTTCCTTTGTCTACACCTCCTTTCTTACCGACCCGCGCGGAATGACACAATTCAGCGCCGGACTGAACATGGCCTTTCGCGGATTAATCTCCGAAGAGGAAGCATTCGCCCAAAACCGGTTCGATGCCAGGGGGAACTACCTGTATGCTACGGGTGGCATAGATCGGACCCAGGACCTGGTTGCCGGTACAAAGGTTCATGTCAAAATGGACGGACAGGTTTCCGATGCGCCGCTCATAAACAATGAGCAATATGCCGGGGGTGGGCTTCAAAACGTAAGGGGATACTACGAAACCGACGCGCTTGGCGACAGCGCCGTGCATTGCACCGTCGAACTGCTTGCCCCCGAAATGGCCGCATCTCATGGCGTATGCGATGGGAAACTGCAGTCCACTCCTTTCGTCTTCTTCGATCGGGCGCACCTTTTTGTACTGGACGCATTGCCGAGTCAGCAGAATGTTTTCGACCTCACGGGGACCGGCGTCGGCGTGAGAGGACTCTACGACAAGTGCCTGGAGTATGAGACATGTTGGGCGACCGCCCTCACGGGCACCGAGCACACGAAGGCCGGCGACAACAAGGTCCAATTCAGGGTGAAGTATCTGTACTGATAGGGAAGTTTTTGGATCAGCAAAAACCACCGGGACATGGTCCGGACATGAAGAGACGCAGAGGACGCAGAGAAGGCAGAGGAAAGCAACTGAACGGCAGAAAACACGGAAAGCAAATAATTCTCATCTTTGTACCGTGCGTCCGAGGTGAATGATTTCCGCACTCAATCCGTATTTTATAGCTTTCCAGAAGGGAGAGCCGTGATGAAAAGAGCATTGGCCGTTTTTCTGTGTCTGGGGATTGCCTTCCTGCCGGCAATTAGCAGCGCGGGAGCAGGCACGAAGATTCCTGGCTTCGATAAGTCTTTTTTGCCCCCTCTTCCCAAACCCAAACTCCCGGCTGCAATGGCAAAAGACCAGCCTGTACTGGACCTGACGGTCACCCCGAAGAACCAATTCCCCCCCCTTTCTAAGGGGGGGCAGGGGGGATTTGACAAACGGCAGGCCGCTTCGGTTTCCGCCGCCTCAACGGCTGCACTCTCTGCAGACACTCTTCCCGTGGCCAGCACAGACAGTTCCGGGAACATCATAATAGGGCCGGGCATAAAGAGTATAACTTCGAGCCAGGACACAATGGTTATCACACAGAACGCGTCGCGGGCCATTCAAAACTGGCAATCGTTCAATATCGGCTCCAAAGGCGTGGTCGATTTCATACAGAACAGTTCGAGTTGGATTTGCTTGAACCGCATCTCCGACCTGAACCCGAGCCAGATATTCGGAGAGATCAACGCCAAAGGCCAAATATACCTGATCAACCAGAACGGCATCCTGTTCGGCCCGGGATCGCAGGTGAACGTCCATACCCTGATAGCCTCATCGCTCAGTCTGAACCTCTCGGATACAGCTTTCCTTAGCGGGAACTTTACACTCACGAACGGGCAGCCCGGCATGGAATTCACACTTGGGTCCGGAAACCCGAACGCTTCGGTCACAAACCAGGGGACCATTATCACCGATACCCTGGGTTCGGTTTTCCTGCTGGGTCCCAGTGTTACCAACAGCGGGACCATTAAGACGAACACCGGTCAGATCGGCCTGGCGGCAGGGACCGATATCAGTCTTTCCTATACTGGCGGTTCTGCGCAGCAGACCGTAGATGTCTTGCAGGCAGCCGGAGATACGGCCAATATCGGCACAATGACGGCCAATACCGGCCTGATCGGCATGTATGGCGCGAGTGTCGATCAAAATGGCGTGATCACCGCTGTAGCGGGACTCAAGAACAGCGCAGAGATCGACCTGATGGCGTCGGACATTGTTTTTTTCGGCGCCGGCAGCATCACCAACGCGCCCATATCCCCTTCAACTGACACAGCCGACCTGTCGTTTGGTTTTCACGGCGGGGTGATCAACATTTTGGGCCTGAATCCATTTAATTCGACGCAAGGCGTTAATGAGATCGTGAACCGGGGACTCATCTCGGCCCCATCGGGCACTGTCAATATGACGGCCCAAAACAGGGTCTATCTCGAAACCGGCAGCAGCATTGACGTCAGTGGCAGTTGGATCGACGAATCGGCCTCCGCCAACGTGATCGATGTGCAGATGAACAGTGTGAATTTGCGTGACGAACCCGTCCAGAAAAACGGCATACTGCTGGGAAAACATGTTTATGTAAATCCCTTGCTTGGCTCCTCGATCGGCGATATATCCGGCGCCCTCCAGGCGCAAAGTGAAACGGCCCTGCAGCGCAGTCTGAATGGCGGGTCAATCAATATCAATTCCTCAGGTGACTTAATAGTTAAGCAAGGGGCGACAATCGACTTTTCTGGAGGGGGGATTCGCTACGCCGCAGGGGATGTGCCAACAACACAACTGGTTTCCGGGAACAAGGTCTATGACATAAGCGATGCGCCCGAGGACCTCATCTACGATAAAATAATCACTACGACAACATACATGAACAGTTACGTCGAAGGGGCCAACGCCGGGACGTTAACGGCAAATGCCTACCACATAGTCTTTGACGGCCAGCTACAGGGATCGGCGACCGCCGGTGTTTATCAGACAAGTAAGTCGGAACTTTATAACAGTTTTGGCAACCAGAAAACCCTTGGCCTGGCTGAGCCGACAGGCGGTGCTCTGATTATAGGAAATTCCGGAGCGTTGGGCAGTCTCCCGCTCGATAGGGATTTCTTTTTGAGTTCTGTGGTCCTCTCGCAGAATGTGACCCCTCTGCCTCCGGACTTCGGCCCTTCGGACCAACCCTATGTAAGTCCCCAACCCACGATTCTGTCCACAAATATATTGAACGCCGCAGGGTTGAGCAATCTTCAGATATACGCCAATACCACAATCACGATCGATGCCGGCGCTCAAGTCTCCCTCAACCCCGGCGGGAGCTTCACCGCTGTATCAAGGCAAATACTTAACCAGGGCGCAATCAGTGCCCCCGGCGGGCAGGTCAGCCTGACACTTGTGGATACCGTTACTTCCTTTGAGCCGATTTCGCCCTCGAACCCGGCACTCGTTTCACAAATAATCCTTTCCGGCGGAAGCAGCATCGATGTCAGCGGACAGCAAATAGACAACTCAACGTTGAACGGCAGTGCTGGAACCTCTGACAACTTTAGCTTTATCGGGGGCGGTAAGGTCTCTCTGTTCGATGATACACAATCAGGTACCGGCATAGTGATGCAACAGGGGGCCAGTATTAATGTCAGCGGGGGATATGGCATAAATCAAAATGGCAAGCTCACGGGAGGCAATGCCGGGAGCCTGTCGATGCAAGGCTCCAATATTATCCTCCAGGGGAACCTTGCGGGGTATTCACTGGTCGGAAATAATGGGGGAACTATCCAACTGATCGCCCAGACGGTTGAGGTAGCCGCTTCTTCGTCACAAAATTCCGTCGGTGGACAAGGGCTGGTCCTGGCGTCGCATCAATTGGACGGAACAGGTTTCACGCAAATCGATCTGGAGGCTTACAATAACGTTACCTTCGACCAGGGTGCAGTCCTTGCCCCCTCCCTGGTCAAGTTCGCACTACCCACTCCAGGGACTACCCCTTCAGGGAACGGCCTGATCAGCGTCACCGAAGATCTCGTTGGAACGTCTTCGATCAAAGCCGTTGCGGGAGTGGCTCCTCCTCTTCAGGGTGCTGCCAATATGAACGCCCAAGTGAATGTCGGGTCCGGGGCAGTTGTCGAGGTATATCCGGGCGGCACGATCGGGATGAGCGGGCCGAGTGTCGATATTGCCGGGACGCTCTCAGCCCCGGCCGGCCAGATATCTCTTTCGACAACCGTGGCAAACCTGACCCTGGAGGCAACAGGGCAGATACTTGCGCTCGGCTACAACAAACCGGCTGCGGAACCAGTCGCCGTCGGTCTGCCGGTCGGCTACACTCCCATGTCCCCGGGCAGTGTATCGCTCCTTGCTTCCGGCGATCTGATCTTGAATGCCGGATCGATCGTGGACGTCTCAGGGTCAAATCCGCAAACTACCTATGTCTTAAACGCGGCAGGCGTCCCTATTCGTACAACTGTCGCTTCCGCCCCGGGAAGTATAAGCCTTTACTCGTCGGGTGATTTGCAACTGAATGGTGTCTTGAAAGCCATGCCCCAACTGAGCGGGCTGCAGGGCGGGACCCTCTCGATCGATAAGACCGGGGCGGGGGCCCTCACCATAACCGGTTCGGACATTGCGAACTATCTCAGCAGCGGCTTTGACGCTCTTACCTTTGGAAGCTCGACTGCCCTGGACCTCTCCGGTCCCATGAACTGTCAGATCGGAAGGAGTCTCGTGCTCGACTCGCCTGTGATCGAAGGATCCGGCGCGGTAAACCTCAGCTCACCCTATATTCAACTGGAAAATGCGTCGACCGGGGTTTCTCAGAATACTGCTAAAGGCAGCGGATCGCTTGTGTTATCCGCCGATTGGATCGACGTGACCGGAAGCATACAGTTCAGTGGGTTCCAGAAAATGAGCCTGGAGGCCACGCGGGATATACGGCTTTTCGACTATTCTTATGGCTCTTTTTGGCAAGGGCTGCTGGAGACTCCCGGTGACCTGACTCTCCAGGCAGACCGCATCTATCCCGCCATGGATTCAGCCAACGCCGGGTCAGCTTTTACGATAAACTCCGGCGGGACGGTTACCATCCTGCCCAGTGCTTCACCGCATAATTCATCTCCCATCTATTCGGCAGGCGGCGACCTCACCATCCTGGCGCAGGGTATCGATATGGAGGGAGGCGAACTGGCGGCGCCGATGGGGACGATATCTCTTTCGGCCTCCGGGCGTGTCTACCTGGCTTCCGGCAGCACCATCTCCACCTCCGGATCGATTTCAGTAGATTACGGATCTCTGAACGATGTTTTCTGGACGATAGTGGATAAAGCGAACGTGACCGACGCCACAGGCATTACGGTGTCGGCCGCACCGCAAAAATCGGTCAATATTACCGGCGGCGAAGTGATTATGAAGTCCGGATCGACAATCGACATCTCGGGTTCGGGCGGCGGCGGCATCTTCGCCTACCAGTTCCAGGCGGGCATCCAGGGTTCCTTTGACCCGTTCCAAACCGCCGGCCGTTATGTCATCGTCCCTAACGCCGATTATTCGCTTCCCGGTCAGGCGGTCTACCTGGCAGGCGCCGCGGGCGTGCCGGCCGGTGTATACACCCTGCTCCCCGAACAATATGCCTTTTTGCCCGGGGCGATGGTGATTACGAATACGGGCGTAAACGTTGCGCCTGGAACCCAGAAGGTTTCCGCCGATGGTTTTCCCGTCGTCGCCGGTTACTTCACCTACTCGGGAACCTCTATTCAGCCTCCTCTCATGGAGGCTTTCGAAGTGCAGCCTGCCTCATATCTTTCAAAGCAAGGGTTTTTCAATACCGCGACGTTTGTTGCCGGGGATGCCGGCAGCGTAGCCATCAACGGGAACACCACGGTATTGGATGGAGTCATCCTTGCGAGTGCTTTGTCCGGATATCAGGGCGGTTCCATCTCTCTAAGCGGGACCAACGCCTATATCCAGGCGTCAACCGTTCAACTGCCTTCGGATTTCAATTTCAGTACACCGGTCAGCGATGTTCAGGGCCTTGCCGGAACGCTCCAGGTTGCAGCCGACGCCCTGTCGGGGAAAGGGTTCCAAGTGATCGACATCGGAAACCTCTCGACCACCGGCAACCTCCCGATCACCAGCACGATCACAGTGGAGCAGGGCAGCATCATCAATGCGGCATCGGTGGTCCTCTCGGCCCAAAACGGTATAACGCTCGATTCGGGGGCGCAGATAAACACTATCGATTCGTCGGGAACCGGCTCGGCGAGCCTGATTACCCCGAATGGTTTGCTCACCATGCAGGCGAATTCCCTGGTCCACGCATCAGACCTGGTGACGATGACCATCGGTGCGCTCGACTTCGACCCCAAGGCAACCTTAACGATCGATCACGGCGCACTCAACCTGACGGGGCATAATGTCTACTTCGTTCCTTCGGGGTCCTCGCAGACGAGCACTTCGGGCCTCTACCTCACCAGCGCCTTCTATAGCAACTTCGCTAACTTCAATGACGTAACGGTTTCTGCCTCCGGAGGCTCTCCCGACGGCTCTACTCAGGGCGTGGTCTGGTTCCCCGGAGCGACGAATTCTGTTCCTTCGAGCATAAGTCTTTCGGCTATTAAATCGTTCACCATAAATGCCGCAGCTATTGAATGGTCGAATGCGTCGGACAACGGCAGCGTGTCTATCACCGCTCCGGCCATCAGTCTTCTCAACAGGGGTGGTGGGACCCCCCTGCCCCCCAGTCTTGCAAATGCGGGTTCGTTGACTCTTAATGCAAACGAGATTTTTGTGGGAGAGGGCCCGTCGCTTAACGCATCCATGTCCGTCAATTCCAGCATAAACGGCTTTCTGATCGACGGATTTGCTACCGTCAATTTCAACGCAGTGAACGACATCACCTTCGTGGGGAGCGGGTCTCTCGTCACAGGGGCCGGCATACTGAATCTCGCATCGGGCCGCATTACTACTTCCTATTACGAGGATGCAAACACCCCGTACACGGCCGCAAACTTCACCGTCTCCGCTGCGAATGCGGCCGTTAATGTCAACCCGCCCCAGGGCGGGGCCGCTGCCCCACAGGCCACGGTTACCCCCGGCGGGACCCTCGAAATCGATGCAAACAGCATTAGCGTCTCCGGCGTGATTCAAATGGCCTCCGGGAACCTCACACTTAACGGGACCAACGGTGTCGCCCTTGGAGGTTCGGCGCAGGTCCTGGATACAGGAAGCACTGAGACGATAACGGTCAATGGTCACAATACCTATGTGTGCACTCCGGGCGGAAGCGTTTATTTGAATTCAATAAAAGGCTCGGTGACTGTCGGAAGCAATGCGACCGTCGATGTCTCGGGTGTGCCAACTGACCAGTCAACTGACCCGAACGACCTCGGAGTTAATGCGGGCCTTATTTCAATTTATTCGCCAACGGCCGCATTCAACCTGCAGGGGACCCTGAATGGAGCAGCCGGGACGAGGACCGTCAGTGGCGGGCCTGCCGGGCTCGGCGGTTCTTTCTCGCTGGACGCGAACAGCATCGGAGACTTCTCGTCTCTCTATTCAAAGCTGGGAGACTTTACAGGATCGCTCGCCATCGAGACGCGTACGGGGAACCTGACTATAAATACCAATGTCACCGCGTACAATGTGCAACTTACGGCTGATTCGGGCAACCTCGACGTGTTGGGAACAATCTATGCCTCCGGTGCGGCTGGCGGCGGCTCGGTAGAACTCAATGCGGGGAAAAACCTGACTCTTGAATCCGGGGCGCAGATCGACGCCTGCGGCTTGCAGGGCAATTCCAATGGGGGAACAATCCTGCTGGGCTCTACGTCCGGGACCATCGATTTTCAAAATGGCGCAACCCTCAATGTTTCCGGAAGTGGCTCCGGTAATGGTGGAAGCGTCTATTTCAGAGCCCCGGTGAATACCGCCGGCAACGGTGTAAATAACATAACTAATATGACTCTTGACGGCGTCATTACCGGTGCAAAGCAAATCCTTGCGGAAGGTTTTCAGGTGTATGCTCCTCTCGATGGCCAGACCATTACCAGCACGGATATCGGGAATTGCCAGACTTTGATACAGACTTTCATGAATAATAATGCCTCGGCCATACAATCAGGGCTATTTTCTAATCTAACTCTGAACGGCGGATCCGTGGGACCCAACTTCGTGCCGGGCCTGGAGATTGACAGTACGGGCAGCCTGACCCTTAACTCTGCCTGGAACCTGTCATCGTGGCGCTTTGGCCCCAATTCCGTACCCGGCATGCTGACGCTTCGCGCCGGAGGCGATCTTATCATCGACCAAAATCTGACGGACGCTCCCACCCCTTATACCAGCCTGACCGGCCTCCATGGTGCGGCTTCATGGGGCCTTAACCTTATTGCAGGGGCCGACCTTAACAGTTCCAACTTCATGGCGACCGTCAGGGGTATCGGCAACCTCACGATTGCAAACGGAATGATGGTTTACACCGAGAGCGCCCCCATCCGCTTCGCCTCGGGCAATGACACCCTGATCGGGGAAGGCAGCCCCAACGGCCTCATGATAGATCCAAGCATCAGGTATAACCTGGGGTCCTACAGCGGGACCGTCCAGGGCGATGTGGGGGGTAATCTCACGATAACGGGGGGCGCTATCCAGACGGCCACCGGCGATATCGATATTGCCGTCGGTGGAGACCTGGTCCTGGGAGTGGCCACGATTTTCGGCTATACGCCCGGCCAGGGGCCTACTGCCCTCGGAGCCATTCGCACCACCGGGCGGCCTACTGCGACCTTGTCCGAGTATTGGCTTTACAATAATGGCGGAAATATCACCCTCAAGGTCGCCGGTGCCGTCCAGGGAGCACTGCAAACGGATGCGTGGGATTACGACTATCAAAAAACCATCATGCCGTCGCGCGTAACCACTAATAATTGGAGCGCCCAGTATGTTACCCCCTCGGCGAGCGGTTACGATGCCACGGAAGGATTGGCTACCATGGCGGGGGGAAACCTCGCTGTTTACGCAGGGGGCGATTTCAATTCACAGATCGGTACTTTTGGGTATGGGCCTGGCAACCTGACGGTCTTTGCGGGAGGAAACCTCAGTGGACGGTTCCTGGTACGAAACGGCGTGGCTGAACTTGTCACCATGGGGAACTTCGGGAATTCCGGGGAATTGCAACTCATAGAAGCCGCCCCCGCGCTGCCTGCATACCCCGCTAATTTTGCCGCTAATACCCCTGCGCTCGATGTGCAGATAAACGTCACTGCCCAGGGCGGTCTATATCTAGGCACGGTGGTCAATCCCACCTACGCTGAGAATAATTTCTCCCAGGCCCCGAACCTCGGGTATTCCCAGACCTCGTCCGTCAGCCTTACCGCTGTTACAGGAGACGTCATCATCTCGGGCGATGTCCCCTCCGTCTTCACCTCGGTCACCTCTTATACTGCAGGCGCCAACAGCGTACTGCCTGCAACGCTTCATGTTACCGCCGGCCAGGACATACTCATCACCGACAATATCACATTGGCGCCCTATGCTGACGGCTCTCTAAGCTTAGTTGCGGGCAGGGATACTGACGGGCAAAGCACTGCTTCAGCCACCGGCAGGTCACAGATTTTCATGTCCGACGCCGACCCGGCCCTCGCCTATGGCGTCCAGGAAAATTCCTGGTTGTCGACAACCAACCACGATCCGAATGTTCTCCATCTTAACGACACGACGGGCCCGGTAATAATAAGCGCCGGCCGCGACTTGGAAAACATAGACATGGTTTTACCAAAAGAGGCTGAAATCTCGGCAGGCCGGGACATTCTCAATATCTACTACCAGGGGCAGAATGTGGCCCCCTCTGATGTGACGACGGTCACGGCAGGCAGAAACATCACCTTCGCCTCCACGCCTGAAGGCAACATCGCTGATAGCGGAATCCAGATAATCGGTCCCGGTTACCTCGTAGTCCAGGCCGGAGGTTCTCTTGACCTTGGCACAACGAGCGGAATTCAGTCTCTGGGAGATTCCTACAATCCAGGCCTTGCTTCCCTCTATACGCAAGGAGCTTCGGTCATGGTCATATCCGGATTTACCAAGGACATTTCCTTCGATGACGCGTCCGCGTTTTTCGTTCAACTGCAGAATCAGGGAACTAAATTCAGTGACCTGTTGGCGGAGGGCGACACCGCAGATGCCCAGCAGGTCGTCCAGGAGACGAGGAGCAGCGTCATCGAGCCGTTTATAGGCAACTCCGCAACCAAGGGGGCCGGAGATATAAATATGACAACTTCGCAGATCTCCACACTTGCCGGCGGTGACATATACGTTTTTGCCAACGGTGTTCTCAATGTCGGCCAGACCGCCTTTGTAAACGCTGCCCAGACTCAGAGCACCGGAATATTTACCGGATTCGGCGGGGCCATAAACATTTTTTCGGAAAAGGACGTCAACGTGAACGAGTCGCGGGTGATGAGTTTCTTTGGCGGGAACATCACTATGTGGAGCGATACGGGTGACATCAATGCGGGCCGTGGTTCCACAACGGAAATAGACGCGTCTCCTCCAGTGCTGCAGGATATCAACGGTCAACCGGTGCTTGTGTTTAATCCTCCCTCGGTGGGAAGCGGCATCCGCGCCCTTACCTACGATCCGGGCTTAGGGTCACCGGCGCCTTCTGCAGGCAACGTCCTGCTGGTTGCGCCCCAGGGAGTGATCGACGCCGGACAGGCCGGCATCGCAGGAAATAACGTAATCCTTGGAGCACCTGTGGTGCTCAATGCCAACAACATCTCCTTCTCGGGAACGTCCGTAGGCGTGCCCACTGCGGTGAGTGTGGGCGGCCTCGGGGCCATGACGGGAACGGGCTCCGTTACCCAGGGCCTGCAAAGCCAGGAGGCCGCAATCATGAACGCTGCGGCCGGTAAGCTCGCGCAGGGCGATGCGTCCTCCGACGCCTTCTCCGCCTCATGGCTCGAGGTCAGGGTGTTGAGTTTCTTCAATGTGGACCCGGGCGACGGCACCTGGGAGAGTACGGATAATTGACAGGGCCTGAATCCACCGCAGAGGCGCAGAGGAAAGAAAATAGATATGCAGCAAAACCTGAAGCAAACAGTGACTTGGCTTTTAATTTTGTTTGTTCGTTAAACTTGTTTTTTCTCTGCGTCTCTGCGTCTCTGCTACGGTGGACTTTCTTTCGTCTTTTCACTCTTCGTTTGGGGGTAATGGTGTGGGCAGGTTTTTATTTTCCAGGGTAACGGCAGTGGCTGCGGCGATCGTAGTCGTCTCTATTTTCTCAGGCGCTCTCCAGGCCCATGCCTGGTGGGACGAGAAGTGGCAGTATAGAAAGAAAATCGTCTTCGATACCACGCCGGCGGGGGCGGATATCAAGGGGAACCTGGACGATACCGCCGTCCTGCTGAGGCTGCATACGGCGAATTTCAACTTTGCCGGCGCCAAAGAAGACGGTTCGGACATCCGGTTCCTGAGCGGCGATCACAAACTTCCATTGAAGTTCCAGAAGGAGATCTACGACCCGGCTAATGAGATTGCCCTTTTCTGGGTCAGGGTCCCGCGGATTATGGCAGGTTCCAAGCAGGACTTCATCTGGATCTACTATGGGAATAAATCCGCAGCCCAAGCCCAGGACCAGGGCGGCGTCTACGACGTCAATCAACTGCTCGTCTATCACATGGACGAAGAAGAAGGAAAACCCAGGGACGAAACCGCCTATGGAAACCAACCTTCGGAGTTTTCCGCCGAAATGGGCATTCCGGCAGTCATCGGCGCAGGTTTATCTTTGAACGGTTCGAGCGACAGGATAGTCATTCCGAGGTCCCCATCGCTGAACTTTACCACGGGTTTTACTTTTTCAACCTGGATCAGGGTCTCTCAGCCCCAGAATAACGCCCGCATTTTCTCCTGGGAAGACCAGAACCAGTCGCTCGTCATAGGGATCGACCAAACGAAGGTGTTTGCCCGGGCGGCCGCAGGGGGCCAGACCGCTGAAACCGAAAAGACCGCAGACCTGCCCCTTTCATCCTGGCATCACCTGGCGGTAACTGCCGAACCCTCGAAACGTCTGACAATCTACATCGACGGCGCGGAAACGGCCTGGGTGAATTTGCCGGGGGCTTTACCCGAGCCGGCATCCGACCTGTGCGTCGGCGCTTCCCTCAATGGAGGCGATTTTTTTTCCGGCGATCTCGACGAAATCCAGTGGTCAAAAACGGCCAGACCGGCCGAGTGGATCCGTGCCGCCGTCAAAGGGCAGGGGCCGGATAACATCCTTGCCTCCGTCATGGAGGAGGAAGTTTTTGCCGGCAGCGGCGAGACCCTTACCATTCACCTGATAAAAGTCGTCGCCCGAACGATCACTCTGGACGGCTGGCTCGTCATAGGCACCCTTGTAATTCTGGGATCGCTCTGCTGGATTATCTTTTTGACAAAGCTGGTCACCCTGCGCCAGACCAGCCGTGCAAACGAATCTTTTACGAACCAACTGAGAGAATCTCCCGAGCTGGAAACCATCTATAACCAGGAAGAAAATGGATTTGAAGGATCGTCGCTCTACCGGGTCTACAATGCGGGTTTCGATGAACTGAAACTGGTCCGGTCGAAAACGGCGGTCAAAGAAGGAAACGGCCTGTCCAAATCCATTATGAACGCGGTCAGGGCTGCGCTCGATAAGGCTACTATGATTGAGAGCAGGCGGTTTGGCGCCGGGCTGATGATACTGACGTTCGGAATCTCGGGCGGACCGTTTCTGGGCCTTTTCGGCACGGTGTGGGGGGTCATGAACACGTTTGCGGGCATGGCCGAAGCGGGTGAGGCGAACCTCACCGCTATCGCGCCCGGTGTCGCCTCAGCGCTTGCCTGCACCCTTTTCGGACTGCTGGTGGCCATTCCTGCGCTCTTTTCCTATTCCTTCCTCACGCAGCGCATAAAGGACCTCAACGCTGACATGTACCTTTTTGCCGATGAATTCGTCCTCAAGCTGCAGGGAGAGGAAGAGTAAAAATCCACCGCAGAGGCTGGCCGTGGACAGGTCATGGAGAGGCCGCAGAGAGGGCAGAGAGGATAGAGTAGCGAGGGCGAAGAGCGCAGGGGAATATGGGAATAAACGATCTTACGGGCAATATCATCGGGTCGGCAATGGAAGTGCATCGAGCCTTGGGGCCTGGCCTTTTGGAATCCGTATATGAGGAATGCCTCTGCCATGAATTGACGTTACAAGGGATTCGTTTCGAGCGACAAAAACCCCTGCCTGTAAAGTTTAAAGGGGTGATGCTCGACTGCGGCTACCGTCTCGATTTGATAGTTTCCGATGCTGTGGTTGTGGAGATCAAAACAGTTGAAACAATCCTCCCGGTTCACGAAGCTCGGATTCTTACTTATCTCAAACTGGGTGGATGGAGCGTCGGCTTGCTGATGAACTTTAATGTTCCGGTGATGAAGGATGGTATCAAGAGGATTGTCCTTGGCTTAAAGGAATAAACCGCAGATTTCTTTGCATTGATAAGGTGCTGTTTTTTCTAAGTATTCTCTGCGTACTCTGCGTCTCTGCGGTGAAGCTCTTAAAGGAAGAATAACCATGAGAAAGAACCCTTACGGCGAACATGAAGTCATCGATGAAATCAACGTCGTTCCGCTGCTCGATCTGGCCTGGAATCTTTTACTCGTGTTCATGATAGTGGTTACGGCTTCGGTCCAGGGCATCAACGTAAATTTGCCCAAGGCGAGCGCTGCGACCAGTTCGGTGAAGCCTACCACGAAGGCGATTACGATCACGGCCGACGGGACTATCTTTCTTGACACCTTTCCGGTGACCATGGCCGAACTGGAGACGAGGCTGAGGCAGTACAAGGCTGTGGACCCAAACCTCCCCGTTGTGATCAAGGGGGATGAAAAGATCTCCTATAAAAGCGTCATAGATGTCCTGGATTTGATGCAGAGGCTCGAGATTACACAATTGGGCCTGGTTACCCAGAAGCTCGTGAAATGAAAGGATATTCCACCGCAGAGGCGCAGAAATCCTTTTTTCACCGCAGCATTTGTCCTTTGCTGCGGTGGATTTTTCTAATTTTTGGGGTTTTGAAAAATGAAGCAATCCAACAAGAAGTCCTCTCAGAAAATTACCTGGATTATCAGCGGGTGCGTTGCGCTGGTGTTATTGAGCGGTTGCATATTCCTGGTGAAACTGCTCATGGCGGATTTGGGACAGCAAAGAAAGAGCCAGATCTCCACTGTCAATCTTATCCCGCCTCCACCTCCGGTCATCAAGGAAAAGCCTCCCGAGCCTGAGGTCGTAAAAAAAGAAAAGCTCAAGGAGGAGATTATCGATGCCGGGCCCGAGCGGGGACCGGATGAGGCCAAACCTGACGAAAAGCCCGCCGGTAAGCAGCTTGGCCTCGATGCCGAAGGGAGCGCCGGAGGCGATGCGTTCGGATTGATCGGAAACAAAGGCGGCGCCGGACTGATAGGCAGCGGGGGCGGGGGCGGTTCACCCTTTGGCAGATATGGCCGGCTCCTCGAGGACGAGCTGAATCGTAAGGTCAAGAAACGGCTGGAGGGAAACGGGGGAATTCCTAAGGGAAAGCTTCAGCTTGTAGTGCAGATCGACGTGGATGCTCAGGGCAAAATCGTAAAGTTCAGGATCGTTTCGTCTTCGGGCGACGCCAGGCTCGACGGTGTCGTCAGGGAAGCCCTGAAGCGTGACGGCGCAATAAGTCAGCCGCCGCCCGAAGGAATGCCCGGGGGCGTAAACATCCGGATATCGTCACAAGGTTGAATTCCGCTTGGTTCTATCGCTGTGTGACGAATGGTGAATGTTGAATTATTCACTAATCACTATTCACTGCACTTAAGGGGGGGAGTTTTGATGTTAAGGGGTATGGTCGTCCTGGGAATAGTCGCGCTGATTTGGTGTGTTTGCGCAACGAATGCCTTTTGTGAGGAAGGAAAAGCAGCCGAGCCGACCGGCATGGAGATGCTCGAGGAACTTTTGAAGGCCAAAGGGGTTATCAGTCCGGATGAAGCGGCTGCCCTTAGAGCGAAAATCACGGGAGCGGAGTCGCCTGAAAGCGTAAAGGCGCTCGTCGATCTTCTAAAGAATAAGGGGTTGGTCAGCGACGGCGAGGCGGACCGTCTCAACCAGGCGCTTGCAAAAACGACCCCGGCGACCCAGGCTGCAGCAAAGGCAATTCTGGTCGTCCCGAGGGACCAGGAATACGTTCAGAAGATTACTCAAAACGTTGTCACGGAAGTAAAGAAAAACATCGACGCGCAGGTCGAAACCGAAGTCGCCCAAAAGGCCAAAGACGGCACCCTGGGAGGCCTTGCGGCAAATGTTCCCGACTGGCTCCAGAAGCTCCAGTTCAGCGGAGATATACGATTGCGCTATGAGCCTGTCTTTTACCCTTCCACGAACGGTTTGATCCTGGATCCTAACAATCCGACCTCACGGTTGCGAACCACTCTCGATAGCCAGGCTGAGTATGTGCTGGCTCGTCTAAAAGTTGAGACCAGTATAAACGATCAGGTAACGCTGGGAGTAAGACTCGCTTCCGGAAATCAGACCAACCCCGGATCTGACAATTCCATCATGGGGGATTATTTCATCAAGGACGGTTTTCTCCTCGACCAGGCATACCTCAGGTATAGACCGATCCCCGATTTGAGCATATGGGGTGGGCGGATTCCCAACCCCTGGTTTTACACCGACCTTATATGGGCCAATGACCTGAATTTTGAAGGTGTGGCGGCTAATTACCAAAGAAATATATGCAGCGACGTGACAGGTTTCGTTACCGGAGGAGCTTTCCCTCTCCAGGCAATAACTGAGGTGACACAGTCTGAACAAAAGTGGCTGTTGGGCGGTCAGGCCGGCATTGAATACAAGCCCGACAGGCAGTATTCCTTCAAACTTGGCGTTGCGCTGTATGACTATGAAAATACCCTCGGAATGGTAAACCCCGTGGGGCAGACCGTTTTTGACTGGACGGCTCCCCTTTACATGCAAAAGGGCAATACCGTCGTCAATGTCGATCCACTGGTATTAGGCGGCAACCAGACGCAAAGGTTCGCCCTGGCCTCGAAATTCAGGGATCTTGATATTGACGCAAGCTTGGACATAGCCTGCTGGGACCCTGTCCATGTAGTTCTATCGGGCGATTATGTCCAAAATATCGCCTTCAACGCTCAGAAGGTGTCGCAGTTATCGGGGAGACCTGTTGCGTATATGCAGGACGATGCGTACCGGGCGGGCTTGCTGGTGGGTTACCCGACCCCTCGAAAATTCCTGCAGTGGAACGTGTTTACCTACTACAAGTACGTTGGGACCGACTCGGTCGTCGACGCTTTCGACGATCAGGATTTCGCTCTTGGCGGAACGAACGCAAAAGGGTGGATTTTAGGCGCGGAACTGGGCCTGATGAAAAACGTGTGGCTGACCGCCCGCTGGTTTACGTCAGACCAGATTTCGCCTTTCCAGAATTCGACGGGCCCTTTTTCCGTAGACGTGTTTGAATTCGATACGCATGCGGCATTTTGAGAAAAAAAGGAATCCACCGCAGAGACGCAGAGGCGCGGAGAAAAGCTTTGACGGGATTAACAGGATCTGCAGGATTAACACGATTTAAAGAAGTGGCTACTAAGTTCGATCCCCTTGCTGATCTTGTTTGATTTTGCTTTCTCTGTGTCCTCTGTGACTCTGTGGTGAATCGCTTTTAGTCTTTTGGTTATGGCCTGAGGCTGGTCAGTGCCTCTGTGGTGAGTTGAATACAGGAGCCTGTGATGGTTCGTCTTCTGGTTAGAATTGCAGTGGTTGTTGCCGTTCTGTTCGCCGGCCTGGCAGCCGGCCTCGTCTATGGACGTATCCAGCTTGGCAGGGAGCAGCAGGTTCATCTAAACAAGATCAACGAAATGAACAGGAAAATATCCCTGCTGACGAAAAAAGCCTCCGACGAGCGCGAGGCCCGGTCGGGTGTCGAGGGCCGGGCAAGGTCCCTTCAGGCAGAGGTTGAAAAGCTTAAAAAAGAAAATGGGGAGCAGGCGGAGGTAGTAAAGAAACTCGAGGCCGGAGGGCAATCGTCTGAGGCAAAACTGAAAGACTTGACAGATCAGCTTGCCCGGATGAAAACAGCCCACGACGAGGTGAGCGCTCAGCTCGCCCAGGTCCTTCAGGCCGCCAGGGACCTCGAAGGGCAGGCGAAGCTGCTGGCGACCGGGAAGCAAACCCTTGAGGCCTCTTTAGCCAAAGTGAATCAGGATCTGGACACCTGCAGAACGCACAACGCCAAGCTTTGCCTCATAGCAGACGAAATGGTGAAAAAACAGCAATCCAGGAGCTCTGTGGGCGGCATATTGAAAAACGAACCGCTGACCCAGATCGGGAAAGTCGATCTGGAAAGGTTTGCGCAAGAATACAAGGACAAAATCGAACAGGAGAAGCTGCAGACGAAGTAGGGAAGCAGGAAGCAAGGAGCAAGGAGCAAGGAGCAAGAACTTCCCCCTTCTCGCTCCCCGCTCCTTGATTTTGAAGCGCTTGCGCATGGTGCGGGCGCCAGCCCCCTTTTTTCTAAAAGGGGGGAGAGGGAGCCCGTCGAAAGACTCGACGCGAAGCCAACTCCCCCCCTTTAGAAAAGGGGGGGAAAGTGAATGATCTTTGGACACCCCCCTGCCCCCCTTTCGGGGGTGTTGGCGCCCCGCTCTATAAAGGGGAGGGGCCCCGGTAGAAAAGGGGGTGGGCGGCCCCAGCAGACAAGGAGGGCTCATTGGAGGGAAGAGCTTGTCATTGTTTCAAAACGCTTGCACATTAAACGGAACTGATTATGTTTCGGGCCTGTGCATTTATTCCTTGCGGCAGTGCCCTGGTTTTCGAAGGAAAAAATCTGTGATTATAAGTTGCGCAACTTCTCTAAAAGCAAAGGGCGACTCATGTCCAGAATAGCTAAAGTATGGGTGACAGTCTTTTTCACTTTGGTCTGCTGCAGCGGAGTAACGCTTGCCTGCGCCGATTGGAGCCTGGAATGGACCCAGAATTATCCCCCCGAACATTACGGCTCTTTTACGAAAATTGAATTCTTCATCATGCCCGGTTCCACCAGTGTAGTTACGTTCGATGCCCCCGCATCGATTTCACTTGCTCCGGGGTCGTCGAGCGGTTGGAACAGCACGCTTCCCAACTCGGACTATTCGCTTTTGACCGGCCCCTCGGCTAAAACAGCCACGCTGACGACTTATTTTTCCGGCCCGCCTACATCCACCTTTGACCTGGACATTGTCATCTGGGACGGCACCTCGGTAGCCGAGCGGCAGGAGTTCGAGTGGACCGGCAGCGCATGGGGAAACCCGGAGGGAACTCTGTTGCTGGATAGCCCTGGCGATTATAACCGAACGTCTGAAACAGGGATCCCAATCCCTTCCACCATATTGCTCTTTGCCCCGGCCGGCCTTGGAGTTTTGCTTCTGCGGAAACGCATCTCAGCGATTCCGTGCTGATTTTACATCGCTCCGCGATGAGTGAACAGTGGCCAGTGAAGAGTGATTAGAAAAAGCTTTCAAACTGAAATCCCCCCCGCCCCCCTTTAGAAAAGGGGGGGAAGATGTGATGTGGAGACACTTGAAGCCCTTGAGCCGCCTCGATATCGAGGAGGCTCACAAGGCACTCGCCGATGCCGAGAAAGGAAGGCGCCGTTCCCTTTAATAAGTTCAAAAAGGAACTCGGCCTGAAATGATCCCTTACAGGGTCGAGTTTGCCAAGCCCGCCATCAAGCAACTCGCCAAACTTCCCCAAAATATCCGGCAGAAGATTTCCGTTCGGATAGGACATCACGGCGATGTCTATCGTAGCCCCCGGGACGTGAAGATGTGAACGGCACCGTGAAATTGCTGCTTTCCGGCGCAATGAAAATGCAGGGATTTTTCGTCACAGCGTGGAAACCAAAGGGTTGCGGAGGCACAAAAGAAATCCACACCGTAAAGAGGCCCCTCGCGGATTCGAGTATGTATTCGATGTTAAGAAACAAGCAAATTCCCCTTATTTACCTGCTTCTGACCACGGCTGCGCTCGCAGTATTCTGGCAGACCGGCCGATGCGATTTTATTAGTTACGACGACCCTAAATACGTAACCGAGAACATCCATATTCGACACGACATAACAATGGAGGCAATCCGGTGGGCATTCACCACCGGTTATGCCTCAAACTGGCATCCCCTTACGTGGATGTCCCACATGCTCGATGTTCAACTCTTTGGCTTGGACCCGCACCGGCATCATCTTATCAATCTCCTGTTCCATATTGTGAATACGCTGCTCCTCTTTTTCGTTTTTCACCGGATGACCAAAGCGCCCTGGAAGAGCGCTTTCGTGGCGGCTCTGTTTGCCCTTCACCCTCTCCACGTGGAATCGGTAGCGTGGGTGGCCGAGCGCAAGGACGTCCTTTCAACTTTTTTCTGGATGCTTACCATGGCTGCATATATCAGCTATGTCGAGGACAGAACGGAGGACGCGAGACGGAGGACAGAGGACAGAAGACAGAGGATAGAGGACGGAGAGAAGTGGACCGGTATCCTCCGTCCTCCGTCCTCCGTCCTCCGTCCTCCGTTATTCGGCCGTTCTAATATTTTTTGCCCTGGGCCTTATGGCCAAACCCATGCTGGTAACCCTTCCTTTTGTCTTGCTGCTTTTGGATTTCTGGCCCCTGCGGAGACTGCAGGGAGCGGGAAGCAGGCAGCAGGGAGCGAGGAGCGAAACGCAAAATCCCAAATTGGAGCAGAAACCGCGCTCCGCTAACAAAAGGAAATCGCCTAAGAAACCCGCAGATCAAGTCATTACTCAGTCCTCATTACTCAGTCCTCAGTCCTTCGCCCTCCGCTCTCTGCTCTGGGAAAAATTGCCCCTCTTTGCCCTTGCAGCTCTCTCATGCATCGTTACCTGCATCGCTCAGCAAAAAGGAGAAGCGGTAACATCCGTCGATGCGCTTCCACTTGGCGTTCGTATAGCGAATGCCTTTGCCTCCTACGTAATCTATATTGGAAAGACGATCTGGCCGGGTAATCTTGCCGTTTTTTATCCTCATCCCGGATTGCGGCCGCTCTGGCAGGTCCTGGGTGCGGTCCTGCTCCTTGGCGCCGTAACTTTCGCGGTTATCCGGGGGGCAAACAGATTTCCGTACCTGACCGTAGGATGGCTGTGGTTTGCAGGCACGCTTGTCCCCGTCATAGGGATCGTACAGGTCGGCGCTCAGGCCATGGCGGACCGCTACACCTATATCCCGCTGGTAGGGCTGTTCATCATGGCTGCGTGGGGTATTCCGGAACTCCTGGAAAAATGGCTCCCTGCCTGGCCGTCCCGCAAAAAGGCGCTCTTTGCCTCATCTGCAATAATCCTTCCATGCCTTTTCGTTGTTACATATACACAGGTCGGGTACTGGCGCAACAGCATTTCGCTCTGCGATCATTCCCTGAAAAACCACAGGCGATAACGATACGGTCCTCGTTATCCGGGGCGCCGCCTATGGCCGACTTGGCAATTTCAGCCAAGCTATTCTCGATTTTGACAAGGCGGCCTCGATCAATCCTGGAAATGCAGAGGTTTATTACAACCGTGCTGTTGCCTACGGCAAACTTGGCAGGCAAAGGCAGGCGATTGAGAATTATGACCGGGCCGTTGAGCTCAATCCCGGCCATGTACGGGCATATTATAACCGGGCCGCTGCTTGGGCAATTCTTGGTCAGGACCGGCAGGCGATCGAGGACATGAAAACGGCGGCCAAACTTGACTGCGAAGAGGCCAGAGACTTTTTGAGAAGCCGGGGCATAAACTGGGCGCAATGATTTAGGAATTTAGGAATTTAGGATTTGAGGAAGTATATGTTAAGAAACCGGCGAATTCCCCTGATTTACTTTCTGCTCACCGCTGCTGCGTTCATCGCATTTTGGCAGCTCAATCGGTGCGATTTCATTAATTACGATGACGCTACATACGTAAATGAAAACATCCATATCCAGCACGGCATCACAATGGAGGCGATCCGGTGGGCATTCACAACCGGTTATGCCTCGAACTGGCATCCTTTGACATGGATGTCCCACATGCTCGATGTTCAGCTCTTTGGATTGAACCCTCGTTGGCATCATCTGACTAATCTTCTGTTCCACATTGCAAATACGCTGCTGCTCTTCTTTGTTTTTCACCGGATGACCAACGCGCCATGGAAGAGCGCTTTCGTGGCGGCTTTGTTTGCCCTTCACCCTCTGCACGTTGAATCCGTAGCTTGGGTGGCCGAGCGCAAGGACGTCCTTTCAACTTTTTTCTGGATGCTTACCATGGCTGCGTATATCAGCTATGTCGCGCATCCGCGGCTCAAGAGTTACCTGGCCGTTCTAATATTTTTCGCTTTAGGCCTTATGGCCAAACCGACGCTGGTAACCCTTCCCTTTGCCCTGCTGCTTTTGGACTACTGGCCGCTGGGGCGATTGGACGAGAGTAAGAGAATAGCCAGCCAGGGAGTTGCTCCATCCTCAGTCCCCAGTCCTCAGTCCTCAGTCCTTCTCTCCCTGCTCCTGGAAAAACTTCCCCATTTTGTGCTTGCAGCCCTCTCATGCATCGTGACATACATCGCCCAGCAGAAAGGTGGATCGATTACATCGAACGATGTCCTTCCACTGGGTGTTCGTATCGCGAATGCTCTCGTTTCCTATGTAATCTATATTGAAAAGACCGTTTGGCCTCATGGCCTCGCCATTTTTTATCCCCACCCCTGGTCGCTGCCTCTATGGCAGGTTTTTGGCGCCGCTCTGCTGCTTATCGCTCTAACCTCCGTTACAATCTGGAAGGCAAAGACATACCCCTTCCTGCCGTTCGGATGGCTATGGTTTGGAGGCACGCTTGTTCCGGTCATAGGCATTGTGCAGGTCGGCTCTCAGGCCATGGCGGACCGCTACACCTATATTCCTTTGATCGGATTGTTCGTCATGGCGGCATGGGGTGTTCCGCAGCTCCTGCAAAAATGGCGTTACCGCAAAGAGGCTCTTTATGTGTCGTCGCTGCTTGTTCTTATATCTGTTTTCATGGTTACATGGACTCAGACCGGATACTGGCGCGACAGCATCACCTTGTTCGATCATGCTCTGAAAGTTACCACAAATAATTATATTGCTCACATTAACAGGGGTGTCGTCTACACCAAACTTGGCAACTACGAGCAGGCGATTGCCGATTTTGACAAGACTGTTGAGATCAATCCCCAGATGGCCGAGGCCTACTTCAACCGTGGGGTCTGCTATAGCAAGCTTGGCAGTCACGAGCAGGCGATTGCCGATTTTGACAAGGCCCTCGAAATCAACCCCAAATACGCAAGGGCCTTTCATGACAGGGGGCTCGCTTACAGCAGGCTCGGCAATCAAAGAAAGGCTATAGTGGATTTCAATATGGCCATCGAGATTAACCCTGAATTTGCGGAGTCTTATTACGATCGTGGTTTTGCCTATAGCCAACTCGGGGACCACCTGAAGGCAATTGAAAATTACAATAGGGCTGTCGAGATAGACCCCAAATATGCTGACGCCTTTAATAACCTTGGGATTACCTACGCTATGCTCGGCAATCAAAGTCGAGCGATTGAAAATTATAGCAGGGCAATTGATGTAAATCCCGACTTTGTAAAGGCATATCTTAACAGGGGCCTTGCTTTTGCTGCGCTGGGCAAGGAGGGCCCGGCGGTCGAAGACCTGAAAACAGCGGCGAGATTTCACAGCGAAGATGCCGAAAAGCTCCTGACAAACCTGGGAATAAAATGGTCGGAATGATTGAGGAATTGAGGAATTGTATGTTAAGAAACAGACAAATTACGCTGATTTACCTTCTCCTCACGGTTACTGCCCTTGTGGCGTTTTGGCAGGTAATTCAGTGTGGTTTCATTAATTACGACGACCCTAAATACGTAACAGGGAACATTCATATTCAACACGGCATCACGGCGGAGGCAATCCGGTGGGCGTTTACCACCGGTTATGCCTCAAACTGGCATCCCTTGACATGGATGTCCCACATGCTCGATGTCCGGCTCTTTGGATTAAACCCTCGATGGCATCATCTCACTAACCTTTTATTCCACATCGCAAATACGCTGCTCCTCTTTTTCGTTTTTCACCGGATGACCAAAGCGCCCTGGAAGAGCGCTTTCGTGGCGGCCTTGTTTGCCCTTCACCCTCTTCATGTTGAATCGGTCGCCTGGGTTACCGAGCGAAAGGACGTTCTTTCCACTTTCTTCTGGATGCTCACTATGGCTTCATATATCAGCTATGTCGAGCACAAGACAGAGGACGGAAGACGGAAGACTGAAGGCGGAGGCCATCCTTCCTCTGTCCTCCGTTACTTGGCGGTGCTCATACTTTTTGCTTTGGGCCTTATGTCAAAACCCATGCTGGTAACTCTCCCCTTCGTCCTGCTGCTTTTGGACTTCTGGCCCTTGCAGCGCATGCAAGTCAGTCCTCAGTCCTCAGGGAAGAAAGGAGCGAGGAGCGAAAAGGAAAATCCCAAATTGGAGCAGAAACCACGCTCTGCGAATAAAAGAAAATCGGGTAAAAGAAACACCGGTCAGGCTATTGCTCAGTCCTCAGTCCTCAGTGCGTCCTCACCAGGTTCGGACGCCGAACTGGGCACTCACAAAAGATCGTGCCCGGACTGGGAGAATCAGCCAGACAGTTACAATGTTAGGCCCGGACCTGAACGAAGTGAGGGTCCCGCATCGCGCCCGGCTTCGATTGTTAACGCAGACGCGAACAAAGTGAGGGTTCAGTCCTCAGCCCTGCGTCCTCTTCTCCTGGAAAAACTCCCCCTTTTCGTGCTTACCGTACTCTCATGTATCGTAACCTTCATCGCTCAGCAAAAAGGAGGAGCGGTGAAAACTATCGAGGCGTTTCCAATTGGTGTTCGTATTGCGAACGCCTTCGTTTCCTATATCATCTACATCGGCAAGATGGTCTGGCCGGCTAATCTTGCCGTTTATTATCCTCACCCGGGGTTGTGGCCGTGGTGGCAGGTCCCTGGTGCGGTCCTGCTCCTTGGCGTTGTAACTTTCGCGGTTATCCGGGGGGCAAAGAGATTTCCGTACCTGGCCGTTGGATGGCTGTGGTTTGGGGGCACGCTTGTTCCCGTAATTGGGATCGTGCAGGTCGGCTCTCAGGCCATGGCTGACCGCTATACCTATGTCCCCCTGATCGGGTTGTTCGTTATGGCGGCATGGGGTATTCCGGAACTTTTGAAAAAATGGCGTTACCGAAAAGAGGCGCTTTTTGCAGCGTCGGCATTAGTCCTTCTATCACTTTCCACCGTTACCTGGACACAGGTCGGATACTGGCGCAATAACATCGCGTTATGCAATCATAGCCTTAAAGTTGCAAGCCCCAGTGATGTTATCTACTGCAACCGGGGAATTGCCTATTATGAGCTTGGCAACCACCGGCAGGCGCTTTCAGATTATGACAGGGCCATCGAAATCAATCCTAAATATGCAAACGCCTATAATGACCGGGGTATCGTCCACGGCGAACTCGCCAGCTACAGGCTGGCGATCGAGGATTTTGACAGGGCCATCGAGATCAATCCTGAATACGCAGAAGCGTATTATAACCGAGGTATCACTCATGCCAGATTTGGGAATCGGGGCCATGCGATTGAAGACATGAAAACAGCGGCAAAGTTTGGCAGCATAGATGCAAAGAACTTTTTGAAAAGCCAGGGAATAAACGGGTGAGAGCAAAAATGAGGCCTCATTCTAACCCGGGCTCCTGTCCCAAACTCTGGAAGATTTTGCTTCTCCTGGCGATCACCCTCCTCTCATATACTTCTGCCCTGAAAGGCGGCTATATATGGGACGATGACCTTTACCTCACCGATAACAAAACCCTCACATCCGTCCATGGCCTGGCGAGTATATGGGCCGAACCGGATGCCAGTCCCCAGTACTATCCCCTCGTGTTCACGACTTTCTGGCTCGAGCGCCAGGTGTGGGGGTTGAATCCATTCGGCTATCATCTCGTCAATGTTCTTCTCCATGCATGCGTGGCATGCCTCCTCTACTATCTGCTCCTCTGCCTCGAGGTCCCGGCAGCGTGGTTTGCCGCTCTCCTGTTTGCGGTCCATCCTCTCCAGGTGGAGACAGCCGCCTGGATTTCCGAACGTAAGAATGTACTCTCGGGCTTCTTTTACATGCTTTCCGCTGTTGCGTTTCTAAGGTTCTACAGGGTGGGATATCCCGTCAAGGGCCACGTAGAGGGGGCGCAGCGGGGTGAAGGGCCTACGAAGAGCGCGAAGAATATGAAAGGCGGGCACGCTGCAGCGGCGCTCAACTCCGCTGCGCTCCCCGGCCGGACACGAGGAGGACAAAGGGATTTAGAATTATTGGAAAATCCCCCCTGCCCCCCTTTAGAAAAGGGGGGAAAGCAGAAAGGACCTTCAACATCCCCCCGTCTCCCAGTGGATCGGGGTTCGGGACAGGCTGTAAAAAAGGGGGCGTGCGGAGAGGGGGGGACCAATCACCCCCCTTTTGTAAAGGGGGGTAGGGGGGATTTGCTCACGCGGCTTCTCGTCCCGGTTTGGCCGGCTTTACGTGAAGACCTGCTCTACTATTGCGCCGGGCTGCTCCTTTTCGGATGCGCCCTCTTGTCCAAGACGGTGACCTGCACGCTTCCGGTCGCCTTGCTCCTGGTACTCTGGTGGAAGCACGGACGAATTACGCTGCGCGAGGCGTTGAGCCTGGCGCCGCTCTTCGCGCTCGGCGCGGGAATGGGGCTTTTGACCGCCTCGCTCGAACGAACAAATGTGGGCGCCAGCGGCTCGGATTGGAGCCTTAGTTTTCTCGAACGGTTTCTCGTGGCCGGCCGCGTCTTGTGCTTCTATGCCTGGAAGCTTCTGTGGCCTGCTCATCTGAGCTTCAACTACCAGCGTTGGGCCGTAGAAAGCGGAGTCTGGCAGCAGTATCTTTATCCGCTCGCCGTGGCAGCCGTCCTGCTTGCGCTCTGGATGGCCAGGGGCCGCATCGGGCGAGGACCTCTGGCGGCGGCGCTCTTTTTTGCCGCGTCTCTCTTTCCGGCCCTGGGCTTCTTCGATGTCTTCCCCTTTCGTTATTCTTATGTCGCTGACCATTTTCAGTATCTCGCAGGCATCGGCCCCATCACTCTGGTTGCGGCCGTGGCTGCGGGCTATGTCCTGAAACATCACAGCGGGAGGCGGTGGCTCTTCACGGCAGCAGCGGTCCTGGTTGTCTCCCTTCTGTCCGTAAAGACGTGGAGTCAGGGCAACCTGTACGCCGACGCCTGGACGTTGTGGAACGAAACCCTCAGAAGCAACCCGGAATCGTCTTTGGCCCATAACAATATCGGATCGATTCTAGCAGAGCAGGGCAAACACCAGGAGGCCCTGACGCATTTTTCTGAGGCGCTCAGGGTCAGCCCGAATCGCGAAATGCCCCACTACAACATGGGGGTCGAGCTTGCCGCCTTGGGAAGGAACGATGAGGCCATGGAACAGTACGAAGCGGCGCTCAGGATCCGTCCGGATTTCGAGAGGGCGCTGAACAATCTCGGAAGCCTGCTGGCGCAAAAGGGGAGATTCGTAGACGCCGTTCGCTGCTGGAAAAAAGCGGTCGAGATCAAGCCGGATTACCTCGGGGCTCACTGCCACCTGCTGATGGCTTACAGCCGGCTTGGCGACTCCATCGCGGCCCGGCGGGAATATGGTATCATCAAGAGGCTCGATCCGGCCGCGGCTGAAGAGATGCGTCATACGGTTCGGGGGCTGGAATAATTTAAACTCCCGCTTTTTCCAGCCATAATGGGTGATGAAAAGGGATTGGAGTTCCAAGATCGGGGCGAAAAACCCTATATACGTCACCCCGGCGAAGTCTGTCCCGGAAGTCTTGAATCCGGGAGCCGGGGTCTAGTGAGGCCGTCACCCCGGCGAAGGCCGGGGTCCGTGCGCCTGGAAGCGGGCACGATCTGAGGGGTGAAAGTCCCCTCCCGGGAGATGCTCGCTCCCGGTAGTCAAAGGAAACTGCGTCGCCGCGAGGCGGGGTG
>JBKQTS010000123.1:0-26367 GCA_052143075.1 Syntrophobacteraceae bacterium | reverse complement strand
TCACTGCGGTTATCGGCAGATTGGTGAGCACCGTCCACATGTGGATGCACCCCATGATCAGAATTATGAAAGCAGTTACCGCCTGGATAATCCACAACCAGGTATCGAAGTGGTTGAAATTGACGCTGTGCCTCCACATCGCCTTCTGTTCACGGGCACGGAATGGAAGCTTGCGGGCCGCTAGCACAAAATGAGCCAGCATAGTCAGGGCAATCAGCGGACCGCCGATTTGAGCCATATAAGTGGCTTCAAAGAAATGAGCGATCCAGTCCATCACCCTGCCCTGGAGCCCAATTAGGTAGAAGTTAACACTGGCTACCAGAATCATGTGGCACCACATAAATGCCACAAGCCCGACTCCGGTAAGCATTTGGAGAAAATCCAAATACGCCTCAGTTCTAACAGGTTCCACTCGAGCAATAGTTTGATCCGCCATCATCTTGCTTCAACTCCTGCATAGCTGTTGTGAAAAGAATTATCATGGTGGAGCGCCGAGGCAGCAAAGAGGGCTACTTTTGCTTTGCCCGCGCTTCTACTTGTGCGCAACGCCTGAAATGCAGCGGCGCAGGGTGGACACAGTTTTATATCCTACCCGCCGTGCCTGCGCGCACCCACTCAAAAAATGCCAGAACAGCCTAAAAGTCAATTATTTTTTATCACAATTTGACGCTGGCGCGCACATATGGTTGGGGGTCGGGAATTGAAGGATCATAAGAACAGGTGAACGGGTGAGTGGGCCGAAGATAGACGCGAAGGCGCAGACATGTAGGGAGGGCGCAGACTTTCCAGGTATCTTCACGACGTTCAGCCCCTGCGCCCTCCGCGTCTCCGCGTGAAACATTTTCGCGTCAAACCTCAAGCCCTTGTCAGTTGCCGGTACTTGATCCGGTGCGGCTGGTCGGCTGCGGCGCCGAGGCGGGACCTTCTGTCGGCTTCATACTCAGAGTAGTTTCCGTCAAACCAGACGACGTCGCTGTCGCCCTCGAAGGCGATTATGTGCGTTGCGATCCTGTCGAGAAACCACCTGTCGTGACTTATCACCACGGCGCACCCGGCGAAATTCTCCAGGGCGTCTTCCAACGCTCGCATGGTGTTAACGTCGAGGTCATTTGTAGGCTCGTCCAGCAGAATTACGTTAGCGCCCTCTTTCAGAATTCTTGCCAGGTGAACCCTGTTGCGCTCGCCTCCCGAGAGAAGTCCGACTTTCTTTTGCTGATCTGTCCCCGAAATATTGAACCGCGCAACATAAGCGCGCGAGTTGACGGAGCGGCTTCCAAGTTCGATAATTTCCCTGCCCTCCGAGATAGTCTCCCAGATGGTCTTGCCGGGGTCGAGCGCCTCCCGGCTCTGATCCACATAGGCCAGTTTCACCGTATCGCCGAGTTTGATCGCACCCGAATCGGGCTTTTCCTGGCCGATTATCATTCGGAACAGGGTGGTCTTGCCGGCCCCGTTCGGCCCTATTACCCCGATGATGCCGCCGGGCGGCAGGGCAAACGAAAAGCCATCCATCAGAAGGTTTTCTCCGTACGCTTTGCTCAGTTTGTTGGCCTCGATAACAACATTTCCGAGCCTCGGGCCGGGTGGGATGAATAACTCGAGCTCTTTTGCCTGCTTTTCATGGTCCTGACGAAGGAGCGATTCATAAGCCTTTATGCGGGCCTTCGATTTCGCATGCCGCCCCTTCGGCGACATCCTGATCCATTCCAGCTCACGCTCCAACGTCCTCTGGCGCTCGGTTTCGCCCTTTGCTTCCTGCTGCAGCCTTGCGCTCTTCTGTTCAAGCCAGGACGAGTAGTTTCCCTGCCATGGAATCCCCTGCCCTCTGTCAAGCTCCAGTATCCATCCGGCTGCGTTATCGAGGAAATACCTGTCGTGAGTCACGGCTATTACGGTTCCGGGATAGCGTTGAAGATGGTGTTCGAGCCAGGCGACGGTTTCGGCGTCAAGGTGATTGGTAGGCTCATCGAGCAGCAAAATGTCGGGCTGCTGGAGCAGGAGCCGGCAAAGGGCGACGCGGCGTCTCTCACCTCCTGAAAGGACCTTGACTCGAGTGTCTCCCGGAGGGCACCTGAGTGCGTCCATAGCCATCTCGAGCCTGGAGTCGAGGTCCCAGGCGCTCATGGAATCGAGTTTTTCCTGCACCTCTGCCTGCCTGCCGATCAGTTTATCCATAGCCTCATCGGACATGGGTTCGGAAAACTGCTCGTTAATGCGGTTGAATTCATTCAGCAGATCGACCGTCTCCTGGACTCCCTGCTCGACTGTTTCCCGCACGCTCAGAGCATCATCGAGTTGAGGCTCCTGTTCCAAAAAACCAACCGTAATGCCGGGCGCAATCGTAGTCTTGCCGTTGAAATCCCCGTCCACCCCGGCCAGTATTCTCAAAAGCGAACTCTTGCCCGCGCCGTTCAGACCCACCACTCCGATCTTCGCGCCGTAGAAAAAAGAGAGATAGATATCCTTCAGGATCGGGCGTTTGTTAATGAACTTGCTGACCCCGACCATGGAGCAGATGATTTTATTCGGCTCAACACCCATTTGGTCTCCAAAAATTCAAATAATGTTTACCGGATAGTTCAATTGAAGCCCCACTTTCCCTATCAGTCGCTCCATTCAACCAGGTGGGAAGACTTGACGTTGACCGCCTTAACGCCGGGAATGCAGCCGGTAATTCTTTCCATTTCCATAACCAGTTCAGGGTCCTTCATGATCTGGGCGCTGGCGCCAAGAGTAACGACGCCGTCGCGCACGAATACCTTGATGTCTGGTTTGAGCTCGAGCAGGGTCGTTTTTACTTCGGATGCCAGCACCAGGTCTTCCATAGCCTTCTGAGACTCAAAGGTCGTCTTGAAAGTTTCCAGTTGCGCCGTATGGCAGATCACGTCCGCCGCGTCATCCGCAGTCATTTTCCGCACGCGAACCACCAAATCGTACAAAATCGGATCGGATGTGTCGATCCCGTATAGATGCTGACTCCATTTGCTCCTTGCGAGATCATCCTTTTTAATCAGCGCCTGTGCGCCTTCATAGGAGATTTTTTCCCGGTCCATAACGATTTGAATCCGGTCCTTCATATCCGCAATAATCCTGACCTTGAGAACGTGGGAGACGCCTCTGACATAGAAATGTCCGGCCAGGCCGTGATAGACCACATTGTCCCTCTGGAGAAACTTCAAAAGAGCGGACTGAAAGTATGCGATGAATTTCTCCTTACCGTAGGAGAACCTTTCCAGAATGGAAGGCGCGTCATGAACTGCCTTCACCAGCTTGATTTCGGGGATGTTGAACTCTTTGGAAGCCCCCAGAATAACCTCACGAGCGTAACACTGGTAGCCCAGTTTCTGAGCCACTTTTTCGGCCACTTCTTTTCCCTTGCTGTAGGAGCCCCTGGAAATAGTTATAATTGCCATTTTCGCCTCTCCTCCTTTAGTTGAGCCGGGCGGTTCAGACGGCATTTCGTCCGCATGCCGCCAGGCAGTCTGATTACTGGAGGCTGTACCTCTTTATTTTCCTCCAGAGCGATACTCTGTCTATACCTAGAATTTCAGCAGCCCGAGTCTTATTGTCATCTACCTCTTTTAGCACCCAGAGAATGTAGTCCCGTTCATTTTCATCAAGGGTAAGCAACTCCTTCTGCGGGCGCCGCACCCTGAATGCGAGTTGCCGCAGATCGGGCGGCAAATGGCCGGGCTCGATGGTGCGCCCGTTTGCGAGGGTAACCGCCCTTTCAACGATGTTTTCCAGTTCCCGCACATTTCCAGGATATTCATAAGACAGAAGAATCCGGGCTGCTTCATCAGAAAAGCTCCCCACCTGCTTTCCCTGCAGGACTGCAAACTTGTGGAGGAAATGAAGACTCAGCAGGAGTATATCGTCCCTGCGGTCCGCAAGCCTGGGCACATGAAGTGTTATCACGTTGAGCCTGTAATAGAAATCCTGGCGAAAGGTCCCGAACTCGATCTCCTGTTTTAGATTTTTGTTGGTCGCTGCAACAACCCTGATGTCAACAGGTATTTCGTGTATGCCCCCCACCCGCATCATCACCCGTTCCTGGAGCACCCGCAGCAGCTTTACCTGCATTGAAAGGGGCATGTCCCCGATTTCATCCAGGAAGATGGTACCCCCCTGGGCGGCTTCCAAAAGGCCCCGTTTTATGCTCTTTGCGCCGGTAAACGCCTCGCGCTCGTGCCCGAACAGTTCGTTTGCAAGAAGCTCTTCGCTGAACGCTCCGCAATTGATCGCAAGAAAACGTTTCTCAGCCCGAAGGCTCATGTTGTGAATGGTCCTGGCCACAAGCTCCTTGCCGGTCCCGGTTTCGCCAAGAATAAGCACACTCGAATCAGAAACGGCGACCTGCTCTATCATCTTTCGCAGGATTTCCATGTCGGGACTGGAGCCGATCAGCAACGAGGTCTTGTTCTGATCGCTGACCCGCTGCCTCAGCTCTTTCACTTCCCTGCGCAGACCTCGCTTCTCGACGGCCTGTCTTACAAGAACCCTGACTTCGTCGATTTTGTAGGGTTTCGGGATATAATAGTAGGCCCCTTTGCGCATAGCCTCTACAGCGGAAGAAACCGAAGCGTATCCCGTAATGACCATCACCTCGATATCGGGGTAAAGCTCACGCGCACGATCCAGTACCTGAAGACCATCCACAGGCTGCATTCGGATGTCTGTCAAAACCAGGTCGAACTCTTCCTTTTCGAGTTCACCCATTGCGGCGAGCCCGTCACCGACGCTTACTGTCTCATAGCCCTCCCTGCGCAGCACATGTTCAAGATTTTCCCGGGCTATCTGTTCGTCATCGGCTATCAGAATACGGGTCCCAGCCATCGAGCCTCTTTTCTCAGCACACCGTTTCGACGGGAAAGCGCATCGTGAATCTGGTGCCTTCCCTTTCCTGGCTGTCAACCGTTATGGAGCCGCGATGCTTCTGGACTATCCCAAAAACTACCGACAACCCAAGACCGGTCCCTGCGCCCACTTCCTTTGTCGTAAAAAATGGATCGAAAATCCTTCCCACCTCTCCCTGCGAGATGCCTTTTCCGGTATCTTCAACGGTGACGAGCACCTGTTTTTCAGCCGGCTCGGCTCTTGCCTTGATACTGATCTGCCCCGGAGGCTCTATTGCATGAACGGCGTTTTCAATCAGATTCAAAAAGACCTGCTGCATCCGTTGAGCGTCAAGATCGAATGAAAGATCTTGGGGGACATCCAATAAAATCTCGACCCCGGGCGGGATATGACTGGAAATGAGTTTGACGGCTCGCTCCACCACCTGGAAAAGAGCTGTCGGGGCGAGGCAGAATTCCCGTATTCGTGAAAATTCCAAAAGGTTTCGCACGATATCGCGGGCACGGTGTACTTCGTGTTCGATATTGGTGAGCATCCGGTGAGAAAACTCGGCGTCCGCCTTATCGAATTCCTCCAAAAGTATCTGGCAGGAGGTGGAAATATTGTTAAGGGGATTATTTAGCTGGTGAGCTATTCCCGAGGTCAATGTCCCAAGGGAACTCAGTTTTTTTGCCTGGAGCAACTGGTCCTGCCGCTTCTCCAACTCGGAAATCATCCGGTTGAACCCCTCGACCACACGCTGTGTCTCATCGCGCGTATCGTAAACCTCGATCGGCGTGAAATCCCCTCCGGCAATCCGGTGCGTAGTTTTTTCGATATATCGAAGCGGGCGAATGATTTTTCTGGCGATGACCGGAATAAGCAGACCACCACCTATTATCGTGATGCCCAGCGAAATCAGAAGCTGAGTCTTGAGCGAGTTTACGATATGAAGAATGCGTTTGCGCTCAAAAGAGACAAGCCTTTGGGACAAATCCACCAGCGTCTTGCCATGTTCCCGCAACTGCTCTTCAACCACCGGCGAACCCGAACTGCCTTCATGGCCGGGAGCCAATTGGTTCATCAGGCGTTGATAACCGCCAAGTTCCAATTTGATTTTGTCGAGCAGGGGAACGCCCTGAAGATCTTTGATCTCCGGGACCGTCTTATCGAGCTGCTCTAAGCCGAGTTGGGTAAATCTGCGATTCTCATTCAGGTCATCACCCGAACCATACAGAAGAAAGTTTTTCTCGTACCGGCGGGCTTCAAGAATAAAATCCCGCAAATCATCTGCTATCTCAACAAAATGCTGCTTTCGCTCAACCTCCCGAAGGTAACCATATGAGACCGTACCGAAGGAACCGGCGACGATCAGCAGTAAAGTGAAACCGGCTATCACCTTCTGGCGGATGTTTAAAGTTATGGGAAATCTTATTGGCATCGGCGGCTCCGATATGTTTTAAACACTACAATATAGTCCAATTTTCATTCGCTGAGAAGCGTCCTGACGCACCAGCGAGACAGAACGCCCGGTTTGAGTGTTGTTTTTGGATTTTGTTTTCCTGCACTTACCCCTAAAAAAGATGTTCTGCAAAGAGATAGTCCGAAAAAGCGTGGGGGCTAGGGGGACATGTGCCCCCCACACCCCCTTCCGCCTCTGGTCATGGACAGAGCAGGGATAGCGTCGAGATATTGTGGCGCTGCGGTGGCGGCCCGCGGCCCACCACCGACAGCGCCCAGCGGTCGGCCACACGCGCATGCGCGTGTGCGCCGAAATCCTGGGGGGTGCGGGGGGTCTTTAAAGTGAAAAAACCTTCCCCCGCTCTTTTGAGCTTTCGCAATTTGCAGAATTTTGTGCACACAATCCCTAAAAAGGCTCTCCCCTTCTCTGAACGCTCGCAGAGAAGGGGAGAGCAGCGCCTTAAATACGGCAGGAATCAAAAGGGCAGCGCCACTTGATTCACCTGGCTTCGGCCGCCAAGGCTTTTGGAATGTATGCCGACCTCCTTGCCCTCCACATGCTGGCCAGAATGATTATGGCCCCAATAAGCAGAGCAAGGCACATTGAAACAAAACTGATGATGCCCAGCACCGTTATCGTACCCTGACCTATTGAGATGACGCCGAGCTGATTGAGGTACTTCGGGATTGCAAAGGCCCTGCTCACAGCAACTATGAGCATGATGATCGCCATGACGATTTTGATCATGTATTCCTTTACATAGGTGGTCCCGATTGCGCCAAGTTGAACACCTAAAAGCGACCCGGCAAGTATGATCAAGACCAGCCGAATGTCGACCATTCCATGCATCGCCCAGTTTATTGAGCCGCCCATACCCATCACGAAAGCGATTACCAGCTCACTGGCAGAAGCTACGAGCCCCGAGACTCCAAGCATATAGATCATTCCGGGAACGCCGATGAAACCGCCCACAGCGATCGTAGCAGCGAGCATACCAGTCGCAAAACCGACCGGAAGCGTAAACCACAGGGAGATGCGCACATTTGCCGTCTTGAAGGTAATCATTGGCGGAATGTTTATGCTCTGGAGCTTCTTGGCAAGCAGGGCAACCCGCTCGCTTCCACCGGATTTCGATATATTCATGGCGTCGCGAAAAACATAGAGCCCGACCAGCACCAGCACCACCACAAAAGAAAGGCTCACATAGAGGTCGGACCCCGCCTGTCCCCAACTTTGGAGTACTAATTGCTGGATTCGTATGCCTACCTGTACGCCGACGCCCGCGCTCGCAGCCAGCACAAGCCCAAGCTTCAAATCCACCTGGCCGTATTTGAAACGTTTGTACGCTCCGACAAGCGCTTTGGGGAATTTGTGGCACATGTTGCTCGCTACCGCTACGGTCCCCGGCACTCCAAGGCTCATCATGCCGGGAGTTAAAACGAAGGCGCCGCCCGAACCGATGAACCCGCTCACCAGGCCGCCGACAAAGCCGACCAGAAAAAGGAAAACCACATAGATAAAATTGAGATCGATGAATTTGACCGCTTCATTTGCTATATCGTGCATTTTGAATCCTTGTCAGGGCCTGAGGGTTTTTCACCAGATCGAGCCATAGCTCGCTTTTGGGTGAGCGCGAATAGACCTCACCCTTACAATCCCGCCTTACAAGACGCCTATAAGTCTATCCTGTGAAATGGATTGACGTAAGCATAGGCACGAGGTCTTTTGCGCGCCTGTTTTCTCTTCTCGATGACCTTGTGCTCGGTCTTGCGGACCTGGTCTCTTTTGAGGGCTTCAATACCCATAAGGGACCACAGGTGGTGCGCAAATGTACCATGCACAAACGAAATTGCCAGAACGGTGGCAATGGGAAGAGCCGCGTACCAGCCGCCTCTGGAAAAAACTTGCATGACAGTGTCAGAGTTTGTAAAGACAGCCGCATAACAGGCAGCGCTCGCTACACCATATCCAACCGTTTTTCCAATCGCGCCGGCTTTCGAGGATTCGCTACGAGCAGACATTGCATTCCCTCCTTTGTCGTTTAAGGCAGATAAGACACTCACTACAGGAACCGATATTTTTCGGATGCTCTCGCTGTTTATCTCCGAATCTATTACTACGATCTCAACCCTCTTGATCTCGTGAATTGCCTCCTCAACCGCAAATTCAATATCCCCGGTCCTGGTCATGGCATTACAATGGATCCCGTTGAGTACAGCCCTGTCGCATAATTTTTTTGCCGATTCTGCAGACCTGTTTTCGAACGCCTTGCCTTCACAGTGAGAATCAACGCTTAAAGCCGCCAGATCGTATCCGAGCCTGCCGGCAAGCTGCACGCAATGATTGATTAGAGTTTCCGCAAAAACCCCGTTATTTGCCACGACAAGGATCTTGCGGCCGTTGCGGAATTCGTTCTTACGATTTTTTCCGATTAAATCTGACATGGCTTACTCACCTATGAGTATGAATTTTTCAATCTTCTCAATCTTCTATAGTCAAGAGTCGTGCCATCTGCTAAAAACTAATGAAATCATTGGTGAATAAGGCTCGGCTATTCCTTGCCGCCCGGGTTGAAAAGGCCTGATGGCGTTGCAAAATGCAATAGCCACTGCGTGAATTGTTGCTGCGGGCTCCAAAACGGCAATGTTCGATACTGCAACGCAGGGCTTAAGAGCGTTGCGAATTGCAACAGGGATCGAAAGGCAGAGTATGAGTTTCTTTAAAAAGATTGAGAAGATCGAAGAAAAAACCCCTGAAGAACAATCGACCGAGCTGGTTGATCTTCGTAGAGCCAAAGAGGATGCAAGGATACCGAAGGCAGTTTCCGAGCTGGCCTCCAAGGAACTCGAGCGGCTTGAAAGAATGGACCCCGGCATACCCGAATACACGATCGGCGTGAGTTATCTCGAGTTCCTCTTCTCGCTTCCATGGCAGAATTTTACCGATGACTGTCTGGATATGGCTCGCGCGGAGAAAATCCTCGAGCTGCAGCACTATGGGCTAAAACACGTTAAAGAGAGAATCCTGGAATACCTGGCTGTCAAAACCCTGTGTAACCTGAGCGACTTCAATATCCTGGTGGTCGATGACGAGGAGATAGCCAGAACGAATTTGGAATATGTTTTGCGCAAGGAAGGCTATCAGGTATGCACTGCGGTGAACGGCCAGGACGCTGTGGACAAACTGAGGCAAAAGGACTTCGAGCTGATCCTTACCGATCTCAAGATGGATAAGATGGATGGCATTCAGCTCATCGAATCTGCAAAACAGATCGCCCCGAACACCGATATTGTGATGATTACCGGCTATGCCACGGTGGGTTCGGCGGTTGACGCTCTCAAAAAAGGAGCCGCCCACTATCTGCCCAAACCCATTGACCTCGAGGAACTTCGCTCCACGGTGCGTCAGATCCGCGAAAAGAAACGACACCTCCAGTTGACAAGGAGCCCGATTCTTTGCTTTTCGGGCCCCCCAGGAACGGGAAAGACTTCCATTGGCAAGTCTATTGCCGAAGCGCTGGGGAGAAAGTTCGTCAGGATTTCTCTTGCCGGTTTGCGTGATGAAGCCGAACTGAGAGGACACCGAAGGACTTATGTCGGATCGATGCCGGGCAGAATCATGACCGAGATTCGGCGCATCGGGGTCAGGAACCCGGTTTTCATGCTGGACGAGATAGACAAGATTGGCCAGGACTTCCGGGGCGATCCCGCTTCGGTTCTGCTGGAAGTCCTGGATCCGGAGCAAAACGGTCGGTTTCTCGATCACTATATGGATGTTCCCTTCGATCTGTCCAGCGTCATGTTCATCGCAACGGCCAATGTGGTCGAACGGCTTCCCGCCCCGCTCCTCGACAGGCTCGAAGTGATCCCGTTCCCCGGCTACACTGAAAAAGAAAAACGAGCTATCGCAAGACAATACCTCGTTCCCCGCCAGTTGAGAGAACACGGCCTCAAAAACAGGAACATCGAGTTTCTCGACGGCGCAAGTTCAAAAATCATCATGGATTACACACTCGAAGCCGGACTGCGCAACTTCGAGCGCGAAATTGCCACCGTTTGCCGAAAGCTTGCCAGGCTCTGTCTTCAAAGTGAAAACGATAGCTCGCCCATCGTGGTGGATGACAAACTGATCGAAAACCTGCTCGGCCCGCGAAGATTCACTCATGAGATCGCGGAGGCGGGTCACCGTGTGGGAGTTACCACCGGCCTGGTTTGGACCGAATTCGGAGGAGAGATAATCTTTATTGAGGCAACCAGGATGAAGGGAAACCAACAGTTGATATTGACCGGTTCCCTGGGAGAGATAATACGCGAGTCTGCGCAGACGGCCCTGAGCTATATACGCAGCCACGCACAAGATTTTTCGCTGGACCAGGACTTTTTCGAGGGAAGCGACATCCACGTGCACATTCCCTCCGGGGCTGTTCCCAAGGACGGCCCTTCGGCGGGCGTTACAATCGCTGTGGCGCTTATTTCGCTTCTAACCGGGAAACCGGCGCGCCGCGATGTCGCTCTTTCCGGGGAATTCACGCTCAGCGGAAGGCTGCTCCCGGTCAGCGGAATCCGCGAGAAAGTTCTCGCCGCTCAAAGAGCGGGCGTGAAAGCAATCATATTTCCCGTAGCAAACAAAATCGACATTGACGACCTGGATGCCGACGTCCGGGAAGGAGTCGAACTGAGTGTGGCCGGGGACATCTTTACGATTTTAGATAGAGTCTTGATTTAGACCGAGTTGCTTTAAAGATTTAAATAAGAAAAAGAGCGGGGCAATTTCCCCCGCGCCCCCGGGATTTCTGCCACACGCGCAGGCGCGTGAGGCAGAGCGCGGCACCTCGCGGGGCGTGGAGATCGGCGTAGCGTTCCTCGCTGGGCGCCACCCCAGCGCCGCTCCTAAATGGCCCTGCAATGGCTAATACCAAGTTCAAGATGTAATTTTCATAACCCTTCAAGCGCGGGGGAATGTTTCCCCCGCACCCCCCAGGATTTCGGCTACACGCGCAAGCGCGTGTGGCCGAGCGCTCGGCGCTTCGGCGTCTGGCCGTAGGCCCGCCTCGCGGAGCGTCGAGATTAAGAGCCGCGCAGCGGCGAGGGGGTGTGGGGGGTGCAGCTCCATAAGCGCTCAAATAAAGACGAGCAGATGCAAGGAAAAAGCCCGTCATTCCGGCGAAGGCCGGAATCCAGAGCCTTTGATTTTTATTGTAAAATCAATAGGTAAGGGCGCAGGACTCCGGCTTGTGCCGGGGCGACAAAAATTTTAAATATTGCCCTAATAAATTCAGGTACTTACGCGCTTATTTGAGCGCTTATGGGGCGCAGCTCCCCACGCATTTAAGAATCTATCCTTTGATACTATCTTGAACGCAATTCTCCATGATGCTCGCCTCACCCGAGAAGCATGAAAATGGCATTTTCTAGGTAATAGGTATTAGTCCTCGCGTATCACTTCCGATCTCGCACCCTGGAAATGAAAATCCGAACCTCATATTCAGTTGTCAAAGAGTTTCATCCGCTTACTGTAATTCCTGCAAATACAGGGCGAATGCAGGGACTGATCGCACAACACACTGATTTAATAGACAGTTTTGGATAAGATTCCCTGCGATAACAGGGGGGTTATCTACTCACACAAGCCCCCGACTTGCCTACCCTTGACCGCATTTCAAAATGAAATATTCCCCACCTTACTCTGACTGACGGAAACGGCCAAAGCTTCAGTTACAATTCGGGGTCCGGGGTCAAAATTCTAATCGAGGGTAAGGATTCCGGTCAAGGGTCAATGGCCAGGGCTTCCGGGTCACCGGCAACGGTCAGGCTGCCGGTCACGTCGATCCTGCCGGATACGTCAACGCTGCCGATAACGTTGATGCTGCCGATTCTGTCCATGCTGCCGGAAACGTTAACGTTGCCGATAGTTAACGGCATTAGGTCGGACCAAGGTAATTATTCGATATTACTGAGATACCTCCAATGGCCACCATGGTAAGTATTTGAAATTACAGGGCCAGCATGTCATTTTTGGGGCCATTTTCCCCCTTTTAAGGCAGTTCTGTGATCAGAAAACTCAACCTCTACAATGAGTGAAATGAGGGGGTAGGTCTTGAAATAGGAATTTATGAACTTCGAGCCGCTGCTCCTTGTCTGCACTGGAACCACACCAGCAATCCCGCCTTTTTCTCCTTTGCCTTCCCCGTGGTTCGTATCCCCTCCTTGAGGGTCTTGATCCTGTTAGGTGCCACACTCACCCATTCGCATCCCTCCGCGCCTCTCCCTGACCTGTCTATGACCAGCCTCTGCGGTGAATCTGTGGCATTCTGCCTTTTTTGTTTTTTGCCGCTTCTGGTTGCCGTTTCTATTGCCGCTTCTCGTTGCCGCATCTAATTGCCGTTTGGCAAAGCCACATCATCCCGTGATATATTATCAATGCCTTGCCTGGAAGTGTATCCGGTCCCGAGTCCATGTTCCAAGGTGGTCGCGGCGGGGCCGCCGATTCAAGTGACGTGCAGAAGAGCGCTCGCCTGTGAGATCAAGAAGGGCTGCCGGCGACCTAACCGGGCAAATGGAAACAGTTGCCCAAAAGTTTCCCATATGCTTCCATGATGTTTCCAGGGTGTTTCCATCTGTTTCCATGGCAGAGAAAAGGATTGAGGGCATCGGCTGGGTGCGGCCTCACAAAAGATCGGCCGCGAACTTGAAGCGTTTAACGCGCTTCCTCGATGTTACCCGCGAACCCGAACGAAGCGAGGGTTCAGCTAGTGTCCGTCCGGAACCCCGGATGAACGTAGGAGTTTTTCACCTTATAAGACACTTGCAGTTTCCGAGTCGGAAAGGAGGCATTTTTCGCCCTGGCAAGGTAATCAAGGGGTTGCGCGGAGGCGTACATGCGTACGCCGCACAAGGAAGCCCGAAGATTGACGCCGCCAGGGCGGAAAAGGGCCCTCTCCGGACGGAAACTACGGCAGTAAACCAAAAATTCCCATCATGTTTCCAGGATGTATCCATGGCAAAGAAAAAGATTAATGATGACACACTCTTACAATTGATCCGGGATGGAAACAGCCCGGCCGAGGCAGCGCTATTTCCAGGTGGCCTCTCGCGTGCCCTGCCCCGGCGCCCCGCAATCTGCCATCTATCACTCATCACTCATCACTCATCATTCACCCATTCGCCTATTCACCCGCTTTTCTTCTTTTTCCGCTTCTGGTTGCCGCTTCTATTGCCGCTTCTGGTTGCCGCTTCTGGTTGCCGTTTTGCATCATAAAATCTCTGCATGATACGATATTACCGACTAATTGCAGATGTCCAGCGGAGTTTAGAAAATTCGGCTTTTTTCTGTTCACGATTCACGATTCACGATTCACGATTATTGAGGAGAGCGCAGAGAGCTGGTCGTGGACAGGTCATGGAGAGAAAAGCCCTTTCCAGACACGGATTAACACGGATTAACATGGAGCGGCAGTTAAACAAATTGCTTCAGAGCGCCAACTTTTTCAAGCCAGGCGGCATACATGGTGGGCTTCGTTATGAACAGCTTGGCCCCGAGAGAGCTGCAAAGAGCAACGTCCTGGGGTTCGTCGGACGTGGTAAGGATGACTATGGGTATTTTATTGAACCTCGCATGAACGTTGATCTCCCTGAGCGCTTCCCGCCCTCCTTTGCGCGGCATGTTGAGGTCGAGTATGATCAGGTTCGGGAAGCAGCCGATAGTCTGTATTTCCTGTCCGTCACAATTTTCCAGATACTCCATCAACTCGATTCCATCACCGACGAAATGCACATCCCAGTCCAAACCATTGTCAATCAAAGCATCCCTTATCAGCAGGCAATCGTCCGCATCGTCTTCTGCCACAAGAACGATCTTTCTGTCCAGCCCTGGATCTTTCACCTGACTCAGCCCCTTCTTGACCCGGAATTATATTCGACAAAACATATATACTAAAAATACTTCGTTGCGAAAAGAGACTCATTGCAACGGGATAGTTTTTCCGCTATTCAGCGCTTATATTCATTTGACAGCCGATTTTAAGATGAGGCGCACACCACACTCAAGGAGATTCCATATGAAAAGGGGATTTCTTTTCCTATCATCTGCAATCGCCGGGGTCCTTTTCATTGCGGCATTACAGATCATTGGCACAGCCGCCGCGGCCCGGTCCGTTCCGGCGTCGGATCGCCTCTCCATTGCAGAGCCACGATACTCAGGACACTGGAAGGGCGACGATCTTACCGTAGAGTTCAGCTATTCCAAAGATCAGGGACAAATGGACCTGTCCGGCAAAGTCGTGTTTGCCTTTTCCATGATCATGGGCTACTCGCGCATGGAGGACTTTCGCCTCGCCGCGATATTTCTGGATGAAAACGGCAAGGTCATCCAAGAAACAGGACTGGCCACCAATGCAGGCTCCTTCGATCCTATCCCTTTCCATAACAGGATAAAGCTGCCGTCCAACGCCGCTTTCATGGCTTTCAGCTACCAGGGCAAAGCTTTCGAGAGTGGAAGTTATCATGGCGGCGGGATCACTACTTTCTGGCACTCTCCGGCCTACTGATACCGAGTATTGAACTAACTAAAAGAGCGGGGGACTTTCCCCCGGCCCCCGGGATTTCTGCCACACGCGCAAACGCGTGAGGCAGAGCGCTCGGCGTTACCTGAGGCTGAAAATGGAATTGCTGGCAAGCGACCAGAAATAGGAGGGGAATATCCCCATAAAAAGGACAGCCGTGGCCGTTGCCGCCAATGCCACCACTGCCTGGGGTGAAATCTCCGTAAGTATTAATGGGTTCTCAGATGGCTGCGGCTGAAAATACATCACTACGACCACGCGCAGGTAGTAGTAAATCGATACCACGCTGTTTACGCCCGCTGCGATGACCAGCCATACATACCCGGACCGCAGCGCTTCAGTGAAGATATAAAACTTCCCCATAAATCCCCCTGTGGGCGGAATGCCGGCCAGGGAGAACAAGAATACCGACATGACAAACCCCAGTGCGGGGTACTTAAAACCAAGGCCGGAAAAATCCGAGATACTGTTGTATTCCTTTCCCTTCTTGCAGAGCAGCGTGACAACGGCAAAGGCCCCGATGTTCATGAAGGCATAGGCCATGAGATAAAAAAGCATTCCCGCCTGGGCGAGGTTTGTGCCGGCGACAAACCCCAGGAGGATGTACCCTGCATGGGCGATACTGGAATAGGCGAGCATCCTTTTTACGTTATCCTGGGCAAGGGCGATTATATTCCCGACGGTCATAGTTAAAAAAGCTGCGACCCACATGATGGTGATCCAGCTTCCCTGCATGGGGGCCAAGGGAACCAGGATTGCCCGGATAAGAGCAGCAAAAGCTGCGGCCTTGACTCCGGTTGCCATGAATCCCGTGATGGATGTAGGGGCGCCTTCGTACGCATCGGGTGTCCACATGTGAAACGGCACCATCGATATTTTGAATCCAAACCCGGCAGTCATCAGGACCAGCCCGATAACCAAGAACTTGAATTGAATGATTTGGGGGTGTGTTTGAATAAAACTGGCTATTTTAATAATATCCAGGCTTCCGGTGGTCCCGTAAAAGAAGGCGAAACCGTAGAGGAGGAATGCGGAGCCAAAGGCGCCCAAAAGAAAATATTTCAAAGCTGCTTCCCCGGATTTCAACTGACTCTTATGAAATCCGGTCAGGGCATAGATTGAAATGGACATCGTTTCAAGAGCCACAAATAAAAGAATCAGGTTGCCTGCCGTTGCCATGAAGATCATGCCAACGCCGGCAAAAAGAACCAGTGCGTAATATTCGCCGCACTTGATGTTTTCAAAGAAATTCTGATAGCTTAACGATACCAGGATAGTCAGAACAATAATCAGGCAGACAACAAGTGTAATGAAAAACGAGAACCTGTCGGTTAAGACCATTCCGCTGAAGGAGGAGAATTGGAACCCTCCCGAGCCGGTAAAAACAAGACTAACCAAGGCAAGGACGGACCCCAAAAGGGCCGCATGACCGACGAATGCGGTCTTGGCCCAATCTTTGAAAACACCGATGACAAGTACGAGCATTGCCGTTGCAACAAGAATCATCTGCGGTAAGACAGCCGCGTAGTCCATTACCGGCAGAATAAATCTCAAGGTTTCCATTCGGTTTCCTCCAGGTTTCAACCAACGTACCCGGCGCAGCACGTTCGATATTTTTCGATCATCGACTGAGCGAAAGCAGCCCGCCGCGAGAAACTGCGCCGGAATTGACGGCAAGATCATCCTTTTGCAAGGCCGCTGCGACAGGATTGCCGTTTTTTTCAGCCGCATATGTCTCATACTTGTATTGGTACTGTTTTATGAAGTAATTGACCGATGCATCCATTTTGCGCAAGAACAGGCCGGGAAAGATCCCCATTACGAACACCAGCACCGCAATGGGAACCAACGTCACGATCTCTCTTGTGTTCAAGTCGGGCATGTTGCGGTTGGCATCTTCTGTAACGGGCCCGAACATCACCCTCTGGTACATCCAGAGCATATAGACAACACCAAAAACCATTCCTGAAACGGCAAATACACCGAATACGGGATAAGTTCTAAACACACCCACCAGTATCAATATCTCGCCTACAAAACCGTTTGTCCCCGGGACCGCCACGGATGCAAGAGTTGCGATCATGAGGAAGGTGGCAAATATCGGCATTATCTTGGCAAGGCCGCCGAAATCTTCCATGAGCCGGCTATGGCGCCGCTCATAAATCATTCCAACGAGAAGAAAGAGGGCGCCGGTGTTCACCCCGTGGTTCAACATCTGATAGATGCCGCCTTCTATCCCCTGTATATTGAGTGCAAACAATCCGAGCATCACGTATCCCAGGTGGCTTACGCTGGAGTAGGCGACGAGTTTTTTCATGTCCGGCTGCACCCATGCGACCAGCGCCGCATAGACGATTCCAGCAATGGCCAGACAAGCGATCAACGGGAGAAACTGATGGGAGGCATACGGAAAAAGGGGCATCGAAAATCTCAGGAAGCCGTATGTTCCCATTTTCAGAAGGATGGCGGCAAGGATGACACTGCCGGCGGTGGGCGCCTCGACATGAGCGTCCGGAAGCCAGGTGTGGAGCGGAAAAATCGGCACCTTGATGGCGAATGCGAGGCTAAAGGCGGCGCACAGCCAGAACTGGGCCGATATCGGGATATGCAGATTATAGAGCTCAAGCAGGTTGAAGGTGCCTGTTCCCGTGGTTTTATAACTGTAATAATATAGATAAATAATGGCGACCAGCATGAATATGCTTCCTGCCGCCGTATATAGAAAGAACTTAACCGCGGAATAGATGCGGCGCTCACCTCCCCAGACGCCGATGAGAAGAAACATGGGGATCAGCATGAACTCCCAGAAAACATAAAAAACAATAAGATCAAGGGAAACAAAGGTGCCTATCATGGCGGTTTCGAGAAAGAGCATGGTGATCAGAAAATACCTGGTTTTTTCCTTTATGTAGGTCCATGAACACAGCACACATAACGGTACGAAAAAAGTGGTCAAAAGAACGAGCCACAGGCTGATCCCGTCCAACCCGACATAATAGTTCATCGAAAAGCTCTTAACCCAGGGGACAAATTCCACGAACTGCATGCCGGGAACGGCCGAATCAAAGTTCACCAGGAGCAAAAGCGAAATCAAAAATTCAATGACAGAAGAAGCAAGGGCGATTTTTCGCAATAATTCATCATTTTTACCGCCTTCGCTTCTGATAAATATCAGCAAAGACCCGCATAACAGTGGAAAGAAAATGAGGGTGCTAAGGATCGGAAAACTAAATTGATTCATTGATTTGCTCCAGCAGATCCATCCAAAATCTATAAATTATCTCCGTCAAAATCCATGATTGACAACTATCGACCATTATCACCTAGTACATCGTCAACTAAATTGCTATGGGTGCAGACGCGATATTCGTCATTCCGGCAAAGGCCGGAATCTAGTGTTGTTTCGTCTTATTAAGATCACTGGACCCCGGCTTTCGCCGGGGTGACGATCACTCTCCAACATAGAGAAACCTTGTTGACGTTGTACTAGTGGATGTACATATAATATGCGACCAGAACGCACACTCCCACCAAAAAGGATATCGCGTACCGTTGGACATAACCGCTCTCAGACAATTTCCATATAACTCCGCACTTCATAAAGAACGCGGCAGTCGAATTGACAAGTCCATCAATGACCACCACATCTATGCCTTTCCACAGAAAGTTACTTATCGAACGTAAGGGGTTGATGACCGTTTTTTCATAGAGCTCGTCCACATACCACTTGTTCAGCAACAGGCGGTAGAAGGATGGATTTCCGGCCGCCAAAGTTTCCGGCAGCGATCTCTTTTTCATATACATTGTATAGGCAAAAAGAATTCCTCCGAAGACGATAACGACGGTGAGCAGCATAAGCCAATATTCGAGTTCGAACGAGTGGTGGGCGACAGTTTCGGATACATGGTGAATCAATGCCGGCGGACCGGCGGATTGAAGGAGCTTGTCTTTTCCCAGTCCCATCACCGGGTCGAGGAAATGCTCGACAAGATTGCTCCCCCCGAGGGATGCGGGGACGCCGATATAACCGCCGAAAATGGACAGAACCGCTAGAACCATCAGCGGAACGGTCATCGATTTCGGGGCTTCGTGGATATGTTTTTTCACCTCCTCGGAGGCCCGGCATTCATTGAAAAATGTCATAAAGATCAGGCGGAACATGTAAAAAGCGGTCATGGCCGCAACGACAACACCGATAAGCCACAGGATGAAATTCCCCTGCTCCCCGCTGAACGCCTTCCACAGGATTTCGTCCTTGCTGAAAAAACCCGAAAGTCCCGGAAACCCGACGATGGCAAGGGTGCCGATCACCATGGTATAAAAAGTGATGGGCATTTTTCCCCTCAACCCCCCCATGTTCCTCATGTCCTGTTCCCCGCTCAAGGCGTGGATGACACAACCCGAACACAAGAAGAGAAGCGCCTTGAAAAATGAGTGAGTCAGAACATGGAAAAGACCGGCGGCAAACGCCCCTACACCAAGGGCCAGAAACATATAGCCGAGCTGGCTCACCGTGGAGTAGGCCAGAACCTTCTTGATATCATTCTGAGTGAGAGCAATAGTGGCGGCCAACAATGCGGTTAATGCGCCGACAACGGCAACCACACTCATGGCCAGAGTAGACATTGAATAAAGTATATTGCAGCGCGCCACAAAGTAGATGCCCGCGGTTACCATGGTTGCAGCATGGATAAGGGCGCTGACGGGGGTCGGACCGGCCATGGCGTCGGGGAGCCAGATATAGAGGGGTATCTGGGCCGATTTAGCGGTACATCCCAGAAAAAACAACAGGCAGATGAGAGTAATCATGTTGGGTGAGAGCAGGTATGCGTTTGTAAACACATCGGAAAATTTCAACGACCAAATCCCGTGCTGCCCCAGAAATGTCACCAGCAGGAGCATCCCCACCGCGAAGAAAAAATCGCCCACCCGGTTGGTGATAAACGCCTTCTTGCCGGCTACTGCGTTTGCCAAATCGGAAAACCAGAAAGATATCAGGAGGTATGAACAAACGCCCACCCCTTCCCAGCCGAGAAACATCAGCAAAAAGTTATCGGCCAGAACCAGCGTTATCATTGAAAACATAAAAAGATTGAGGTAGGTAAAGAACCGGTAGTACCTACCTTCGTCATGCCACATGTATCCGATTGAATAGACATGAATCAAAAACCCGACCCCGGTCACGAACATGCACATGAACATTGAGAGCGGATCGATCTGGTATCCCACGCTGACGTGAAAGTCCCCTGCGGAAATCCAGGTAAACCAGGTGAAATCATACAAACGTTTGTCCCAGGGAAGCTGCAGCAACTGTAAAAAAAGGATCAGCGTGACCAGAAAGGAGAGTCCAACTGCGCCGCAGGCGATCCAGTGCACGAGGCTTTTATTTTTTTCCTCGATCCTGCGGCCCAACAGACCGTTGATCAACACGCCTGCGAGGGGAAAGGTGGGAATAAGCCATACTAGATCAAACATCATTGTAAGCCTCGATTTACCATTTCAGCAGATTGAATTTATCAATATTGATGGTGCCCGTTTTCCGGTATAGAAGCACAAAGATTGCCAGTCCGATTGCAGCCTCAGCTCCGGCGACGGCCATGACACACATGACCATGAATATCCCTTCAGCCGATTGATTGGCGCGTGAGAATGCCACAAACGCCAGATTCACAGCTCCAAGCATGATCTCTATGCTCAAGAAGACGACGATGGCGTCTTTGCGGGTGATGACCCCGAGTGTGCCGGTGGCAAACAGTATTGCGGACAATGCAAGATAGGTGCTTTGATAATCGTTCATTGTTATGAATCCCCTCTTGCCAGAAAAACCGAACCGACCACTGCGGCGGTCAACAGAACGGAAACAAGCTCAAAGGGACAAAGCCCTTCGGCAAAGATATAATTTGCTATCAGATTTACCTCGCCGAATGCGGATAGAGCATGGGGCCCCATATCTCCCTTCAACGCCATCGGGCTCAGTCCCACGCCAAGAATCAAAAGGCTGATGAAGAAAAGGCAAAGGATGACAAAGCGACCGGTGAAGAGGTTTTTCTTAAGGTCGCCTTCATCACCGGCTGCCCTAAGATTCAGCATCATGATGGCATAGAGAATGAACATCATAATGGCGCCGGCATAGACGATCACCTGGAGGATGGCTATAAACTGACTGTTTAACAATAAAAAGAGGACAGCCAGCGCCAGGCAATTTCCGACCATCCAGAGCGCGCTGTGCACTGTATTTTTCGAAAAAATCACAAGAAGCGCGGTCCCCACCGTTGCCGTACCGAAGATTATCGTCGCTATCAGTTCCATTTCAGTTTGCCCTTTAACTTCCCCTTGTATAAAGCCGCCACAATTCCCATCGGATACGCAGTCGAAGAACCGGCTGTCTTTTAAATCCGGGATCGCCCGGTGGTTTTTAATATCTCGATATCGAACAGAAAATCTTTGCGGCTGTAATCTACATAATCATATACTTCCGTCAAACTGATGGCCCCCTTCGGGCATGCCTCCTGACAGAATCCGCAGAAAACGCATCGAAGCTCATCGACCTCGAATTTTACAGGATACCGCGTTTTCCCTTCCTCTTCATAGGGAACCAGGGCAATCGCATGTGACGGGCAGATGGCGGCGCAAAGTCCGCAGGCGACGCATTTGAGATCGCCCTTTTCGTCCACATTCAGCCTGTGAAGACCCCGCCAGCGAGCGCTTCTTTCGGTTTTCTCATCAGGGTACTGTATGGTGACCGGTTTCCTGAAAAAATTGCCAAGCGTATACCCAAGCCCTTTCAAAAAAGGCGTTACATAGTGCCCTTTTTCAGCTCTACCTTTGCTGACAACAATAATTTCCGATTTTTCCATTATTGCTCCTGTATTCAAGCGTACCGCCCTTCCAATCCGTCTGTGGCGTGGAAGGCCGCCATGAAAATATCAACCCAAAAGAATCATTACCACGCCCGTTGCGATGATATTGGCAATGGCCACCGGCAACAGGAACTTCCACTCGAGCTTCATCACTTTGTCGTAGCGCAGACGGGGAATCGTGGCCCTCACCCATATGCATATGAAAATGATGATAAATGTCTTTAGAAAAAACCAGACAACGCCCGGCAGAAATGGTCCATGCCACCCGCCCAGAAACAGGGTGGTCACAAGGGAGGCAAAGACAAACATGTGAGTATATTCGGCCAGGAAGAAAAGGGCGAACTTCATGCTGCTGTATTCAATATTGTATCCGCAGCAAAGCTCGGATTCGGCCTCCGGCATGTCAAAAGGAATGCGGTTCAGCTCGGCGATTCCGCTGATAAAAAACACGAAAAAGGCTACCGGTTCCCGAACAATGTTCCACAGGTTGTGCTGGGCGGCAACCATGTCCACCAGACTGAAAGAGCCGCTCACCATTATGATGCTGATAACTGCGAAGGCCATGGAGAGCTCATAACTGATGATCATGGCCGATGCCCTCAGACCTCCCATGTATCCGTATTTGTTTCCCGACGACCATCCGCCGAGTATGGTCCCGTATGAGCCGATGGTCGCAAATCCCAAGATAAAAAGGATCCCGATGGACGGGTTTGCCAGGTAGAGATTGATTTTTTTGCCAAAGATCGTAATTGCGTCTCCAAAGGGAATCAGGGCCAGGAGTATAACGGCCACGGAAATGCTGATGACCGGCGCCATAACAAAAACAGCTTTATCGGCATTTTCCGGTACCACTTCCTCCTTAAAAATATTCTTGACCCCGTCGGCAATGGGCTGAAGGAGCCCGTGCCACCCTACCCTCATCGGCCCATATCTGAGCTGGAAATGGCCTAAGGCTTTTCTTTCAAGCCATGTGATATAGGCGATGATAGTGAGGCATACTCCAAAAACAACAAGCAGTTTGATAACTGGAATGATGAAAAAATCATTCATCAGGTATGCTCCGTTAAGCAGCTTTTTCGATTCTGACCGCGCTGAGTTTATACTCAGGAATTTTAGACACGGGATCCACCTCGGCATGAGTCAGGAGGTTGACCGCAGCCTCGTGAAAATGGAACGGCACAAAAACCATCCCCCGCTGTGAGCGCTCGCTGAGATGGGCTTTTACCCTGATGTGGCCACGCCTGGATGTTATCCTGACATAGTCCCCTTCCGAAATTCCCAGTTTTTCCGCATCGTAAGGATTGATCTCGGCCAAAAGCTCAGGATAGAGGCGATTAAGGGCGGTGCCGCGTCTTGTCATGGTCCCCGTGTGATAATGCTCCAAAACCCGGCCGGTGCTCAATGTGAATGGATAACCAATGTCGGCTGATTCAAACGGGGGTTTAAACGGGATTGAAAAGAACTGCCCTTTCCCCCTGGAAAATTTCCCCCTGTGAAGAACGGGGGTCCCGGGATGATTTTGATCCGGACACGGCCAGACAAGTCCTGCCTGTTCGAGTCTCTCGTATGTTATCCCCCCGTAACTTGGCGTCAGCGAGGTGATCTCCCGCATAATCTCCTCGGCCGCCGCCGGCAACGCATAGCCCATTCTTTTTGAAATTTCGCTGATTATCCAGGCATCCTCTTTTGCCTCGCCCGGCGGCTCGACCGCTTTTCTCACCCTTTGGACAAGGCGCTCCGTATTGGTGAAAGTGCCATCCTTCTCCGCAAAGCATGTGGCGGGAAGAACCACATCGGCCAACCTCGCCGTCTCGGTCAGAAAGATGTCCTGGACGACAAAAAAATCAAGGCACTGGATGCAGTGCTCGAGATGTTGCTGGTCCGGGTCGCTTAGCACCGGATTTTCACCCATTACATGAATAGCTTTGATCTTACCGGATTCGGCGGCGCCAAACATCTCGGTAACGGTGAGACCTGGTTTGGGAGTGATCTTTAACTCGCCCCAGGCGCCCGCGAATTTTTTGATGTTATTTTCATCCGTCACCGCCTGATATCCGGAAAAAACATTGGGCAGACAGCCCATATCGCAGGCGCCCTGGACATTATTCTGTCCGCGCAACGGGTTTACCCCGCCGCCGTCAACTCCTATATTGCCGCAGAGCATGGCCAGGTTGGCCAGGGATTTGACATTGTCAGTTCCGGTGGTATGCTGAGTGATGCCCATGGCATACAGGATAGAGGCCGGTCTGGCGTTTCCAAACAGGCGCGCCGCTGCGTACAGCTCATCAACGGAAAGGCCGGTTATCATGGACACCTGCCTGGGAGTGTATGATTCCAGGTGGGCCATTAATTCTTCAAAGCCTTCCGTGCGCTCATCGACGTATTCTTTGGCATGCCAACCTTCTTTGACGATGATGTGCATGAGGCCGTTGATCCAGGCTACATCGGTTCCCGGCCGGGGTCGAAGCCAAAGGACGGCGTGGTCGACCAGGGAAATCCGCCTGGGATCGATCACCAGAAGCTTCACGCCTTTTCTCATCACCGCTTCCTTCACGTAATTGGCGATGATGGGATGGTTTTCATCCGTATTTGTCCCTGTGGCAAGGATCACTTCCGATTTCAAAACATCGCTGATGGGGTTTGTCATGGCCCCGCTTCCGAATGACGCGGCAAGACCTGCCACCGTCGAGGAGTGTCAGAGCCGGGCGCAGTGATCCACATTGTTTGTACCGATCACCGCGCGGATGAACTTTTGAAACAGGTAGTTTTCCTCGTTGGTGCACCTGGCAGACGACAGGCCGGCGATGCTGTCCGGTCCGAATTCATTCTTTATCGCGGAGAGCCGTTTGGCTGTGAAGTCCAACGCCTCATCCCAGGTTGCTTCCCGGAACTCGCCGTTTTCCTTGATAAGAGGGGTTTTCAACCGCTTGTCGTCATTGATGAACTCATAGCCGTATCGCCCCTTTACACAGAGACTCCCCCGATTTACCCCGTCGTCGGTCTTCGTGTATACACCGATGACCCGGTTTTCCAGCACGTCGAGTTCAAGCTGGCACCCGCAGCCGCAATAGGCGCAGGTCGTTTTTACCCGTTGGCCGAGCCAGGGCCGCCCCTTGTACCGGCTCAGATTCTCGGTCAACGCGCCGGTAGGGCAGACAAACATGCATTCACCGCACGATTTGCACTTGTCGGCGGCTACCGCAACCAATCTCGCCTCTTCGTTTTCTCCAAGTATATCTATAGCGCCGATCCCTTTTAGCTTCTGGCATGCAGTGACGCAACGGCGGCACATGATGCACCGTTCCGGCCAGTAGCGAATCAGGGAAGTGGCATAGGTGTCATCCCGTTTTTGCTTTCTGGGATCAAACGGCACATCGGTAATGCCGAACCGGTAGACTATATTCTGAAGATCGCATTGACCCGCCGCGTCGCAGATGGGGCAATCAAGGGCATGATGCAGCAGAATCTTTTTCAGATTAACGACCCGCTGCTCGTGCAGAACTTCTGATTCGGTAGTGACTTCGAACCCTTCCTCAACCAGGGTATTGCAGGAAGTCACCGGCTCCAGCCGCCCCTCGATTTTAACAATGCACATGTTGCATGATCCGATGGGCGGGAGCCGTTTGTGGTAGCAAAGACTCGGAATATCAATCCCGGCGGTCCGGGCCGCTTCCATGATTGTCGTCCCTTCCGGGACAGACAACTCACTCCCATCAATCTTTAAATTGACCATACCCGCATTATTCCTTTATTAGATCATTCATTTTACTTTACGCCCTACCGGCTACCGGTCGATTTCCCCCAACACCACATCCAGGCTCCCGATAATGGCGACGGCGTCGGCGACCATATGGCCCACCAGCAGACGGGGGAGAGCGCTTGCCAGGTAAAAACATGACGAACGTATTTTGAGCCGGTACGGATGCTCGTTCCCATTGCCGATCAGATAGAACCCGAGTTCCCCTTTAGCCCCCTCGACGGCGGCATACACTTCCCCTTTCGGCACAGACGCGCCTTTGGCATTGATCATGAACCGCCGGATAAGCGCACTGAGGTCATTCTGGACCTCCAGCAAGCCGGGGTTCGTGATCCAGGGGTTGTCCGTCTGAATCGGCCCGGCAGGAAGGTTTTCAATCGCTTGGCCGATGATGTTGATCGACTGCTTGAACTCTTCCATCCGAACAAGGTAACGGTCATAAATATCGCCGTTTTCCCCAACCGGGATTTGAAAGTCAAAGTCGTTGTAACTCGAGTAAGGAAACGCCTTGCGCACATCATAGGCAACGCCGGACCCCCTGAGACTCGGGCCGGTCAATCCGTAGTTTACCGCTTCTTGGGCCGATATCACCCCGATATTCATGGTCCGGGTGGTCCATATCTTGTTTTTCGTAAGAAGCGTGTGATAGCCTTCCAGAGCCTTGGGAAACCACTTCACGAAATCACGGACCAGCTTGATGAACTCATCGGTCGTATCCTGGGCCACGCCGCCGATACGAATAAATGAGGGAGTGAGCCTGTACCCGGCGATCTCTTCGTTAATCGCCATAATCATCTCGCGGTCTCGAAAAGCGTAGAAGATGACGGTCATTGCGCCGATGTCCAGGGCGTGGGTGCCGATCCAGAGATGGTGCCCCATGATGCGGGCAAGC
>JBKQTS010000122.1:0-9063 GCA_052143075.1 Syntrophobacteraceae bacterium | reverse complement strand
ATTCTAACCATTGGTTGATGCTTCCAGTCCGGGCACGATCTTTTGTGAGTGCCCACCCTCACTTCGTTCAGGTCCGGGCCTGGCATTCTAACCATTGGTTGATGCTTCCAGTCCGGGCACGATCTGTAATGAGTGCCCCAGTTCGCGGCCGGAACCCTCACTTCGTTTCGGGTCCGCGCTTGACACTCTCGGCCCGTGCCCAAATGCTTCAAGTTCGCGCCCGATTCCTTGTGAGGGCTCTTTGTGAGGCCGCGCAGAGAAAAGAAAACGGGCATGCTAGGAAAAACCGGAGGCAAACAGGGGTCTGCCTTTTAGTTTTGCCTGTCCGTTCATTTGCTTTCCTCTGCGCCCTCTGCGGTAAATGGGTTCAAAAAAAAGATTCACCAACAGTTTGGCACACTCTGAGAGGTCGTGCAAAACGGCAACCAGAAACGGCAACGAGAAACGGCAATAGAAGCGGCAACCAGAAGCGGAAAAAAGAAAAATTCCCCTTGGAGGCTCTACATCGGGAGTTTCAGGTAGGCCAACTTCATGACTCACTCCTGACAGAAGCCCTCTTGATGTGGTAACGTCAGTGCCTTCTTTGTCTCCCTTCCGTCAATCAGTTGCGAGACATGAGCTATTTCCCGAGCATCCTTGCTTTCAGGTCCTTCTGAACAGGCTTGTCTCCGAGGTAGATTCGATTCGGTGAATGAATGATCTGGACGTGGCAAGTTTTAGGGGAATTGAGATTTTCAGTTCCAGGAGAGAGATGTGAACTTTTGCCGAGCCTGAACTGGCGGCTGTTTAAAGGCTTTGTTACGTAAAGGCGAAAGGTTTCAATCGCCCAAAACCTCCCGCACTTTTTCAGCCAACGCCTTGGTGGAAAAAGGTTTCTGGATGAAGTTGACTTCCACGTCCCGCACACCCTGGCGAACCACACTCTCTTCGACCAGGTACCGCACGCCTTGACTGAACCGAGTCGTCCTCTAACGGTCAGCGGCTTCATTCCCCGGTCCTGTCGTTATCTATGCAGCGATATTTTTCCTGCTCACCGCCTCTATGCAGGCGGTCCCTTTGATTTTCAGAAACTCGAGAAAAAACCTTATCGATATGTAGTTGTGCTCCTGGGTGTTGGACCGCGCGCATTGAAATAGACCTTTACCTCAGTAATCCCGCTGGCATGAGTAATTTCGACGTCTTCCCCAGCCTGTCGGGCCATCAAAATCATTCTTCTGTTTGAAGTCAGGATGGATGCGTAAAACCCGCGGACCCCGTTGGCGATCGCGTGCTCTTTCAATCGGTTTTGTAGAGCTTTACCTAGACCTTTGCCCTGCCATTCGGGAGAAATGGTGTACTGTACCTCGGCAATATTACTCGATGGATCAAGGAAATAGCAGGCACTGCCCACAATCTTCTCGTTTTCCCGCTCACCGGCTACGGCTACAAAAGCCACGTTCGTATCGAAGTTGACATTGCAGAGCTGTTCGATCTGCGGGTACGACAGGGTCGTGATGAACCGGAAGAACCTTGAGCGAACATCCTCTTCCGGAAGGGAGTGAAAGAGTTCCAGAAAAGCATCCATATCACTGGCTCGGCTGGGCCGTAGACGGACGATTTTGCCATCTTTAAGTGTAACGGTACGTTCTTCTTTTATTAAATATGGTTTTTGAATGTTGACGGTCATTGCAGCAGGCAGATAACCGAGATTCTTAGCCTCCTCCAGAAGCCAGGGCCGAAACTGAGGCGCGGCAATTTCAATAAGAGACACGGCTCGTTCGCCTATAGATTTTCCGAAAAGATAGGCCATGCCATATTCGGTTACAACATAGTGAACATCCGATCTTGAAATCCCGACTCCCTCCTTGGGAAGAAGTTGAGGTCTGATGAATGATTCCTCACCGTTTTCGCTTGCGGAACGCAGGCAGATGATAGGCTTGCCCCCTGGCGAACGAGCGGCGCCACGCAGGAAATCCGGCTGGGTGGACACTCCCCCGTAAAATTTCCCACCCAGTTGATCTGTGCAGATTTGGCCGCTCAGGTCTACAGCAAATGCTTGGGATATCGATACGAAACGGTTATTTTTTTCAATAATGGTGGGGTCGCAGACATACTCGATAGGCCGGAATTCAAACATTGGATTGAGGTTTATGTATTCATAGAGCCTCTTTGTCCCCATGCAGTAGCTGGTTACCACCTTGTCGCAATGCAAGGTCTTCTTCCGCCCGGTGATATTCCCGTTCTGTATGAGATCCAGGATGCTGTCAGTGATAACGTCGGTATGCACACCCAGGTCTCTGCGGTCGAGCAGGTAAGACAACGCCGCATTGGGAATACGGCCCAAACCTATCTGCAAGGTCGATTCATCTTCAATGATGCCGGAGATATAGGCAGCAATTTGTTGAGCAACATCGTCGGCCAGCGGATGGGTGTATTCCACCATCGGGGTGTCACAGACCACAACCCGGTCGATGTCTTTGAGATGGATTACAGAATCGCCGAAGGTAAACGGCATGTTCGGATTAACCTCAGCAATTATTCGCTTCGAATATCGAGCCGCTATCTGACTTATATCAACCGATACTCCGAGGCTCACATAGCCGTTCGGATTCGGCGCTGAAACTTGGAGCATCGCCACTTCAATCTGGAAACGGCCATTTCTGATCAGCTTCGGGAGTTCGGCAAGAGAAACTGGTATGTAGGCTGCAATCCCATGTTGGATGGCATCCCGCATCTCCATGCCAACGAAAAAACACTTATGTTTGTATTTCGACTTGGGCTTGCCGTCTACGAAAACAAGGGCTCCGTCGGTAAGGAAAGAATAAATCGTGACATCGTCCGGAGGTCTTCTAAGTGATTCCAGTTCTCTTAAGAGCATACGCGGAGTCGCACACGCCGTCCCCACAAAAATATTGCTTCCCGGCTGAATGGTAGCCATTGCCTCGTCGGCAGAGCATACTTTGTCTGCATACACGCCAAAATCCATAGACATAGCTCCTCCTTTGCAAGATATTTTGAGTAACGAGCACACCCCCTTTTAATGAAACCGTTCACAGCTTCGCCAAGGACTCCTGCGCCTTCCCAGCCAACAATCCATTCCCATCTGCCGGAACATGACCTCGGCCTTTCGCAGGTGCTCCGTTGGCCCCTCGGTCCGGCCCGAAGATATGCTCAACTCTCCCATATGAGAATCGCCGACTGCATGTTAATTAGGTCGGACTTTACGCACCAGTGGTTCACACAAAACGGGGCGCCACTGCTTGCCACAATCAGTCGTTGCGAATGGAAATAAAGAAAGGTTGGAAGATCAACGGGCCTAATCAAAAAGCCCTATATAACAGCTCTCCCCCAGTTTAATACGGTGTTTTTCAACGAATTTCGTAAGCGAATCACCCGTCTCCCTCATCCATTTTAGACTTCAATCACAATACTAAAGTCCGAGGCTGTCCATTGGGTCCGGGGTGACTCTCGATTCCCGAGCTGGGCAAGGTACGGCGCGGGCATCGATATAGTCGGTATACGCCGGCGACTCGATTCAAGGATGCGGCGTCCCTGTCGGGTTGCTGCCCATGAGGTTCGCATCTCTGGCCCATGCATTAACAGGGGTGTTTGGCTTCTTGACTGAAACCTCAGCGGGGCAAGGTATGGCGCGGGCATCGATATAGTCGGTATACGCCGGCGACTCGATGCCGCAACGATATGGTGACCACCAGAAGAACCCCGCTTCGCTGATTGAAACCATGGTGAACATCATGACCAATACAACCAAAGCACTAATAATCGATCTCATTTCCCTTCTCCTTTCAGCATTGACTTTGAGCTTCAATCTTCATCCATTACAAATAATCACATTGGCGTCAATCAACAAGATGCAAAAAAGATTTCTCATTCGGTACGTTCTATTGGCGATAAGGACTCCTGGGCATATGCCAGAGTGGTAAGACAAGCCGGAAGTTGCTGACAATAACCGCATCATTCCTTGCGACTGTACGTAACAGTTGGTTGAAACAGCCATCAGTCCAGGCTCGTGAAAGTCCATACTCCTTGCCAAGGTGTGAATTATTGCTCAGCAAAGGTTCACACCGATATGATTTTGATATGTTGATGGGAGACGATACAGGTTTAAGGATCTTAGTGATTACAAGAGGCGGGCGGCACGGGCGGTTCACTCAAATCTCATTCAGCAAAATCCCATTCACTTCGTCCGGCTGAATCCCGAGGTAACGCATGGTGATCGACGGACTGCTATGATTGAATCGCTTGGCAAGGATCTCAAAGCCGATCCCGAACCTTTTCCTCTGCATGTACCCGAAGGTTTTCCTCAGCGTGTGGGCGCCATAATTCCCTTTGAGGTTGATCGCTCTAGTCCAGGATTTTATCATCTGGTTGACTCGCTGGATGGTGATGGGAGTCCTCCCGCTACGACCCGCAAAAAGGAAATTGTCATCACCCGGCTTCACTGCTTCCAGGTAGCCCTGCAAGGCCCTATGGATGCTCTTATTGACCATCAAGACGTTCTGCTTGCCTGTCTTGCCTTCTTTTATACTGATACACTGACCAGGTTTGAGATTGCGCACCTGCCAGACCTTGAGCTTCAAAAGGTCTCCTGTTCGCAAGCCGTTGTTGATCGCCATTATGAAAAGCAAAAGATCTCGGGGAGAGCCTTGGAGTAATCTTTTTATGCCGTCTATGTCCTTCGGGCTCCTGATTGGTTCAACGGTTATTGAAGCGCCGCTCTTCGGGTGATTTTGTGGATTTCCTCTCATTCAAATTTACCTCCGGTCAAGGTTCACAGTTTTAAGTAACAGGGGCATATGGGACTTTTAGTTAAAATTAGATGTGTACAGAGGCAGGCCGCTTCTTAAAAACAGCAATGATTTTGGTTGGTTATGTTTCAGTTTTAAGTTTTGGGTAAAAGTTAAAATGGTCATTTTTTTTGGAGAATTTGCACAAACATGTTGACTCTACCCCTTGGGTCGGGTTAAGGGTGTTAAACTCTACCGTTTTAGTAGGGTTATCTGATTTGTCTATGGTGCCCGATGCATTGAACGGATTCGGCACGGTAACAGGGACGAATGAAAGGAGCAGCTTATGTGTATTATCACCATTTCGAAGGGGTCCTACACCAGAGGCGAACAGGTGGCAAGAATGGTTGCAGCAAGGCTGGGATACCGGTGCATGGGCCGCGAGGTCATTCTGGAGGCTTCGAAAGAATTCGATATCCCGGAGATCAGGCTGGTAAGGGCCATTAGCGACGCTCCCTCCCTTCTGGACAGGTTCACACACGGGAAAGAAAAATACATTGCCTACTTCAGCGCCACTTTATTGAAACAATTCCGACGGGACAATGTGGTCTATCACGGTCTGGCTGGCCATTTCTTCGTTAAGGACGTCAGTCATGCTCTTAAAGTCAGGATTCTTGCCGATATCGAGGATCGTATTAATATCGTGATGAAGCGGGACAAGACATCGCGGGAGGAAGCTTTACGTACTTTGCAGACCGACGACGAGGCGCGCAGGAATTGGAGCCGCAGCCTGTACGGAATTGATACAGCCGATCCCGGCCTCTACGATATCGTTATCGATGTGGAAAGGCTCACAATCGACGAAGCTGCCGACATAATATGTCACGCGGCCGGGCTTGGGCGGTTCCAAGCGACCAGGGAATCACAAAAGGCTATCGATGACCTCGCGCTTGCGGCCGAAACCAGGGCAGCTCTTGTTGGCATCAGGCCTGATGCGGAAGTGCGCACCGATGACGGATTCGTGAGCGTGCATATCAAGCTTCCCTTAATCCCCTTCGGAGAAGAAAGGCACCTGGTCGAAGAGATGAAAAGGGTCGCGGAATCCGTCCGGGGCGTTAGACAGGTCGATATAAAAGTATCTCACACATGGGTGGTAGGACCTCAGTTCTCGTAGTGTCCTGAGTCAAAACTACGTGACATAGTTTGATTGCCGGGAGAATGGCTGACGCACACGATCGGTATTCAAACCAGTTCCCGCAGGACGGATGCACCAGGTACGTGTTGAGCGGGCCCGCGTTGCATCAGCATACCAAATTGGCGCTTGGATGAGCATTGAAAAAGGCTTTGGTCAGGAAGTACTCCACCTTGTAAGATTCCGTCCCGATGCCCTTGGGAATCATCTCGCTTATCAGCTCCTGTCTGTGGCTTTTGTAACAGCAGACTTGCGCCTCACCTTTTGAGCGAAAACGCCATAAAATCGAGCCAAATCGGATCGGGTATGGTGTTGATGCCAAAGTGGTCGAAAAATGGATTCTACGTCGAAAAACCGCCCGTAAACTGCCCGGTTATTCGAAGATTATTTGCCCGCTCGGCCTATAGTTAGAAAAATACCGCAGGTACTCGGTTGCCGGATGATCCAAAAAAAGCAGGTGAATAGGCGAATAGGTAAATGGGTGAATGGGATAAAAGCAGATGAACTGAGGAGCGTGGAAGCAGTCGAGCTTTAGCGTCGCCCCACCCGAAGGCTGTGTGAGAAGACCCCTCTTACGAAGGCAATTTCAGGGCCAAAAACTGCATTTTGAGGGTTAAAAATGGTCGATTATGGCCACTCTTTCCCTGAGCAGCGATGATTTGGCAAGGACCGACCCCGAATGCGACCCCTGGCCATTTTCGGCATCAAAAACAGCACTTTAAGACTGGAAAATGGCCAATTATGGCCACTGTTTCCCTGGCCAGCAAGCTTTTGACGTGGTCCGACCCCGCAGACCAACCCTACGAGCTATGCCCCGTCTCCTTGCTGACTTCGGCCCCAAGAGGAGTAATTTTTCCTGCTTGCTGCTTGCTGCTCCCTGCTCCTCGCTACCGTCTTTTCGCCGCCTCTGGTTGCCTAAGCCTTTTCACCTGACAACTGTGAAAGCTCCCGGAAATACGCTCTGCCCAACTGAATCCAGCACTTTGACCGCACACGTGCCGTAGGGCGCAGCCGGAACCGTGCAGATTATCGAAGTATCACCCCATTGCGTGATCTTTGCCTGAGCGTTGCCAAACTTTACTTTCCCCTTGATTGTTCCGAAGTTTGTGCCCGTTATCACCACTGAAGATCCACGTTTTCCCGAAGATGGCACGACGTTCGTTATTTGGGGAAGAATCATAAAGTGAACCGTGCCATTACTGGTCCAGGTGTCCGTTATCACAGTCACCGCCCCCGAAGAAGCCGCATCCGGGACTGTGCACTGGATTTGCTGGTCGGACCAGGAGACTATTTCACAATCCACGCTGCCGATCTTGACAACGCTGTTTCCCTGAGATGCGCCGAACTGGTAGCCGTTTATCGTTATCGTGCTGCCAGGTGTTCCCGAAGAGGGTACAGTGCCAGTCACAATAGGAGGAGGGGTTGTTACCGTCCCGCCCCCAACCGCAAACTTCGTAAGAACGGTCGTAGTATTCGAATCTATGGTCTTTATCGACCCGATGTAAGGTGCGAACCAATTGGTTATTGCCGTTGACTGAGTCCTGCCCCCTGCCGAAACGGTGAGCTTGTACGTTATAGGCCAGGCCATGAAGTAACCCGCCGGGACATTTACGAGCTCGATGCGGAGCAGTTTTGCAGTAATTTTGCCCTTGAGCGGAATCCCTGGATAGGCTGAATCCGTGACTGTGGAATTCGCTGTCCAGTGCGCCCCTGCCGCTAGTGGAGTCTCGAACATAGGCATGGCCGGAGCATAAGTTAAAGTCTGCCCGTTCTCCTTCTGTTGCAGCATGAAGATCCCCTGGGGGAGATCCTGAAACCAGCTCTCGATTTGATTGGCCCCGGCGACGCCCAAATCCAGTAAACAGGGTTGCTGAGGAAAGGTTGTGGTGTCCATCGAGATATCATCGGTTTGAGTCTGGGTGCTCCCGTTGGATGTTACCTGTGATTCCAGATGGTTTCCGGCCTGAATCCCGAAGTAGTCGAGATATGGAGCGAAAGTGGCTGCTAAAGTATGGCCGGGCTGTATGTCGCTGAACGTATAGGTCACTGGATAGATGGACGGGCCTCCAACAGTGGCTCCGTCAACAAGAATCGCGGTCAACAGGTAGCCGGGGTTGGGCGCGGCGGTATAGGTCAGTGAGCCGCCATCCATCGCAACGCCGGGGCCTGCAGGCGAGATCGTGCCGCCATCTCCAGCGGAGACTGTTACCGATGTATAGTTCGGGCAAAGCGCGAAAACGGCGGTTATGGCGTGATCCAACTCTATGCCGGTAAAGCTGTAGGTCAATGGGTTCCCGGCAACAGGTGCTCCGTCTACTGTCAATGTAATCAGACAGTAATCTGTGGTGGGAGTCACGGTGTAACTCAATGAACTGCCCTCCTTCACTGTGGTAATGCCCGGTGAAGTGATCGTGCCTCCTGGTCCCGCCGAGGCCGTCACCTGGAAGACTTCAAGAAGGGCAAAAACGGCCGTTATTGTGTGATCCGACTGTATGTTGCTAAAAGAATGTGCCGCTCCGTTGATTGGTTGATTTCCAGAGTCCACTCCGTCAATTGTCAGGGATGTCAGCTTGTACCCTGGGTTGGGCAGGGCTGTGAACGAAACGGAGCTGCCTTCCTTAGCCGTAATGGCGCCTACTGGTGTTATCGTGCCCCCGGCACCGGCAGAAGCCGTTATAGTATAAGTTATATACGATTCGATAAGATTTTCTTTGGTCACAGTACCCGTGCCGGCAGGTCCGGAGACGCTCAGACTCACTGTATATGTGCCGGGGCCGAAGGAATGCGCAGGGTTGGGATCGGTGCTCGAAGTTCCGTCGCCAAAATCCCACGAGTAACTGGATACATACGAGGTGGTGAGGCTCGTAAACTGGACTGAGAACGGAGCCGCCCCGGAAAATTGATCAGCATTGAAAGTGACTCGCGTTGGGGCATTGGGGTCGAATTCGTAGGCCCCAATATCTATATGGCCACCGATAATTCGCGGGTTCCCGTCAAAATCTGTGGCAGGCAATCTGATACCTAGCAGGTTGCTGAAAAAGTCACTTATATAAGTGCATTTTTGCCGGGTTTAATGTAGTATCAAGCTGCTGAATTTACACACAAACCCGACAAGGAAAGCAATGAGAAGACCCGATCATCAGCAAC
>JBKQTS010000121.1:0-43438 GCA_052143075.1 Syntrophobacteraceae bacterium | reverse complement strand
GGGCAACTGCTAAACGAAGCCACATGGCTTGTGGCAACCGGGGTGGCAGCGCCCGAAGATATCGACAAAGCCATGAAGCTTGGGGCCAATCATCCGATGGGACCCCTGGAGCTGATCGACCTTATAGGCCTCGACGTGCATCGGGCCAAAATGCAAACCCTTACCACCATTCTGGATGATCACCGCTACAGGCACCCGGAACTAATCGACCGGATGATTACCGAAGGCCGGTTGGGAAAAAAGGCGGGCAAGGGTTTCTACACTTATGAAGATGGAAAATGATGATTGAAAACCCATAGAGGCTGAATAATTCCGACAATCGGTGAGGGATCAGGTGATAAAACGCAGCACCGTTATGGGCATTGGATTCGTTTTTCTGATCATCGGTCTGGCAGGCCTGTCTGTTTTGAAGACAGCAATGGTTTACCGGCCGGAGTCCAAAGGGCAGCCAGGCTTACTCGATGTAAAACCTCAGGTTCTCTCTCAGCAGGGTTCAGGCAGGCAGGCTGACCTCGAGCGAAGGCAACTTCCTGAGCCGCCGGACAGCATCAAGCATACTCCGGAACCCGTGGGTCAAACCGAGCAGGTCTCGGCGCCTCAATCCGGGGAAGGGCCCCGGACACCGAGCGCCGCCGTCGACACCGGCGGAGCTTCCGGGGCAATAAACCCAGGCTACGCGAGCAATGGAGTTGGTGAGCAGCAGCTAACGTCCGTAGACCAGGCGACTGAAAAGGCGATTTCCGTCCAGAAGGCAGGCAAAGGTGAGCCCGGTTATCCGGAACAGGGTCAGACAGAGCTGCAGGGTGTAGCAAAGCCGGGCGCCGAGACAACCCCGAACCTGTCGCCAGCCGGGAACCAAACGTGGTCTCACCGCTCACCCGAAGCGTTGCAGCCAGTGGTGATCAGGTTCCATTTCGATCCGGCCGTAACTCGCGAAATCAATGTGGCGCTGGTGCATTTCGGTGATTCGATAAGCGTGAGAGTGCGGCGGTCAGGGCAAGCGAACCTGGGGCTCCATCTCGCTTTCGCTGTTCCGGATACTCTCGAAACCGATGCCTGGCGTGGGTGGAGCGCAGGGTCTCGACGAGCGGTTGTTGCCCCGATACAGGACGTCGACCGGATCGCTTTGTCGGCTGACAGGGGTTTTGGAATCGCTCTGACAAGGAAGCTCGATTCAAAGGAGGGAGCCGTTTTAAAGCTTGGGGCCGATTACCCTCGCAGCCAAAATCTCGACACTATCCCTGATCTGTCCACAACCAGAGGCAGCCCCGCAAGGTCGGGCGGCTACGAAATCGAGATGAGGATTTATCCGGGCAATCGTTGGAACATCAAGCCGAGGGGGCTTGTATGATCTGAGAGTTTTGAGATGACAGTCTTTAGTCTGAAAACTCAAAACTACAGGAGGGGAAAAATTGATTTTCCGGACAGATCGGCACGCGGGCTGTAAGGCGAAAATTGTGGCAGCCGTGATGGCGGTCTCAGTGCTGCTGTGGGCGGCCGGCGTCATAGCTGGAGTCAACGAGGATTTGAACCAGGCGGCAATGCGTGGCGACGTGGCTGCGGTCCAGCGATTGATAGGCAGGGGAGCCAGGGTCAACGCCAGAGACAAGTTCGGCTGGACCGCGCTGATGCTTGCCTGCCAAGGCGGAAAAATCGAGGTGGTGAAGACGCTGCTTGACAGGGGGGCCGAGGTCGGCGTCCCCAACGGCAGCGGCATAACAGCATTGATGATCGCTTCCCAAAACGGATACAGCGAGATCGTCAAAGTGCTGCTCGGCAACGGGGCCGAGGTCAATGCAGTCAACAAAGAGGACTGGACTTCATTGTCGACCGCCTCATGGGGCGGCCATAAAGAGGTCGTGGAGGCGCTGATCGCCGGAGGGGCGGATGTCAATGCCAAGAACAGCAACGACGGCGCAACCGCGTTGATGGCTGCCTCCTTGAGGGGCCACGCCGGGGTCGTCCAGGCGCTGATCGCCAATGGGGCCGAGGTCAATGTCAAAGACAAGGAGGGATCAACCGCGTTGACGCTTGCCTCACGATATGGCCACCCCGACGTCGTGCAGGTCCTGCTCGCCGGAAAGGAGGTCGAGGTAAACGCCAGAGACGACCACGGCAATAGCGCGTTGACGCTTGCCTCACGGTATGGAAACTTGGAGATAGTGCAGGCGCTGCTTGAAAGGGGGGCTGAGGTCAATTCGAGGGCCATTAACGGCACAACCCCGTTGATGTTTGCCTGCATGAAGAGCTATGTCAAAATTGTAGAAGCGCTGCTCGCCGGAGGCGCCGAGGTCAATGCCGAGGCCGATGACGGCGAAACCGCGCTGATGGTGGCCTCCCAGAACAGCAGCCTGGAGGCCGTGCAGGCGCTCATCGACAAAGGGGCCAGGGCCTCTGCGGTTAACAAGGATGGATTCACCCCACTTATGATTGCCTGCGAGGATGGCCACCGCGAGATTGCGGAGGCGCTGCTCGCAGGGGGGGCCGAGATCGACGCAAAAGACAAGGAAGGCGTAACCGCGCTCATGCTGGCTTCCCAGGGTGCTCACCGGGACGTGGTAATGCTCCTGCTCGACAAGGGCGCCGATGTCAATGCCAAAAGGAACGACGACAGGACCGCGTTGATGACCGCTTCCTGGAATGACGAACGCGAGATAGTCCAGGCCCTGCTCGACAAGGGCGCCGAGGTCAATGCCAGGGCGAACGATGGAGAAACCGCGCTGATGATTGCCTCCGGGAACGGCAACCTCGAAGTCGTGCTCGCCCTGCTTGACAGGGGGGCTGAGGTTCATGCCCTGATGAATGAAGGTTTCAACGCGCTGCTGATTGCTTCCATGCAAGGCAACCGGGATGTCGCACAGGCGTTGCTCGACAGAGGCGCTGAGGTCAATTCCGCCAAGGAGGGCGGCGCAACCTCGCTGATGCTGGCCGCCCAGGATGGCCACCGGGCGGTCCTAGATCTGCTACTCGCCAGGGGGGCGAAAGTCAATGTCAAGGACAATAACGGTATTACCGCCCTAATGCTCGCTTCCCGCAACGGCCGCGATGAGGTCGTTCAGGCGCTGCTCGCAAAAGGGGCATCGGTCAATGACAAGGACAAGGACGGCGCAACCGCGTTGCAGCATGCCTCGCGGTATGGACACGTGAAGGTCGTGCGGTTGCTGCTCGAAAAAAAGGCCGCCGTCAATGCGAAAGACAAAAACGGCCAGACCGCGTTGATGCTTGCCGCCCGGGAGGGCCAGCGTGAAGTTAAGAAACTGCTCTTGAAAGCGGGAGCAAGATAAAAATTGCAGGAATTTTGCAAGTCGCGCTTCCCGCGCCTTTTTTTGTCGACTAAAATACCCCTGCCAACGTCTAGGTATCTGAATGAACAAAGACCAACTCTTCGATAACTTTTCTCAGAGGGGAGGACTAACGTGATAAAGTGCGGGGCTATTATAGGCATTGGAACGATTATCCTTGTCATTGGCCTTACAGGTCTTGGCCTTTTACAGACCGGGGTGATTTGCCCCACTGAAGTGAAATCGCCAGAGACGGCGCCGGTCCCTCAAGCCGGGGTGAGTTCCGGTACCGAAACCGGCGCAGACCAGGCTGCTCAGGAGCGCCAACCCCCGTCCGGAGACCTTGCGACCGAAAAACCGGTCCCGGTCCCGCAGGTTGGCAACAATGGCGAGCGCCGTTACCCGAAACAGGATCAAGTTGCACAATCCCTGCCCTCTAACGATCAGACCCTGAGCGGACCCGCGCAGGGCGCCAATACGACGCGAAAGCCAAAATTCGACGAGAAGCGCAGGCAGGATCAGTTCAAATCCGAATTGAAACGCTTCACACGCAATACGCCTCCGGCTCACACCACTCAGCCTGTTGTGATCAGGTTCAAATTCGATCCGGCGCAGTATCGCGGACTTAATGTGGCGCAGGTGCATAAGGGTGACAAAATAAGGGTGAAATTGCGGCGGGTCGGACAGGTGGACCGCAGGGTTTACTTCACTTTTTCGAGGAATATCAATTCACCGCAGGGCGCCGTTTTAAAGCTGGAGACGACGCTTTCGTTTCAGCGCCCGGTAGTTTACCGGACCGATAGGGGCTACTATGTAATCGAGGTGAAAATCTATCCGGGTAACCGGTGGAACATCAAGCCGAGGAGTTTTGTATGACACGATTCTATCTGACACTGTTGTTTTCGGCTACATCTGTGGCCGGCGCAGCCCTGGTTCTGTATGCAATCCTGGCCGGGTCCCGCAGGAATCACGAGTCCATTGGCGGGGAGTGTGTGGCGGCCGGTCTTTTTGACTCTGAAGGAGACCCCGGCGGGGTCCTCGATCTTGATATGGGTCATGAAGGCCTGAAGCATAGGGAAAAAGAGCCTTTCGACCCGGATAAGCACAAGCCGGAGCCTATCGAGGCCAGGAAAAAGATTTCCTAGAACTCGAACAGAGAGATTTTGACTGGATTAACAGGATTGAAAAATCTCCAATTTATGGGTTCAGGGATTAAGGGGTTTGTAAAACGAGAAGCGGGATTGAGCGGGAACCAAAAGGAATTATTTTTTGATCTTTGCTCCTTGCATCTTGCTCCACGTTTCTCAATCCTTCAATCCCTCAATTTGATAATTGCTTACGTCGTAATTCGTAATGCAGACCCCGCTTAGAGTCAGGACTGCTCCCAGGACCAATGAAGTGTCGATGGTCTCATGCAGGAGCACAAAGCCCAGAAACGCCGAACTGATTGGAACGATATTGATAAAGACCCCTGCCCTGGGAGGGCCTAGAGCAAGTATGCCTTCGTAATACCAGGTGAATCCCAGAGCGGACCCAAAGAAGCCGAGGTAGAGGATTGCCAGCCAGACGGAGAAGGAAAATGCTGCGATTTCGGACAGAAGTCCTTCGGAAAGGGCGGGCACGAGGAGGCATATTGTCCCCATGACACAGGAGCAGGTCACGGCCACCAGGGGCGATAGATTTCTCATGGCCTTTTTGCCCAGCAGGGAATAGGCCACCCAGCTAACAACACAACCCAAGATATAAAGCTCTCCGACCCCCAGCCTGCCCTGCAACAGGGCCGCAAAGGAACCTTTCGAAATGACTACCGCCGCTCCTGCAAAAGAGATGAAAATCCCTGCCCCTCTGACGAAGCCAAGCTTTTCCTTGAACAGCAGCGCAGAAAAAAGCGCGATGAAAGCGGGATTTGCTGCGATAATGAAGGAGGCGCGGCCTGCGGTAACCGTCTTAAGGCCGGAGAAAAAAAGCACATTGTAAGCGAAAACACCCGTGAGGGCCAGCAGGAGCAGTAAAAAGAATTTACCCGGTGCGAACAGCGCCCCTGGGTCCGTCTTGCCCTTTGATCGCAGTACGAAAATCAGAAGAAAAACAGATGCGACAACGAACCTCAGGAAGGCGGCCGCAAAGGGGCCGGCTTCACGGGAGGCTATACGCCCGGCGACAAAAGTCCCGCCCCAGAACACAGCCGTAAGGACCAGCTTCAAATAGAGGAGCGCGCGGGACTTCTCCGACGCGCCGAGTCCGCAGTTCACCGCTAAGAATTCCACCACAGAGTCACAGAGAGCTCAGAGATAGGGACAGGCACAAGACGAAAGCAGGCGCTGTTTTCTCCATTTTTCCTGTTTTTCCTGTCAGTCCTGTCAATGCTCTTTTTGTGCGTTTATCCGTGCTTTGCGGCAAAATGTTTCATGTAATCGACAAGCGCCCTGACCGCCTCAAGGGTTACCGCATTGTAGATGGACGCTCTGAAGCCGCCGACCGAGCGGTGTCCTTTCAACCCGGCCAATCCGGCTTCAACCGCCCCTTCGAGAAATCCTTTCTCCAACTCGGCCTCAGGCAGCAGGAAGGTGACGTTCATGCGAGAGCGCGAATCCGGCCTGGCCGTCCCCCGGTAAAAATCCTGGCTGTCAATAAAATCGTAGAGAATCCCTGCCTTCTCGTCGTTTATCTTCTCCATGCGGTCAAGACCTCCGACGGTCTGTTCGATCCACTTGAGAACCAGTTCGCATACGTAGATACAAAAACAGGGCGGAGTATTGTAAAGCGAATTGTTTTCAGAATAGGTCGTGTATTTGAGGATCGTCGGAAGTTCTTTGGGAACTATTTCCAGCATGTCTCGACGAATAATGACCAGGGTAACCCCCGCCGGTCCGATGTTTTTCTGCGCCCCGGCGTAAATCAGCCCGAAGGGGCGCGGATCGAACCTTCGGCTGAATATGTCCGAGGACATGTCGCTGATCAGAGGAGCAGCACCCGAACCCGGGAAGCTCCTCCACTGGGTGCCCCGGATGGTGTTGTTCGAGGTTATGTGCAGATAGGCGGCATCCTGATTGAGAGGGACCTTTTCCGGGATGCAGGTAAACTCCATCTCCTCGGAGCTTGCTACCACACGCACCTCTTTGCCCAGTGTGCGGGCTTCCTTTATTGCCCTGGCCGACCAGGTCCCGGTATGCACGTAATCGACGGGCTTGCCGGCTACGGCAAGGTTCATCGGGACCATGGAGAATTGGAGGCTTGCACCTCCCTGAATGAAAAGGACCTCATAGTTGTCGTCGAGGCCCAGCAGGCGCCGGACCCGCTGTACGGCACTTTCCAGAACGGTTTGAAAACTCTTGGACCGATGGCTTATTTCGAGCACCGACATGCCTGAGCCTTGAAAATCGAGTATTTCCATCTTTACCTGCTCGAGCACAACGAGTGGCAGGGCAGCCGGTCCCGGATTGAAGTTGTAGACTCGTTGGGTCATGCGTCTTTCTCCTCTATCGCTGAAATAGTGAACGGGTGATTAGGACCCTGAAGCTTTTACCTATTCACCCAAGCTTTTTTTTTGTCAATTCCTTTCTCGAATTATTATTTTTTAGTAGTATTAAAAATTAAGCTGAAGATCAAGATCCGGTATCGCAATTAAGATGTCACAGGATAAATTATAAGTCCAATAGGACATATGAGTACTATCGCTGCCGTGATAGCCTCCAAATGAGGATTCGAATGCAGATTGAATGGCAAATTGCTCCCCCTAATGAGTGGCGGGCAGATGCATTGGTCTTCTTTGTTTTCGAGAAGTCCGATGGATATCTTCCGGGCTTAAAGGGATTTCTGGAAGATGTTGGAAAATGGCTCGCTGTCTCCGCTGCGCTGCCCGACTTTAAAGGCAAGCCCTCTGAGGTGGCCGTCGTTTATGCGCCTGCCGGTGACGTGCGAATCCAGCGCGTCATACTTGCCGGTCTGGGCCCGCCGGAACAGTTCGAAATCGAAAAGCTGAAAACCTCCGCTGCATTTGCTCTGAGAAAGTGCCGGGAGATGGGCATCAATAGGCCGGGTATTCCAATATCGGCCTTCGAAGGGTTCCCCTGCGAGCCGCCTTCCTGCACTGTAGAGAGTCTGCTGCGGGAGGGTCTCATCGGCGCGATAGCCGGTCTTCATCGTTTCAATGAAATGAAGACCAAAAACTCGGATGCCCCGCAAAGCCCCGAGTCCATCCTGCTTCTGTGCGATGCCGATCCAGGACCGGAGCTGCTTGAAACTGCCGCCCTGGCAGGCCATGAAGTCGCGGGAATCGCGCTTGCCAGAGACCTGACCATATCTCCGGCAAACCGGGCGACCCCCGGATTTATTGCCGAAACCGCATCCGCAATAGCTGCAAAATTCGGGTTCAAAATCGAAATAATCGACCTGGATTCGGCGCGATCCATGGGCATGGGGGCCTTTGCTGCAGTCGCCCAAGGCAGCACTGAACCCGCATTTGTCATCGTCATCGAGCATGTGCCGCCCGGGACCCGGAACGACCCTCCGATTGTTTTCATCGGCAAGGGCATCACCTTCGACACGGGAGGCATTTCGCTCAAATCCAGAGATAAGCTGGAAGAAATGAAGCAGGACATGGCTGGGGCCGCTTCCGTTTTGGGTGCCTTTGAGGTGATCGGCCGCACCGGTCTGGTGAGGCGAGTGGCGGGCATACTTCCCTGCACGGAAAATATGCCCGGTGGCCGGGCATATAAGCCCGGAGACGTTTTTCGCTCCTATTCGGGGCAGACGGTCGAAATCATAAGCACCGATGCCGAAGGCAGGATGGTGCTTTGTGATGCGCTGGCCTACGCCGCCGGCCGCTTCAAACCCGCGCTCATGGTCGATATCGCTACCCTTACCGGGGCTAGCATCATCGCTCTTGGCAGGGATGTAGCCGCAGTTTTGGGCAACCGCGAAGAACTGGTCCGATCCATTCAGCAGATCGGCGACTCAATTGGGGAACGATTCTGGCCGCTGCCTCTGTGGGACTCTTACTTCGAGGCTTTGAAGAGCGATGTGGCCGACATGAAAAACGTTGGAGATCGCAGCGCCGGGACAATCGTCGGTGCAATGTTTCTCAAACAGTTCGTACCGAAGGAAATCCCCTGGGCGCACCTGGATATTGCCGGCACCGCATGGACCGACAAAGACACCGGCTTTTGTCCAAGGGGCGCAACCGGCTTCGGGGTAAGGACCCTTTTTGAAATCGCGCGCAGGTGGCGCCTTAAAGAGTGACGCGGATACAGGAGACGCGGAGATCAAATGCAGTCGATCTCTTCGCGTCTGCTTCAGGTGGAAGAGGGAGAGATGGTTAGCATTCGACACTTTTGAGAGCTGGACGTCTACCAATTGGCGATGAAGACATCCATGATATTATTCGAATTGAGTAAAGCATCTGTCAATAAGAAATAAAAGAGTGTCAAATAAATTGCGGTGTTCTTCATGAATTGATTTCAGGGCTCTCCGACTCCACGTCTCCCCCTCCCCGCATCAGTCCCTCCCGCCCAGTCACTGCCCGGCTCTCCACTTCAAATTGTTGAGCTTCTGGAGGAGTTCGGCGGGAGCTTCCGAACCTCTTTGGTCGACTACGTGCGGAGTAATGGCCACCAGTAGTTCGGTCCGCTGTAGATTGTTGCTTCTGCTCTGGAAAAGAGGCGAGAGCAGGGGTATGTCCTGGAGATAGGGAATCCCGCCTTTGACGACTGTGTTCTGCGACTGGATTATTCCGCCGATTACCACCGTTGAGCCGTTCTGGGCAAGAAGACTGGTCTTTATGTTCCTTTCGGTAAACGTTGGCGCGGTATTGTTGGCGCCGACCGTAGAGTTGGCGCCAACCTCTCGAATCGTCTGTTCCAATTCGAGCCGGACCAGGCCTCCTGCGTTTATATGCGGAGTAATGTCGAGGATGACGCCGGTTTCGGCGTACTGGATCGTGCTGAAAACGGAGTTCGTCAACGTCCCCGTCTCGGCGGTGGAATACGAACCGGTCGGTACCGGCACACTGCCGCCGACTGTAATGGTTGCCTCCTTGTTGTCGGTGGCCAGCAGCGTTGGAGAGGCAAGCACAGTGACGTTGGTTTTGGAGGCCAGAGCGCTCAAAAGAAACGCGAGGTTTTGTGCGTTGGCAACCCAGGACATCGCAACCCCTGCACCTGCCAAACTCCCGATACTAATAGGAAATGCGCCCGTAGGAGTAGTCGAGGTGCTGGTCCCTGAGGTGGTGGTGGCTGCCTGATTGGACAATCCGCCGAAAGAAAGGCCATAACCGGTGTTAGTGTTGGGATGGGTCTGGAAATAATATTGCAGCCCGTAGCTGAAGTCCTTGGTCAAGTCCACCTCGGCAACCATCACCTCTATCAGTACAGCCCTCGGAATGATATCGAGGGTCTCGATCGTCTTTTTTATCTTTCCATAATCGACGGCATTTGACCGGACGACTATCGCGTTATTGACCTCGTCGGGAATTATCATCACCTCACCGGTAAAGATACCGCCGGGCTTGGGCGCCGTACCGGCTCCCCTCGCGCCGGCGCCGGCGCCCTGGGAAGCGCCGGTGGTTGTGCTGCCTGTTCGGGAAGCCGTGCTTCCAAAGGAGCTTCCGGCAACCCCGCCAGTGCCGCCCATGGATGACCCGGTGCCCCCGATGGAAGAACCAGTGCCGGAGCTGCCGAAGAGGCCGCCGCCGCCGAAGGGGCTGCCGCCGCTCGACCCGACGCCGGTCGTGCCGAAGGCGCTGCGGGCTGCGGTGCCCCCGGAGGGCACGAGCTTTTGTCCCATCCCACCGGCAGTCTCAATCCCGAGCACCGAGCTCACGATCTGTGCAATGTCCCGCGCCAGGCCGTTCTGGACGAAGTACACATAGATCTCTTGCTCGTTCCCTATCCCGCGCACATCCAGGGCCTGTAGCCATTGCCGGGCCGATTTGAGCAGTTCGGGGTTCTGGGCCATGACCAGCACGCCCCCGAAATTGTTCAGGGGCATAAGCGCCAGGCTGTTCTTGATGGCGCTCTCCTTGAACCCGCCAAGCTTGCCCATGAGAGATTCCATCCCCTGAACGGCGTCCTGAGGAGCTATTGAAGAAAGGGGGACGATCTCCATGCTGATTTCCTTAAGAACATTTATATCAATCGTCTTGAGAAGATTGACAAGGATGCGGGCATTATCGGTTTCTTCAACGAAGATAAGGCTGTTGGTAAGCGGTTCGGCTATGACCTTCCTTCCGGGCGTTAGAAAAGGGGTGATCAGGTTGGTCGCCTGCTTGGGATCCATGAATCGAAGCCGATAAATTACTACGAGCGGCCTTGTCCCTTTTTCTTCTGCCAGCAGTTGCGCATCGGCCACGGGAAGACCGCCTCCCGTTTTCTGGGAAAGCTGAATGAAATAAAACCCTTTTTTGGGGACGACGCTGATCCCATTTGCTTCATAGGCCCTTTCCACCATCTGGAGGAGTTCGCCGTTTTCGAAATCACCGTCTATATACATGCTTATCCGGCCCTGAAGGGTCTGGTCCATCACGTAATTGAGCTTCAACTGATCGCTGAATATCTGGTTAGTGACCTCGGCAATATCGGCTTTCTCGAAATTAAGGACGATGCGCTGCTTTTCACCCTGCGCAGGTACAGACGGCCCGGCGGGGATTTCCTGGGTTGAAGGGCTTAAAAGTCCCGTCTCGACAGGAGCGATCACGGGCTTGATGGGGGATACTTTCTTTGGCGGTTTCTCTTTGCCTGAGAGGGAAATTTTTTTGGAAACCTCGTTCTGATCCTCCTTCGCCTGTGCTGAGTATTTATCAGCAGCGGCAGCCTGGGATGAAGTGATTGCGTCCGGCATGGAAGCAGAGGAGCCTTCAGAGGCCGGCGGCGGTATCCGGGCGACCGGGCTCTGCGGTGCATATTGACATGAAATAGAGGTAATTACTAGTATTATCGCTAGGATATATAGGCACGTTCTCATTATAAAGATCCCCTCCTTGCAGAGAACTGCGGACTGGCGCTCTCAAACAGCAAGCGATACTATATCACAATCGTTGAATGAGCAACAGGATAAGAAGCTATAGCGCTAATCGGAATGAATCGTGCGAAATATGGAAGGACTCCGTAGATTCTACGCTGACTGGTCTCTATTCGGAAACACCCATCTTGCGGATTTGTCCCGGGAACTTTACCAAGTTGCCGGATGGAAACCAGCTAGGATTTTTCTCCTTTTTCCATGAGCGCTGCAAGAATTACGTTTACTACAAGGTCAGGGCCCTTATTTCTTTGTATTTTTTGGATATTAATTTCCTGCACCAGGATGGCGAACTCAGAATTCTTGACCTTGGAAAGAAAATAGTGCAGCCCATCGACGTTTGTCATGAGATTAAATCTCAGATGCACTTCCTGATAAAGACCGTACTCCTTGCTGGCAAGTACCTGATAGGTCTTGATGTCCAGTTTCTGTCCCTCAGCCCCACCCTTTGATGAAAGCAGGTCTCCCAGAGAAGCGGCGAGCTGGTAAGGGTCGGTCCCCCTGAACAGCTTTTTTTGCATCTCCTTGAGCTCTACCTCATGCCGTGCGAGGTTGTCCTGAATGCTTTGACTCAGTTTGAGCTTCTGATCGTATTTGGCAATGAGTTCCTGCTGCAGTTTGATTTTCGAATCAAGTTCCTCTTTCTGAGCCGCTATCGGCGCAATCAGGATAAAATAAGCCGCCGCCAGTGCCACCACCACGATGGCTGACGCCACTATTGACCCTCGGTATTTGCGGATATTCTCGATTCTTATCTTCGGAATTCCGACTTTCATTGCGCACTCTCCTCGGGGGCCTGCTCACGGGCTGCTTCGCCCCCTTCAGGCGTCTCATCGCCCCCCTGTTCTTCGGCCGTGGAGGGCGATCCTTCAAGCAGTCCTTTTTTGGCGACGGGCGCCTCGGCAGTTGGACTCTCGCCCAATGCCCCACCGGGTATTTCAGGCGGCAGCGCTTCGAAACTTTTTTTCAGCTTCTCCATATCCAGTTGAAGCTGGACGTTAAACCTCTCCTCGTCGGTCCCGGGGTCTCGAGTTACCGGAGAAGCGAATTTGACGTCGCTAAGCCCCTCAATTTTCGACAACTCGGCGAGATACTTGATCGCCGATTTGCTTTCGCCCCTGAGAATAAGCTGTCCCTGGCGAAGTGAGAGATAATTGAGCCAGGTATCATCGGGAGTAAGCTGGGTAAGGAAGTTCAGAAGCTCCACGAGCTGATAGTCATCGCGGTTGAACTGCGACAGTGTTTTCTGATCTTCCTGAAACTTCGCAATACGTGTCTGGAGCGCCTCGATGGGTTTCCACCGGGCCTCGAGCTGATGGACCTGAGCCTTCAGGCGATTGTTGGTCTCAACCATGCTTGCGCTCGAGTGCGATTGATACAGGCCATAGAGGACGAAAATAAAAATAAGCGCCGCCAGAGGCGCGACAATTCGAGGAATCTGCCACGGCTTTAACAGGATTTCCGAATCGAAAGTGTGAATAGCGTCCTGTTTTAGAAGGCGGTTGATCCAACTGGTGATTAAAGACTCGGGGACCTCCTGCACCTTAACCGGCAACCCCACCGTCCCCCAGGTTGAGGCCGGACTTTCGGCAGAATTGCTCTCCCCGGGCGCGCAGACAAGATGGATGTGCGGCTCGCACTCCTCGTTGCCGGTGCATTTGAGCTTCTCGCCAAACAGTTTCAGCCCATGGAAAGACTTATCGACCACCGCAGAGTCCAAAAAGGCGCCCCGGTAAAAGCGATGTACTTCAAGGTTCTCTTCATCCAAACCGCGGGCAATGATCTCGCATTCTTCTCCCACCCCATCGATCAGGGGCAGCAGAGCTGAAAACGAAAGCGCGCTCGGCACCACGGCGAAGGTATGAAAAAGCGTTCCATTGAGCGCCTGGTTCAGTTTGTCGTAAATCTCCCTTTGGATGGAGAAAATGGGGATGGAAACATGCTGATTCAACGCAACGGGCAGCCCGGAAAAATACAGGGTCCTGCCTTGCTCCTGAAAGATGTTTTCCTGCCAGTCGAAGTTGACCGCATCATCGAGCTGGTCCTTTATTGACAGGGGGTAGTGTTCACTGTGGACCGAATAGTAAGCGCTCGACACAATGGCCAGCAGGGCGCTTCCTTTCCTGCCCTTCGGCTTGAGGTTCAGATATTGGAGATAATCGTAAACCGATTGACCCCGGGGGACACGGGATTGTTCGGCCACTCCGACTTCCCACGATCTCCAGCGTCTATGCGCCTGCAGAACCTCTATCATAAGAGGTTCCACATAGACAGCGTGCAGGTTGGTCGGTCTGTATTTGATTATGCTTTTTAGCATTACTGTTCCTTGTGAATCGAATTAGTTTCCATCGGGGCCGCATGGCCGGCGATGCGGATTGACACGCTCAGTGAGACAGGGGGTGACACAGCGAGGGTTTTGTCTCCGTGTCTGCATGTGCATCCTCCATCATAGCCTACATCACCTTCCTGCTCAATATCGTGTAAGGTTTATCTCCGCCGCTCATGAAGCGTACCGTCAGCCAGATACCCGCGCTCGGAGGTCCGTTTCCCGATTTGCCAAACGAAAGAATGCGATAGATGCCTCCGGGTTTCCAGGAGATCAATTTGAGCACGGACTCCTGTTGCTCTTCAAGGTCCGACGGCAAGTTTATATTGCCGCCATATATAGTCAACAGGCTGAACAGGGAATTTTTGGCCGGAATTACTATATCCTGAAAAATTTCCGGAAACTCGCGCATCCTTTCATCTATTCCGCGATCGTAGCCGTAAAACAGCTGCTGGCTGAGGCCAGGGACGAGCAGCAACTGATCCAGGCCGGTGAGCGGGCCGTTGAACGGAATGTAGTTAAGGCCCGCCTTAACATAGTCATCTTTTTCCATCCCGTGGAGCCGGGGTATATCGTCGGCATCGATAAAATCCATTATCCGGTCCGCCAGTTGCTCCGAGGTAGATTCATCGGCGCCGGCCCTCTGAAGCACCTGCATGAGTTGAACCTGCTGGGCCTTATTGACATTTACCTTGATCTCTTCAGCTTCGATAATCACAACGGCGATGCCGCTCCTATACTCGACTATGTGTGGCTGCCCATCCGGCTGCCAGTTCAGACCGGTGGGCTTGCCCAACCCCGAAGGAGGCGCCTGGCCCATCCGCGCCAGGGCTTCATAGCATCCCCCGATGGCAAGATAAAGGGCCTGGGCGCCTCGTATCGAGTGAATCCGGTCCTCTCCCAGCAGGCGGGTCTGAGCGCTTATCTGCAATCCAAACCACATGATAAGGGCGCAACACCACAGAACGGCGATTAGCACGACACCCCTTGCGGATGACAGAGGACGGATAATAGAGTACGGAGGCCGTATCTTCGTCTTCCGTCTTCTGTTTTCCGTCTTCCGTCTCAAGCTTCGGGCGATATTATTCATTGGTTTAAGCCAGTGTTTGGGGCAGTCCCACCGACGCCCGGGACTCCACCTCCGACACCCGGGACTCCACCTCCGGCACCCGGGACTCCGCCTACAGCGCCCGGGACTCCGCCTACGGCACCCGGCCCCGTTTGAACCTCGACCGACAACAGAGCGTTTATCATGCAGACCCGGGCATAAACGACCGAATCATTTGCTCTCCACCTCAGAAGGACTTCCACCGGTATTTGGTCCGCAGATTCCCAGGATTGTGAAAACTCCTTTGATTCCTTGCCGGCATAGGCCAGAACGAATTCCGGAAACTCAACTCCATAAGAGCGAACTACGGTCTCTTTTTTGCTGGAAGACCGGCTGGCGGCAAACTTCTCGATGGAATCCGGATGATAGGGGTCAAGCAGAAGTTCAGAATAGTCGAGCACCCTCGAGCCCGGATCATACGTGTAACGAACGACTACCGGAACACCCTGTGAGATCGCCTTTACGGAATGAGTGGTTACAAAAGCAATAGAGTTCGGTTGCCCGGTGAACACGGGATGCGCGCTATCCTTGAACTTGATGGGCGTTGGATCGCATTCAGCCAGTTGGCGACTGAGCAGATCGGCCAACTGGAAAGTCTGGTCCGGCTTTTGATTCTGAACGCTCTCCCATACGCGCAGCGCAAACGAAAAACAAACCGCGAGAATGCCGACCACGAGCGCGGAAATCGCCGTAGCCAGGATCAGCTCCATGAGCGTGAAACCTTTCCGGTCACCGACCGGATAAAAACTCCTCGCTCTGCGAGGTGTGAAGCCGGTTTTGTCCCAGCGTTTAAGCCTCACCGTATCTCCCATTAACTATTTATTGGGAATTATTATACTAAATTCCAGGCTTGCGGATTTGTAGCTCAGCATCACACGGAATAACCGACCGAATTTGCCACCGCCTTCACTTTCTTGATCAAGTGCGACCGGAAGCAGATCAACACCCACCTCAGGAGATCCATCAAGCTCGCCCAGGCGCACAAATCCGTCCATAGCTTTTACCGGATCGGCCAGGATAACCTGTGCAGCGGACTCCAATATGGGCTGAATAGAAGCCTTTTCCTTCAAATTGATCTTATACCGAATCGATTCGGAGATAACCCCCATCACGGCACCGATAATCAAAGTGCCGATCGCCAAGCTGACCAGCATCTCAAGGAGCGTGAATCCGCGTTCCCGTCTCCTCGCATTAGAGACCGACCCGGAGAGGGGGAGAGGGCCTTTTCCCCTCGTCCCCGCGTCCCCCCGTCCTCGTGTCCCAGCGCAGTGTCTGTGCGTCTGTTTTCTCACACCCTCACTTAATCCTCTTGAGACTTACCGTTCCAAACAGTGGATGTATGGAGATGTGGTAAGTGCGCTCGTGATCGAAGACTACCTCAAAATCGTTTCCGACGAGGCTGCCGTCGGGGTGAAAAACGATCAGGAAATCGCCGGTTTCCGGGTCCGTTTGCAGATTGTCCGAAAATATCTCGGCATTAAGAGGTATTGACCATCTGGGTGGGTTTTCATAGCCGTAAACCCGCGCAGCCCCGTTCAGTCTGAACGTGATCGGACGTCCGCAATTCATGGCGAACAGGCGGCTCCTGTCTATTGACCCCGTGAACTGCTGAAGAAAATCGCTGTCTTCAATCTGTTTCCAGTTGGAGCCGACCTTTGGGACAACCACGGCAATAGTCACTGCAATGATCGCCAGTACAACGATCATCTCGATCAGGGTAAAACCGCGAACGGAGATCGGAGGACGCGGGACGCAGGGCAGAAATCGAAAATTGGATAATACCCGCCATCTTTTATCCATCTTCCGCATTCCGCCTTTCGTCTTCCGTTTAGAATTTGATATCGTTGATTCCAAAAATAGCCTTAAACATGCTGATGACCATCAGGGCGATAAGTCCGCCGGTGAACAAGATCACCAGAGGCTCCATGAGGGTCATGATCCGCTGAAGCGTCCTTTGAAGTTCTTTTTCAAAGTATTCCGAAAGAGAGAGCAGACCCGTTCCCATGTTGCCCTGCTCTTCAGATATGCGCAACATTGTTCCCAATCTCGCCGGAAAAGCGGAATGGTTGCGAAAAAAATTGCTCATCGACCGCCCGCTTTTTATTTCCTGATGCAGGGGAGCAATCGACTCCCTGAGAACGGCATTCATTATCAGTTCCTGGCCGAGGCTGAGGGCCCTTAGAAGGGGAACCCCCGACTCCAGCATGGTCCCAAGTGTTCGGCAAAAGCGGGTGAGCTCGCTGTGAAGGATCAAGTAACGCGAAAATGGGAACCAGAACAGGGATTTATCCAGAAATCTTCTGACATTTGGCCGGAGAAGAAGGTATTTGCCGCCCCAGAAGCACACTGCTATGGCGATCGGGACTAACCAGCCGAACTCTTTTAGCCATACGCCGATATCGACCATAACCTGGGTTAGAAAAGGGACCTTCTGATTCAGGTCGTGAAAGATTTGCGCAAATTTGGGTATGACATAGACCAGCAGGACTACCATCGAAACCAGAGAGGTCCCCAGCAGGATAACAGGGTAGATCATCGATGAGATCATGGACTGTCGAAATGCGCGCCGCTGTTCGAGGTACTGGGCCAGGCGCTTGAGGATAGGCCCGAGCGTGCCGCTTGCTTCGCCTGCCCTTATCATGTGATCGGACAGAGAGCCGAATACATCTCGAAATTGACTCAGGGCGCCGGAGAGATCGTTTCCGGCCTGAACGCTTTCCAACAAGTCCTCCACCATGCGCTGAAAGCGTTTGTGAGTCTGATTGCTGCTTATGAGGCCAAGGGCGCGGTCAAGCGGCAAGCCTGCAACAAGAAGGTCGGAGAGATCGAAAAAAAAACGGATGATATGCTCTTCGGGAACCCGCCGCTTCTTCCGGCTTCTTACGGCCTTGATCTTTACCGGGAAAAGCCTGCCCGCCTTAAGCTTCCTGGCGGCCTCCAGTTCCGAGAGCGCTTCCATCACTCCCCGGTGTATTGCCCCACTGGCATCCCGCGCCTGGTATTGGAAAAAACTCATACGAACTCCGTGATTAGTGATTGGTGATCAGCGATTAGTGATCGGAGCGGTGAGATTCACCATTCACAATTCACTGAACTGACAGGCTTGTTACCCTCAGGACCTCGGAAAGGCTCGTAATCCCTTCAACCACTTTTCGGAACCCATGGTGGACCAGCGGCCGATAGCCCAGTTCATACGCAGTACGGGCAATGCTTCCGGCGTCTTTGCCAGCCACGATGTTCGATCTTATTGCATCGTTGATCGGCAGGATCTCGAAAATTGCCTGCCTGCCTTTATAACCGGTGTATCCGCACCTCTCGCACCCCTTGTTCCGGTAGATGGTAAGGCTCTCGGGCAGATCGGGCAGTATTTCGCCGATTCGTTTCCTGTCCCCTTCACGGGCCTCGTCTTCGGTTTTGCAGTGAGGACACAGCAAGCGGATAAGACGTTGGGCCATAATCGACAGAAGCGAATCGGCCATCAGGAAGGACTCGATGCCGATGTCTCTAAGGCGCGTAATTGCCCCCGGGGCGTCATTGGTGTGCAGTGTCGAGAGGACAAGATGTCCCGTCAGGGCCGATTCAATGGCTATATCGGCAGTCTCCTTGTCACGAATTTCACCTATCAGCAAAACGTCAGGATCCTGTCGAACCAGGGAGCGCAACGCACTTGCGAAGGTCAGGCCAATCTGCGGTTTTACCTGGACCTGGTTTATTCCGTTTATCTGGTATTCTACCGGGTCTTCGACCGTGATAATCTTGCGCGTGACCGTATTGAGCTTTTTCAGAACTCCGTACAGACTCGTAGTCTTGCCCGATCCGGTCGGTCCGGTGACCAGGATCATCCCATATGGGCGCTCGATCAGGTTCTCGACATAACCAAGGTCTTTATTATCCATCCCCAGGTTGGTCAGATCATATTCAACGCTTTCCTGCGCAAGGAGCCTCAGGACCACACTCTCCCCATAGATGGTCGGCACGCTCGAGACTCGAATGTCAACCTCGCGATTTCCAAACCTTATTTTGATCTTGCCGTCCTGGGGCAGGCGGCGTTCGGCTATGTTAAGGTTGGCCATAAGTTTGAGCCTGCTCACGATGGCTGACTGCATGCCCTTCTGAGGCTGGTCGAGATCGAAAAGCACCCCGTCCACCCGGCATCGTACATGAAAGGAGCGCTCGAAAGGCTCGAAATGTATGTCCGAGGCCCTCATATCGAGCGCTCTGGAGATCAGCACGTTTACCAGCCTCACAATAGGCGCCTCCTGGGCCAGCCCCTTGAGGTGTTCCAAATCTTCCTCGAAGCCGTCCGCACCTATGGTGATCCCATCCCTTGACTGTTCTTCGGCCTCGCGGGCCGCCGTTCCGTAGAGCCGGTCGATAGCCGTGCGGATTTCCTCACGCTGCCCTATGCAAAGGCTAAGTTCCATTCCGCCAAAATAGCTCGAAACAATATTTAGAATCGGCAGGTTCAAGGGATTATTCACCACCACCCTCACCCGCCCGCTTTCCACTTGAATGGGCAAAACAGCGTGCTTGCGCAGAAAAAACATTGAGACGCCTTCCAGAAGCACGGGCTTTTCCGGATAGTCTTCGCGCTCGAGCATCGGAATGCCCAGATGCTTGGCCATAACGCGAAGGATTCGGCCTTCATCGGTAATCGCAATGTTTTCGAAAGCATCCATCAACGGGAGGCATTCGACGAAAAAGGATTGCTGCAGAAGCCGTTTCTGCTCTTCAGGCAGATTGAATTCCTGCTGAAACTGATCCAGAAGACAAATTTGCTCATCCATGGGATGTCCTCATTAAACGAAACTCTAACCCGGGGGTCGAAAAAAGAAGTGTCTCTTGCAATTTTCGATCCCGATTTGTGATCTTCAGTCTGCCCGCTTCTTCATATCCCAAGTGCACCGAAAATAAATTCACTACGCGCTAAGCGTGCGAATGTTAGCAATATCTCACGAAAAAGTAAACGGCCCCGGCGAAAGGACTGTTGTTCCCTGCCCTGATGGGTTTAAAATTAGTAAAAATTCGGCGCAGTTCATCATGTCCCCCGCTGCATGGTGGAAATACGCCATGATGAACCGCAGCTTAGTCCCTTGTGGACCTTCTGTGGCAGAAAGATCCGCAGGTCCTGAGACCCCTGTTGATCTAGTTGAATTTTGGTCTTCTCCTCCACGCTACCCCTGATCTGTCGATAACCAGAGGCGTTTAGCCGGAAGCCCTGCGGTAAATTCTTGCCGGCATCCTGAGGTTGACTTCGTGGAGGATAACTTTTAATGTGGTTAGCTTCGATTTTGCACAAATCGGAGCGCCTCGCAATGCCCGGAGTCTTTTTTTCGAAATCCGGCATCCGCTAAAGGAGCGGTTTTTACTATGAAATGTGACCAGAAATCGTGCGCGGGCTGTCCAAGCGCTACGCAAAAGAAGTCTAAAGAGGACCTCATCGAGTGCAGGCTCGCGCGCATCAGGAACAAAGTGTTGGTAATGAGCGGCAAGGGGGGAGTGGGCAAAAGCAGCGTCGCCAGCTACCTGGCGCTGGCGCTGGCGCAAAAGGGATACCAGGTTGGACTTCTGGACATCGACCTGCACGGGCCTTCCATTGCAAAGATGTTCGGGTTGAACGGGCCTCTTAACATCACTGCCGATCGCGAAATCATCCCGCACGAATACAGACCCAATCTGAAAATCGTATCCATCGAATCAATGCTGGAGGACACCGACTCCGCAATAATCTGGCGGGGTCCTTTAAAACACGGTGTAATAAAGCAGTTTCTGGCCGATTGCAGGTGGGACGACCTCGATTTTCTGGTATTCGATTCGCCGCCGGGCACGGGAGATGAGGCCCTCAGCATTTCCAGGCTCGTTCCCGACGCCAAAGCGCTGATAGTTACCACCCCCCAGGAAGTGGCGCTTGCCGACGTAAGAAAATCCATAAATTTTTGCCGCAAGGTGGAATTGGAGATTCTGGGGCTTGTCGAGAACATGTCCGGACTTTTCTGCCCGCATTGCAGCCGGTTTATTCCCATTTTCCAGACGGGCGGCGGACGCAAGACTTCCGATGCGATGAAGGTGGATTTTCTTGGGCAATTGCCCTTCGATCCCGAAGTGGTCAATGCGGGAGACCGCGGCAATCCGGTGCTCAATGGGGACTCAGATACGCCCTTTGTAAAGGCGGTCCTGGAATTCGTTCAGGCGGTCCTGAAAAACTTGGGTGAACCGGTGAAATAGAAGCGGTCCATTCACCCACTAACCTATTCACCCACTCACCCATTTGCCGATTCACCCATGTGGAGGATTACGGAATGTTTAAGATTTCGCTGGATCAGGCTGTTTTGAGCGAGCAGCAGAAAAGAACTTTGAATGAGATGTGGCTGCGTTGCATGCGCCGCATCATCGTTAGCACCACCCTTGCCGGGAGCGGCCATCCCGGCGGTTCAATGTCCTCGCTTCACCTTCTTCTGATGCTCTACAGCACCATGCCGCACGATCCCAGCGACCCTTGCTGGCAGGAGCGTGACCGGCTGATCGTGAGCATGGGTCACGTCAGTCCGGGTGTTTACAGCGTGCTGAACGAGTTCGGCTATCTGGACGAGGACAATTTCTGTATGGAATACCGGCGCGCCGGTTCGGCTTTTACCGGCCATGTCGAATCCTGTGTTCCCGGCATCGAATGGAATACCGGGATCCTTGGACAGGGCCTTTCAGCCGGGACCGGAATGGCCCTGGGTTTGAAACTCCAGGGAAAGAAAAACAGGGTCTTCGTGCTCATGGGCGACGGCGAACAGCAGAAAGGACAGATCTCGGAGGCGCGCCGATTCGCCGTAAAATACGGCCTCAACAACATAGCGGTCCTCATAGACCGCAACTACCTCCAGATCGGTGGAAGCACCAACTCGGTAATGCCCCAGGAAATCCGGGCTGACTATGCCGCAGCTCATTGGAACGTGGTCTATATCGAAGACGGCCATGACTTCGAGCAGATTTTTCATGCGCTCCGAAACGTTTACCGCTTCGAGGCCGGGGACCCGCGCTTTCCGTCGGCGATCGTCGCCCGGACCGTAATGGGTAAGGGCGTCCCATTCATGGAAAACAAGGCAAAGTACCACGGCTCGACTCTAAGTGAATCGGAGGCTGCAAAAGCCCTCGAGGAGCTTGGACTGGACAACCCCATCGCCGGGCTGAAGGAAAAGCGGCGAGCATGCGTTGTGTTTCAGAAACATTTCTCGAATCAACCCGTTTATCCCCGCATCGAGACCGGCGCCCCCAGGACTTACGGCCCCGAGATTATCACCGATAACAGGTCTGCTTATGGGTCTGCCCTCGAGGACCTTGCCCGGCTCAACAACTCCGGGACAGTTCCCGGGGTTATCGGCTTTAGCTGCGACCTGGAGGGCTCGGTGAAAATGGAAGGGTTCCACAAGGTTTCAGGCAACGCCTTCTTTGAATCCGGCATCCAGGAACACCACGCCGCAACCGCTTCGGGAGCAATCAGCAGGGAGGGCTTTGCGGCCTTTTTCAGTACTTTCGGGATTTTCGGGGTCACGGAAGTCTTCAACCAGATGAGGATGAATGACATCAACACTACAAACCTCAAGCTGGTATGCACACACCTTGGACTCGACGTCGGAGAGGACGGCCAGACACACCAGTGCATCGACTATATCGGATTGCTCCAGAACCTGTTCGGCTTTTCCATATTCATTCCGGCCGATCCGAACCAGACCGACAGGATCATCAGGTACGTGGCCGAGCGGCCCGGCAACTTCTTTGTCGGAATGGGCCGATCAAAACTGCCCGCAATCCTTGACGAATTGGGCCGGCCTGCGTTCGCCGACGATTATCTGTTTTCACCCGCCAGGGCCGACTGGCTCAGGCATGGCGACCAGGCGGCCATACTCGCATATGGTCCTCCGATTCACGAAGCGGTGAAGGCAGCCGAAGAGCTGGCCAAAAATCACGGTATCCGGGCGGCCGTACTCAATTTCGCATCGATCAAGCCGCTGGACGTCCACGCAATCCACCAGGCAGCCGAAACGGGCCTCATTGTGACTGCAGAGGACCATCATATCGATACAGGTCTTGGATCTCTGGTCGCCCTGATTCTGGCCGAAAATTGTCTTCCGTGCAGGCTGGTGAGGCTTGGGGTAACAAGATACGGCTCTTCCGGAAAACCCGAAGAACTCTACAACTCAGAGGGGATCAACCGGGAAGGCATTGTGAAAGCCGTTTTGCAAGGGAGTGTGACAAAGTAATGTGATCATTGAGATGGAATATGAGGCTCTACTCAGTCCTTCTATCTCACTTTGCGCCTTGCTCCACGACCCACCGTCCAAAAATATTTCTTGCTAATCCACGACTCTGGCGTACTATAATTTTGCTCACGTGCTTTACCACCTTCCCTTTGTTAGCTCCCAAATCAGGGAGGCATAAAATGAAAAGAATCAAATTCCTGTTTTGGCTAAGGTCACTCACGAGGAGGTAGAGATGAAGTGCGCGGACGTTGAGTTTGAGCCCTTTTTCACCTGGATGAACAGGCCGCGAATCATGTACTCGCCCGGAGTACGCAGGGAGTTGGCCTTCGAAATGGCGCAGCTTGGCGGGAGCAATGTCCTCATAGTCACGGACAAAGGGCTGGTCCAGGCAGGCGTGGCCGAGATGGTGGCGGAAGAGGTGCGCAAGTCAGACCTTGAGCTGGTGGGGGTCTTCGACAACATCGTTCAGGATGCCCGGCTCGATAACATCAACGAGGGGGCTGCGTTCTACAGGTCCCGTGGAGCGGACTGCCTGGTCGTGGTGGGCGGCGGGAGCGTCATGGATACGGCCAAGTCAATAAACATCATGATAGGTGAAGGAGTAGACGACTTCAGGCCGCTCGCCGAGCAGGCGGGCCTTTGGGAAGGCGCCAAACCGCTTCCGCCGCACATCGTGTTCCCCACCACTGCCGGAACAGGAAGCGAAGTCACCAACGCGATAGTCGTACTGGATGTCGAAGCCAGGGCGAAGCTTGCGATAACCCACCCCTTCAATGCGGACCTGGCCATGCTCGATCCGGAGCTGACGGTGAGCCTGCCCCCGAAGGTGACCGCATTTACCGGAATGGACGCGCTTACCCACGCTGTGGAGGGGGTGACCTCTACGGGCGCTGAACCCATTACAGACGCACTCGGTCTTCACGCCATCAGGCTTATCTTCCGGTACCTCCCGGAGGCGGTGATGGAGCCGCACAACGTTACCGCAAGAGGCCACATGCTTATAGCCAGCACGCTGGCGGGAATGTGTTTCAATAACGCGCAGTTGGGCGGAACCCATGCAACCGCGCATGCTCTGGGCGCCCATTACGGAATCCCTCACGGTTTGGCAAACGCCATCATGCTCCCCCTAATCATGGAGCACAATGTGGAGGAATGCCCCGTACGCTTCATGATGGTGGCAGACGCCATGGGAATGGACGTGAGCGGGAAGGACCCGCTCGGAGCAGCCCGGATGGCCGTGCAGGCAGTCAAAGACCTGAAGGCCCGGATCGGCCTGACCCAAACCCTGAAGGACTTCGGCCTTGCCGATGACAGGGAGCGGTTAATGCCCACAGTCGAGCTGGCCGCAAGTGATTCTCAAGTAAGCTATAATCCCCGTTATTTGGAAGAGGAAGACATTTTCAACCTGTACATCAAGGCCCTGTGATCGGATTTGCGCTCAGGCGCACCGGGGAGCGTAATGTGAGGTGGGACAAAACAGGCACTGTCAGGCGAAAGGGAGACGGAAATGGAATACTGGAAAGATGAGACCGAACCTATCAAGGCTTTTCTGAAGCTTTTCGAATCGACCAGGGAAGATAAGGAATTGAGCACGGGATTGAAGAAGGTCAACCAGCTTATATGGTTCGACTACACCGAGGACGGCCCCAACTGCTCTTATTACTGGGATTGCCGCGACGGCAAGCTCGAGGCGGGCGCCGGCAAGCCGGCCGAGAAGCCCGATCTGGTGATGAGTCTGTCCGCTGACAACGCCCACAGGTCCTGGTCCAACAAGCTCAATCCCGTGATGGCCATCACGAGAAGGAAGATAAGGGTGAAGGGATCGGCCACCGGTCTTCTTAGATTGGCGCCCAAGCTGAAAAAGGTCGCGGTGCATTACGAGAAAGTCCTCAAAGAACTGGGCTGGGAAGACAAGATACTGAAGTAACCGAACGCGGAGGCGCGACAAATGCACGGCAGCACCGGCAACGTCATCGACGTCGATCTTACCGAACGCACTGTTACGGTTGCCTCTCCCCCTGAAGACTGGTATCTCCGGTACATCGGGGGGAGCGGTCTGGCAGCCAGGCTTTTCTGGGAAATGGGCCACTTCGACACAGATCCGTTCTCACCCGAGGCCGCCCTCATCTTCATGGACGGACCCTTCGCCGGCTTGAAGCTCTCCGGAACAAGCAGGATGAGCGTGGGCGGCCGCTCTCCTTTGACGGGCAACTGGGGCGATTCCTCCTGCGGAGGCTACTTTGGCCCTGAATTGAGGTACGCCGGATACGACGGGATTGTCCTGCGAGGGAGAACAGAGGCGCCCTCGCTGCTCCTGATCGAGGACGACAGGATCGAGATCGTGGACGCGGCTTCCTTTTGGGGCAAAGGCATCGAAGAGGTAAACAGCGGCCTGAAGGAAAGGTTCGGGAAAAATCACCGGACCCTGGTGATAGGTCCGGCAGGCGAAAACATGGTTCGGTATGCCCTCATTTTGAGCGAAGGCCATCATGCGTTTGGGAGGGCGGGATTTGGGGCCGTCATGGGCTCGAAGAACCTCAAGGCCATCGTCGTGAAATCATCAAAGCAACGCATGAAAGTGGCCGATCCGAAGAGATACGAGAAGCTGCGCAAAGAACTTAACACCAGGATCAAGGAAAATCTGACCAACTCGGTCCTGCGGGAAAGCGGGACCGCTGCCAACCTCGAAGGGGCCATGTTTGCCGGCGACGTGCCCATACGGAACTTCACCTCCAATTTCTCGGAGGAGATGGGCGAGGCCCTGTCGGGAGCCACCCTGACCGAGAAATTTCTCACCCGCCGGTGGACCTGCATGTACTGCACGGTCGGGTGCAAGCGAATCGTCACAGTGCCGGAAGGACCGTTCGCCATTCCCGAAGGACCTGGTCCGGAATACGAAACCATAGCGGCTTTTGGGACGCTGCTGGGCTCACAGGATCTTGCTGCGGCATGCAAAGCCGGCAGGATCTGCAATGACCTGGGCCTGGACACCATCTCGGCGGGTGGGACCATAGCCTGGGCTATGGAAGCGTTCGAAAAAGGTCACCTCACCCTGAAGGATACCGGCGGTGTAGAGCTTCGCTGGGGCGACATGGAAACGGTTATTGACAAGGTCCTGCCGGCGATTGCCAGGCGGGAAGGAATGCTGGGTGAGCTGCTTAGCCTGGGGAGCGTTGCCGCGGCAGAGAGAACCGGCAAGGGTTCCATGGATTACACGTGCCACAGCAAGGGCCTCGAAGCACCCATGCACGACCCCAGGGGCGGAGGCCACGGCATGGCCCTCACCTATGCGGTCAGCCCTCGAGGAGCCTGCCACGTGGCCGATCCAATGCTTCACATGGAGATGGGGGCCTGCTATTACCCGGAAATCGGCATCGAATACGAGCCTGACCCCATGACCGACGCCCACAAGCCGGAGGCTGCGGTAAGATCCGTCGAGCTTGGAGGCATCGAGAACAGCGCCTGTTTTTGTGAGTTCGCCGACAGGGAAGTCTCCATCCCCGAATGGGTCGAGCTTTTCAACGCCGTAGCCGGATACGGCTGGGACGTGGAAGACATGATGAGAGCAGGCCGAAGGGTCTTCTATCTCAAGAGACTCATCAACTATCGGTACGGGCGCACCTCCAGGGACGACACGTTGACTCCCAGGATGCTCGAGCCCGCTCGAGACGGTGAGCCGAAGGGAATCGAGATAAATTTCTCCGGCATGAAGGAGCGCTTCTATGAACTCATGGACATGGATCCGGAGAAGGGAATACCTCGCGAAGCCACCCTTCGGGAATACGGAATGGAAGAGGAAGCCCGGAAGGTCTGGTAGAAGGGATTGGTTCACCAGGCTTGAGGCGGCTCTGTGTTCGGTGCGAATGGAGGGGGTGACCACCACCCCCTTTCAGACCTTCCCCATCGTTATCCCAAACAGTTGAAGTTTTCCAGATGAACCCTGACGCCGGAAGATCATCAGTGAAAATCACAGTGAAGCCCGCCGGCATAATCAAGACGTATGTCCGGGAGCAGGTGATGGACGTACCAGCGGGATGCACGTCAGCGGCTCTCATAGAACAACTCGGCATTCCGTCCCGGCTCAGGATGTTTGCACTGGTTAACGGGACGCGGCGGCCACTGGATGCTCAACTCGACGACGGCGACGAAGTCCGCCTGGTCTCGCTGCTATTCGGCGGGTGAGAAACCCGGGGTGCGGTTGCCGTCTTTTTACATGCGCCACCGATATCTTGACTCCATCGGGTGTGTTCTCATACCGAGTTGCGTTCAAGAAAGCATCAAGTCAAGGGCGTGGGGAGCTTTGCCCCCCACACCCCCTTCCGCCTCTGGTCGTGGACAGATCAGGGATAGCGTCGAGATCAATGTGGCGCTACGGCGGCGGCCCCGCGCGTGCGCCGGTGGTCATGGACAGGTCAGGGATAGCCTGGAGATCGAGGGGGAAACTTTCCCCGCTCAGTTCGCGGTTATTTGTCGCTCTTTGAACGCAACTTGGTATCAGTCCTTGGAACCTGCCACACCTTAATCTCCACCAATTAGGGTCCATCCGGCAACCCCGGATGAAAACTCCACGCGAGGTAAGACCAAAGATTGACGCCGCCAGGGCGGAAACTAACTATTCCTCATGAACTGCATGGCGCCGTCGGGAATTACGGCTACACGAGCCGGCCCCGGATATTCTTCCTGAAGAATCGCGAGGACTTCTTCCCATGTTTTGACGAAGATGACATCATCATTGTGGCAGACATAATCCATGCAATTCGGACGTACCATCGCCTTGCCGGGACCATTACCGTTTTCATGACCCATGCCTCCCGTAAAATCCAAGATGTCAGCCAGAGCCTTTAATCCGCAGATGTCACAGATGTTCGCATAAGGTTCCGGGATGCACGTTAAGCGTCCCGGATAAATATTACAAACGTCTTCGCGGGTCCGTGCATGCCTTTGAAATGTATTTCTCATATGTTATTTACCAATAATTCCGGCGCATCGCCTTTGAGCACCCGGGCAATGTTTGCAGTGGCCATATTCATGATTCTCCTGGCTGCCTCAGTGGTCACACCGGCCACATGGGGTGAAAGAAGCACTTTGTCGTTGTCCACTCCCAGCAGGGGATTTTCCATTTTTACCGGCTCTTCTGAAAAGACATCGATACCTGCACCAGCGATCTTTCCTTTCATGAGCGCATCTGCCAGTGCTCTTTCGTCCACCAGCTCAGCCCGGGCCACATTAATGAGATAAGCCCCCTTCTTCATGCTATTGAAAGCTGCTTCATCTATCATGTTCCGGCTAGACTCCGTTAGCGGAGCATGAAGGCTTATGATGTCGGATTGACTCAATACAGACTTCATGTCGCAGTATTCGACGCCTAACTCCTGTTCCAACGTTAGATCATATCGATGTACGTCAAAGTATAAAATCCGGCTCAGCTCGAAGGGTTTTAGTCTGCGGGCAACTGCATGGCCGATTCGTCCGAAACCAATAAGGCCCCATACCTTAGCTTTGAGTTCAACCGGATGCACACTCATTTGCTCCCACCTGCCCTGTTTCGTGCTCTTGTCAGCATAGAGCATGTTCTTGATGAGGCAAAGCCCCCAGCCAATAGTATGCTCGGCTACACTGATGGTGTTGGCTCCTGCGGTGTTCGCTACTTTGATTCCTCTGGCCGTGCAAGCCTCCACATCAATATGCTGGTAGCCCACACTTGGCTGCTGGATGAGCTTCAGCTTCCGTGCACCCGACAAAAGATCGACAGTAATCTTATGTTTGAATGTATAATCTCCCAGCACCACATCAGCTTCTAAAAAGTGCTTTTTGATTTCTTCATCAGACATATCATATGCTGCTACTACTTCAAAATCGGGCACTCCCTCTGTCCGCCGGATTAGATGTTTAACTAACTCAGCCTGCAGAGGTATTAATGAAAGTACTATCTGATTCATATTATTCCTCCTCTTCCCTTAGCTCCGGGTAATCAATGGACTCAGGGACGTCACCGTCCAATCACACCATATATTGTTCTCTGACATATTCCAAGCGCGATCATGCCGATCGTGGGCAGGACTGAGTGCTGAGGGCTGAACCCTCACTACGTTGCGGGTTCGCGGTTAGCGTTCTGGAAGCGCGTGAAATGCTTCAGGTTCGCGGCTGATCTTTTGTGAGGCCGCAGGACCGAGTGGAGACCGGCGGCGCGCTGCCCCGGCCGGGCTGTTTCCATCCCGAATCAATTGTAAGAGTGTGTCATCATTAATCTTTTTCTTTGCCATGGAAACATCCTGGAAACATCATGGGAATTTTTGTCACTTAGCTGAACCCTCACTTCGTTCGGGTTCGCGGGTAACATCGAGGAAGCGCGTTAAACGCTGGACCCTCACTACGTTCAGGTCCGGGCTTAGCATCGTAACGGCTGGCCAATGCTTCGAGTCCGGGCACGATCTTTCGTGAGTGCCCACCCTCACTACGTTCAGGTCCGGGCTTCGCATCGTAACGGCTGGCCAATGCTTCGAGTCCGGGCACGAACCCTCACCACGTTCGGGTTCGCGGTTAAACTACGGACCAATGTCCGGTTCGTATAGTTCGCGGCCGATTTTTTGTGAGGCCGCTTTTGTGAGTGCCCAGTTCGCGGCCGAACCCTCACTGCGTTACAGGTTTGCGGTTAACGTTCTGAGCCTGACTTAAATGCTGGACCCTCACTACGTTCAGGTCCGGGCCATACGTTACAACCGGTAGTTCGATGCTTCGAGTCCGGGCACGAACCCTCACTATTGTTCGGGTTCGCGGTCAGCGTTATGCAACCGGGCCATATACGTATAGTTCGCGGCTGATTTTTTGTGAGGCCGCTTTTGTGAGTGCCCAGTTCGCGCCCGATCCGTTGTGAGGGCGCTTTGTGAGGCCGCATGGTGAATAGTGAATGGGAGGAACGAGAAGCAAGGAGCAGGGAGCGGGGAGCAAAAAACTTGCAAGCCGCATCGCTCCGCGATGAGCAGTAAAAGCTTTCAAATTAAAATCCCCCCTGCCCCCCTTTAGAAAAGGGGGGAGACGGGAGGGAGGGCATAAAGCCCTCCCGAAAGCGGGATAATACCGATACGAAAGCGCGATAATACCGATACAAAAGCGGGATAATACCGGAAAGGCGAGGTTTATCGCTGCCCGCTCTTGAACGCATTTGGTGTTAGAGCTGTCCAGGCCCGACACCTTGCGGCGGGTCAGCATCCGGCCGGCCCACCGCGGCTCCCTGCGTCTCTCCGGGCGCATCTAAAGTGCCGGGTGTATCATCCAGTGAGTATAACCGGGAAGGTGACATGCATCTCCTGTTGCAGATCTTAGTCAATGGCTTTATCGTCAGCTCGATTTACGCACTTAGCGCAATGGGCTTCTCGCTGATTTTCGGCACAGCCGGGATCCTCAACCTTGCCCATGGAGCGTATCTTGTATTAGCAGCTATTGTGGCCTGGTTTTGCATCAGCTACTTCAAGCTGCCCCTTCTAGCCGGATTGAGCATTGGCGTTCTGGCATCCGTTGTTTTTTCATATCTCCTGTACTTTCTGGTAGTGAACCCTATCGACAAATCCAAAAGGATTCCAAAGGAAGAAAAAGAGGTTTTCGTACTCACGGCCACCCTGCTCTGGGCGATGATCATTCAAGGCCTGCTCGACTATACATTTGGATCGACGCCAGTCATCATTCCGCCTTTTGCCGAGGGCAACATGCACCTGTTTGCCATCAAGCTGACCTATAACATGCTTATCCTGGCCGTCCTTTCGTTATGCATCATAGGATTGCTATGGTTTTTCATCAACAAGACCAAGTCCGGCAAAATGCTGTTAGCGGCCTCGATGAGTCATACCGGGCTGGCCATCATGGGCATAGAACTGAAGCGAGTGTATCTGCTTCTTTGGGGGATTTACGGAGTATTGACGGGTATTTCGGGAGTCCTGCTGGCCTCCTTTCTGGGGGCATCGGCGACAGAGGCGCCGGATCTCACCGGTTTAGCTTTCTCCATAGTCGTCCTGGGCGGTTTGGGCAGCATCACCGGGTCTTTTTTTGCCTCCTATGTCATAGGGTATCTTGGAACGCTTACAGCATACCTGATCTCACCTTCCTATACCTCGCTGCCGGCGTTTTTTGTCCTCGTTCTCATCCTTTTCATAAGACCCCGAGGTCTCTTTGGAAGGTTCTAGCAAAATCTCATGAGCTTTAGCCCCTCATCAAAGAATTTACTCAGGTTTGCAGCTATCTTACTGGTCATTTTTGTCTGCCTGCCGTGGTTTTTTTCCTTCTATATTGTCGGCGTGCTGACCATTGCCTTCTATTTTTCCGTTTTCACGATGTCGTGGGACCTTCTGTTCGGCTATTCCGGCGAGGTCAATTTCGGGCCCACGTTTCTCATCGGCGTTGGCGCCTATGCCGCTGCCCTGTTCAATGTCAACACCAGTCTGCCGGTATTCGCCTGCGTGCTGTTGGGGACCTTGATGGCCGTGATGGCGGGACTGCTGCTGGTCGCTCCGGCCCTCAGGCTGCGGGGCCCCTATTTTTCTTTGATCACCCTGGTATCCGTGCTTGTGCTGAGTGAGTTCATAACCATATTTGCCCAATACACGGGAGGGGAAATAGGCATGTCTCTTCCCGGAATTCTTTCCATGAACAGCATGGTCAACTATTACCTGGCATTGGCGCTTGTTTGCGTCAGCGCAGGTGTTTTTCTTACCATAACCTCATCGCCCATCGGTCTTATTTTACAGGCCGCAGCGCAGGACCCCATCGCAGCCGAAAGCCTGGGATTCAATATCGTAAAATATAAAATCCTGGCTTTCAGCCTGAGCGCTTTTTTTTCGGGCTTGTCGGGCGCTTTGCTGGTTTTTTACATGGGCACGGTATCGGTAAGCGTGGTCGTCTCCGTTTCGGTGATCCTGCAGATCATCATTGCGGCGATCATCGGGGGGCGGCGCACCATCCTGGGTCCCATCCTGGGTTCTCTTTTCATCATTTTAACCGGTCAGTGGCTTCAATACCTGGGACAACTCGATTACGTGGCCGTTTCCATTTTGGCCTTGATTATGCTGTTGTTTCTTCCCGACGGCATTGCCGGGATTGCGCTGCGCAGACGCTGATAGCAATAGGACGGAAGACGGGGGACTGAGGACGGGGGACGGAGTAGAGAGATTACCGGGGCCTGGCGGCTGCGGCTCTGTTTTTTGAGGAATCATCAATGGCGCTTCTGGAAGCTTCGGGACTCAACAAGAGATTTGGGGGTATTCGTGCGGTAAAAGACGTTCATTTTGCCGTGCAAGAAGGGGAAATCATCGGTTTGATCGGACCCAACGGTTCGGGCAAATCCACCCTTTTGAGCCTGCTGACGGGGGTGCACAAACCCAATAGCGGCAGCATCCGCTTTGACGGCCGTGAGATCCAGAACTGGCCCATCAACAAGCGGATAAAACACGGTATGGCCATCGTATTTCAACATTCCCGGCCGTTGAATCGACAAACCGTGCTGGATAACATTAAACTGGCTCTCCTGCCGGACCGGGTATTCAATATGCTCTATCCGGGAGATATCGAAGCAAAGGCCCTGCAGGCAGCCAAACTGCTGGGGCTGGAAGACGTAGTGGACTCATACCCGGGATCACTGCCATTTGGCTACTTACGCAGATTGGAGGTTGCCAAAGCGCTTGCCCTGAAACCGCGGCTGTTACTCCTGGATGAACCTTTTGCAGGTTTGACCCCTTCCGAGGTGGGCGAACTTGCGGACTTGATCCTCTCGGCAAAGAATGAGAACCAGGCTATAGTTCTTGTCGATCACAATGTTAAAGCCGTTTACAGTTTTGTGAGTCGAATCATAGCGCTCTATGTCGGCAACAAGATAGCGGACGGCAATCCGCAGGAGGTCATGGCAGATGCGGAGGTACGCAGGGTTTTTCTGGGAAAGAGCATGGACGAAGAGGCAGGGTCGCTATCTTCCCCGCCCGCCAGCTCTGTCAACAGCAATTTTCTGCTGGATCTGAACATTGAGTCCGTAAAATACAGCAAAGCTGAAATTCTGCGCGATGTATCAATCCGCATTCGGGAGGGAGAGTTTGTTTCCCTGGTCGGGCTGAACGGCGCCGGCAAATCCAGCTTGCTGAAAGCCATCACGGGACTCGTGAACTATGCGGGCGATGTAAAATGGCGAGGCGTGTCCACCAAACAGATGACTACAGCTCAAATTATCCGGCTGGGCATCGCCTTTGCCCCTGAGACCAAGGAACTGTTCCGCTATATGAGCGTCAGGGAAAACCTGGAGCTGGGCGGCGAAAGACTAAACAGGCATGAACGCCAATCCAGGCTGGATGATGTCTACGGGCTCTTTCCGATCCTGGAAGAACGCACCGCCCAGCCCGCCTTCACCCTATCGGGCGGCGAACAGCAGATGCTGACCATTGCACGGGCCATGATGCAAGCGCCCTCCCTGCTCATACTGGATGAGCCTACCCTGGGTCTGGCCCCGGTGGCGCTCGACGCTATCTCGGAAACACTGTCAACCCTGCACGGCAAACTGGGGCTGACCATACTGCTGGCTGAACAGAATGTGCATTTTGCGCTCAAACATTCCGACAGCATTTATTTGCTCGATCATGGGAGTATAAGCTGGCAAGGCGCAGTCGCAAGCTTTGTGCAGGAGGTTGGTCACAAATATCTGGTATGAGGAAGCGATCTCGACCGACGAAACGGCTGTGAAAACGCTGGCTTACTATCTTATACCGAGTTCAGGAAAGCATCAAGTCAAGGGCGTGGGGAGCTAAGCCCCCCACACCCCCTCGCCGCTGCGCGGCTCACTATGGCGCTCTGCCTCGCGCGACCGATATCCTGCGGGGTGCGGGGAATCTTTATAGTGAAAAAATCTTTAAAGTGAAAAAACTTTCCCCGCTCAGTTCGGGGTTATTTGTCGCTCTTTGAACGCAACTTGGTATTACTTTGCAAGAGTGGTCATCGGCAATAAGGAGGGGAGAGAGGATGAAGATCCTGGTAGGCTATGACGGGTCCTCGGCCGCGAAAGCGGCCCTGGATCAGGCAAAAAAGCACGCCCTGGCTTTCAAGGCCCGGGTTTACGTGGTTACATCCATGGTGGGAGACGCTGAGACCTCGACGGAAGCCATCGAAAAGGCCGAAGAGGAACTGGAATCCATTAAGGCATTGCTGGAGCGGGACGGAATCCCCGTCGAGACGCATCTTCTGGTCCGGGGCTTGAGCGCGGGCGAGGACCTTGTCAAATTCGCCCGAGAGCATCAAATCGATGAGGCGGTGGTGGGGGTGAAGAAAACCTCGACGGTCGGCAAAGCGATTTTTGGTTCCAACGCCCGTTATGTCATCCTGCACGCCCCCTGCCCCGTGCTTACCGTCAAGCGGCCGGCCGGCAGCAGCCAGTGAGCAGTGAACCCTCACTGCGTTTCGGGTTCGCGCTGGACATAGTGGAAGCGCCTTTGACGCTGGACCCTCACTTCGTCCAGGTCCGGGCCGCACGTTGCAGCCGGTAGTTGGATGCTGGACCCTCACTACGTTCAGGTCCGGGCTGAACATCATAATGGTCGGCCAATGCTTCGAGTCCGGGCACGATCCCCCGTGAGTGCCCAGTCCGGGCACGATCTCCTATGAGTGCCCAGTTCGCGCCCGATCCGTTGTGAGGGAACGCTCACTTCGCTTGCGTTCGCGCTAATCGGTCGGAAGCATGTGAGATGCTTCGAGTTCGCGCCCGATTTTTTATGAGGGCGCTTTGTGAGGCCGCATAGTGAATGGGAGGAGCGAGAAGCGAGAAGCAAGGAGCAGGGAGCGGGGAGCAAAAAGCTTTCGAACCGCATCGCTACGCGACGAGCAGAAAAAGCTTTCTATAAGCGTGGGGGCTGGGGGGACATTTGCCCCCCACACCCCCGTCCGCCTCGCGGAGCGTCGAGATATTGTGGCGCTGCGGTGGCGGGCCCCCGCGCATGCGCGGGGGCTTGCCGCCGACAGCGCCGAGCGCTCTGCCTCACGCGCGTGCGCGTGTGGCAGAAATCCCGGGGGCGCGGGGGAAAGTCCCCCGCGCTTTTAGTTAGTTCAATCTTGAACGCAGCTCGGTATCAGACTTCTCGTCTACGCGTAGAAATACAGGAGAAAAGAGATGGGACTTTCCTACATGGCTTCGGCCCGCCCGCCGGTGCATATTCCGAATGAATCGCTCACCTTTCCATTGAGAAAGGCCGCAGAGTCTTTTCCCGAAAAGATTGCGGTGATCGAGCCCGAGGCCGGAGGCCGCGAATGGACTTACGCGGAATTGGAGGAGCGGTCGTCGGGCCTGGCCGCTTCACTCAACTCCCTTGGGGTGGAGGCGGGCGACAGGGTAGGGGTCTGGCTTAAAAACAGCGTCGAGTATATCCTGTCTTTTTACGGGATACTCAAGGCGGGCGCCGTGGTGGTGCCTGTTAGCACCCATCATGGAGAGCGGGAAGTCACAGCGCAATTGGCCGTAACGAAAGCGAAGGCAATCATTGCGGCGCAAGACCAGTATCGGCAGGTGTGCAGCCTCGAGGGGAAAGCAGCCATTCGGATCGCCGTCACTGAGAACGGGGCGGTTCCGGCCGGCCCGGGGCTTACCTCCTTTTCATCGCTGATCGACGGCCGGAAGCTGTTTGACCGTTCGATCGACTGCGATCCGCGCGAGACCCTTGCCGTCCTTCCATTCTCCAGCGGGACTACCGGTTTGCCGAAGGGAGTGATGCTGACTCATGCCAACCTGGTGGCCAACCTGCATCAGGTCCAGCAAGCGCACAAGATCGGTCCGGAAGACATCATGCTCAACCAGCTTCCCTTTTTCCATATCTACGGCATGACCGTCCTGATGGGAAGCGCTATTCTGGCCGGGGCGAGGCAGGTGCTTGCCAGCAGGTTCAGACCGGTGGAGGAATTCCTCGGCCTTTTTACCAGGTACAGGCCTACGCTTTTCTTAACGGTCCCCCTGATATTGAAAGAGTTCTGTCAAAGCCCGCTCGTGCCGAAAATGGACTGGAGCTCCATGCGCCACTTCAACTCCGGAGGCGCGCCCCTGTCTCCTGAAATACAGGAGCGGCTGGCCGGCCTGACAGGGGTCCCCGTCACCCAGGGATACGGATTGACCGAATCCTCGCCGACAACTCATGTAGTACCCCTGGATGCCATCAAGACAGGGCGCATCGGGACCCCGTTGTCGCTGACCGAGCACAAGATCGTCGACCCTGTGACGCAAAGCGTGGTCCCGGTTGGCGAAGTGGGTGAGCTCTGGGTTCGCGGTCCGCAGGTGATGAAAGGCTACTATAACGACCCTAAAGCATCGAGTAACACCCTGGTGGACGGCTGGCTCCTCACGGGAGACCTTGCAAAGCAGGACGAAGACGGCTACGTGTGTATCGTGGACCGGCTCAAGGAGTTGATCAAATGCAAAGGGTTCCAGGTTGCGCCCGCGGAGATCGAACACGTGCTGCACGGGCACCCCGGCATCCTTGACGCTGCGGTGATCGGAGAGCCCCACCCGGTTTTCGGAGAGGTCCCCGTGGCGTATGTCGTGGTGCAGAAGGGATCGGGTCTTTCCGGGGAAGCCGTCATTGAATATGCGGCGCAAGGCATGGCGAAATACAAGCGGCTGGCAAAGGTGGTGCTCATCGATGCAATTCCTCGCAGCCCCTCCGGGAAAATCCTGCGGCGCGTCCTGAAAGACGCCCACAGGCCGGTGGGCAGCGAATGGTGAATGGTGAATGGTGAGAAGAGTATTCGGGTGATTGATATCGAGTTGCGTTCAAGAAAGCATCAAGTCAAGGGCGTGGGAGCTTTGCCCCCCACACCCCCTCGCCGCTAGGCGGCTCAATGTTGCGCTGCGGCGGCGGCCCCGCGCATGCGCGGGGGCTTGCCGCCGACAGCGCCGAGCGCTCGGCCTCGCGCGACCGCGCGTGGCCGATATCCTGCGGGGCGCGGGGGAAACTTTCCCCGCTCAGTTCGGGGTTATTTGCCGCTCTTTGAACGCAACTTGGTATGAGACCGGCCTTCGGCGCCAGGCTGAAGGGGTTTAGGCTGGGAAGAGCAGGCTGAAGGGGATTTGGTATTTAGCTTCCATCCGGAAACACCGGATAAGGAACTTGCAGTTTCCGATTCGGAAAGGAGGCATTTTTCGTCCCGGCAAGGAAATCGAGGGGTTGCGCGGAGGCGTACCTATGTACGCCGCACAAGAAACCCCGAATATTGACACAGCAGGGGCGGAAAAGGACCCTTTCCGGACGGAAACTAACGAACGAAGGATTTTTTCGGGCGGAATCCGCCTCAAAATGAGGGTTCGGCATCGCAGATGGTCAAGTTGATGCATTATTCAGGTTTAAAATGGGTATTTTTTTGCGGGTTTCGACGGAATATAGTATCATTTGCGGTAATTCGGCATTCCAAAAGCTTTTTCAGATTGGATTCGACCAGGAAATGCGGCTTGGGATCCTTTGAAAGTCAGGTCGGCGCATAATTCAGGCTCATGGCTCATTGGCAGGGTTAAATCGCGGAAAGTAACATGTACCTTCTGGGAATATCGGCATTTTACCATGATAGTGCAGCATGCCTTTTGAAGGATGGCGAAGTTATTGCCGCCGCTCAGGAGGAGCGGTTTACCAGAAAAAAACATGATTACCGTTTTCCAATGAATGCGATCGGTTATTGCCTCCAGTTTGCCGGTATTCAAGGGCGTGAGCTTGATTACGTTGCTTTTTATGATAAGCCTTTTATAAAATTTGAAAGGCTTCTGGAAACTTATCTTGCCTATGCTCCGAAGGGAATTCAATCTTTTTGGAAAGCCATACCGGGATGGATCAAACAGAAACTATGGATCCCTGACCTTATAAAGAAAGGGACAGGCTACCAGGGGAAAATCATTTATCCGGAGCATCATCAATCGCATGCAGCAAGCGCTTTCTTCCCATCTCCGTTTGAGCGCGCTGCCTTTCTTACGATGGATGGTGTCGGAGAATGGACAACGACAAGTTTTGGGACCGGGCATGATAACGTGGTGGAGATAGATTCCGAGATTCACTTTCCTCACTCCCTTGGTTTACTCTATTCCGCCTTTACATATTACACGGGTTTTAAGGTAAACTCAGGCGAGTACAAGTTGATGGGACTTGCGCCCTACGGAGAGCCCAAATACGTCGATGTGATTTTGTCCAACCTTATTGATCTTAAAGAAGATGGTTCCTATCGATTGAACATGGATTATTTCAACTACTGCGTCGGTCTCACAATGACCAATTCCAAATTCAATAAACTATTTGGCGGGCCTCCTCGAAAGACGGAATCGAATTTGACACAGAAAGATATGGACCTCGCACGATCAATCCAAGTAGTTACAGAAGAAGTCCTGCTAAAGACTGTAAGACACGTTCATCGGATCACCGGCGAGCAACATCTATGTCTTGCGGGCGGGGTAGCCCTCAACTGTGTTGGCAACGGACGAATCTTGCGAGAAGGCCCTTTTGAGGATATTTGGATTCAACCTGCCGCCGGTGACGCCGGGGGGGCTCTCGGCGCCGCCCTCTTTACCTGGTACCAGTACCTGGGCAACCACCGAAGTGTAAATGGGTCGGGCGATGCTCAGAAGGGTTCGTTCCTTGGACCAAAGTATAGCAGCCGGCAGATAAGGGACTTTCTTGACTCTCACGGCATCAATTATTCAGAGATTTCCTACGAGCAAGTACCCCGGACTGTCGCTGAGTTTATCACTCAAGAGAGGGTGGTTGGATGGTTTGAAGGAAGGATGGAATTCGGCCCGCGCGCCCTCGGGGCAAGGACTATCGTTGGGGATGCCAGGTCACCGCAGATGCAGTCAACCATGAATCTAAAGATCAAATTCCGGGAGAGCTTCAGGCCTTTTGCCCCATCCGTCTTAGAGGAAAACGTTTCTGAACACTTTGAAATCGACCGGCCAAGCCCCTACATGTTGCTTGTGGCTTACGTTAAAAAGGATAAAAGGCGCGCTATGACCGAATCAGAGCAAAGGTTATGGGGCATCGATCAGCTCAATGTCGTTCGGTCAGATATTCCCGCCGTTACGCACGTCGATTATTCTGCCCGCCTCCAAACCGTTTCCGCAGCAACAAATTCCCTGTACCATAAAATGATTAAGAGTTTCTATGAAATGACTGGTTGTCCTGTGATAGTGAATACCTCGTTCAATGTTCGTGGAGAGCCAATCGTGTGTTCACCGCAGGATGCATTTGCCTGCTTCATGCGTACTGAAATGGATTATCTTGTGATGGAGAACTTCATCCTGAGTAAAAAAGAACAGGCTGAACTGCTGGGTGATATAGATTGGAAAAAAGAATTTGAACTGGATTGAGACAACCAAGTGACAAACCAGGCAGCTAAAAAAACAAATGAAAATGAACTTAGAACATTTGCTATTACAATCTCTGTTATACTAGGTATGCTTGGAGGTCTTATTTTATTGCGCAAAGGCCAAGCAGGCTTAATCCTCGTCGCGATAGGCGCTATTTTATTTATTGTTGGTGTGGCGTGGCCCAAATCGCTCGCTATACCACACAAAGTATGGATGACCATTTCCATTGTTCTTGGATTTATAACGAGCCACATAGTCCTTGCATTGGTATACTATATCGTGCTAACCCCGATTGGGCTTTTCATGAGGATAATGGGCAAAGATCGACTCACGCTTAGGTTTGATCCCATGATCGACTCTTACTGGATAAAAAGAAAAGACAAAGAATGGAGCATGGAAAAATATGAGAAAATGTTTTAGTGGAAAAAGGAGACTTAAATGAGCAAACTTTCTATCATAGTCGAGTTGTGGCAATTTATGAGTGTCAGGAAGAAAGTTTGGCTGCTCCCCATTGTAATTGCACTCGTCTTTTTAGGTGGCTTGCTGATTCTTACCGAGGGCAGTGTCCTGGCTCCTTTCATCTATGCACTTTTCTAAAAGGTAGCCAACAACACAGGATAAAGATGGTTACAAAACATTATTCACCAAATTCCAATAAGGAGGCCAATATCCAGGCAGCCTGGACACAAACGCGGGTTGGAGAATGCTGGTTTTTGCTACGGTAGTGTATGTTTTTGTGCTGCTCGTGTTATAGATGAAGTTCAGGATTGCTGGATACGGCAATTTGGTTATTCATCGACCGGACCCAAGACTAAAGCCATGATCCCGGAGGCAGGAAGTCTTTCTCTGTTCCTCAAGCTCCGCCGGATCTTTGAAGTTTCCAGGTGTATATGATGAAAAATCTCAAACGTTTTTTGGTGATGCTGACTATCCAAATCCTGATTTTTGGTTTCATGCTGGAATGCACCTCAAGATTGTTTTGGAAAATCAAATATAAGGTACCACTTTTGCACTCTGAACAGATCATTTATGCTCTTTATCCCGAGCTAAAGTCGGTCGTTAAAAGTCCTGCAGGCCATACGACTTTCAACATTCTCCTTCTGGGCGGCAGCGTGCTGACTCCTGCATGGGGAAGCGTTAAAACCATTCTATTGGAAAAATCCACATTTGAGACCAAAAAGCCAATCGAGATATTCAACCTCGCCGGGGTGGGTCATAGATCGCTGGATAGCTATATAAAATACAGGTATGTCAAGGAGAACACTTCGATCAGATTCGATTTGGTAGTATTGTACCAAGGGATTAATGACGTTAGCGCAAATAATGTTCCTCATGACCTGTTCAGGAACGACTATTCCCACTTCAGCTTTTATTGTATAGTATCTAAATTCCTTCTGCACAGAGACAGGATAAAATACTTATCTTTTCCATTTACGCTTTACTACGCAGGTATAGAATCTATTAAAGCACTGGGAGGTTTTAAAGCTGAACCGAAACGTCCTTCCAATGACGAATGGCTGGGATACGGAGACGATATAAAAACTGCTGAATCCTTCAAAATCAATTTACAGAAAATAATAGACATCGCTTCAGCCCATAATGAACCGGTATTGCTAATGACTTTCGCTTTCTACGTACCACCCGACTATACCAGGGAAAACTTCACAAAGAAAGCTCTTGATTATACATTGCACCTTTGCCCAATTGAGCTCTGGGGTACTCCGGAAAACACTGTAAAAACCATAAATGTGCACAATAAGGTGATAAGGGAGATTTATGAGCAAAATAAAGGCCTGGTCTTCATCGACCAGGCTGGACTCATTCCGCAAAGCGGCCTGTATTTTAACGACATTTGTCATTTGACATACCTCGGCAGCGAGAAATTTGTCGACAACATGATGGGACCCGTAAAAGAATTGGCAAGCCGTTTCGGATCCTCATTCCGGGGGACTGCCGCCGAAAATGTCCCAACATTTACCACTGATGCTTCGAGGCAACCCTGATAAGCGGCCATGACTATTCTTGAAGACGGTAAGACGTATTTACCATGGCGCTATATCGGCGTAGTCACAAAAATGTGCTTAGTGCGCCATGGCTGAAATCGCCGCATCGTCGTACCTGTCAGTTCACTGATATTGAGACACGTCTGGTTTGCTCTAACTCTTGCAGACGGTTTCGTGATCACCTACATTAACCAGGACGATTTCATGCTCCTCGATGATCATCTCCAGTGTGATCCGGTAACTGAGGGTTATGGAAACTGCATGCAAACCGGATAATTTCCCGGATAAAGGGTGTAATCGAAGGGATGGATGATAAGGATTTGCCTCAAGCAGCCGAAGGACCTTTGCGTAGATATCGATCAGTTCAGGATGTTTTTTGAGAAATTTCGAAGCCCTCCTGTTGTAGCTCTCCGGGAAGATCAATCTAAACTTCATCTGTGACTCGCCGGATATGGTTGTCCGCCGACTCGGATATCACTCTGCCGGCAGCCAAGTCAGCCTTGACTTCCAAGAGAGCCGCTTCCAGTTCGCATTCTCTCAAATGGTTGTATTGTTCCATGCTCATAACGACGAAACGGCCTTTGCCACGCACAGTAATGATCGCTTCGGAGCGCTCAGCCAGTTCAGCTTCCAGGGCCGAAATTCCCTTTATTTTAAGATCGTTTGCGCTTATCATTGATTAGAATCGCCTCCTTAACAGGGCTGTTTTCTGTGCTATTATAAGTGCTGTTTACCGATATATAAAGTTAAATCTTGAGCAATAAACCCGATCTCTTGCGGTGACTTCAAAGATACAAAATTTTGACCAACGGTGCTTCGCGATTAAGGGCTTGTCCGTAAATAAGCCTCTTAGGGATTGCGCCGGATTTTGAGACTAATTTGGTCGCGAAGATTGAGCAAAACCGCAGGCGTAGCTGGGCTACGTCGAGGATTTTGCGATTGAGGAGCGGCCAAAGCAGGCCAAAAGCCGGATGCGAGCGCAAAGGTTCTATTTACGGACAAGCCCTAAATGTCCAGTAACATCGAGATGATGTGGGACCCTCCAGGGCCGAGGTCGAAATACTTGACGAAAGTCGCTCTCACACTTCCATAACCTTCAAGCCCTCCTTTCTGGCGGCTTCAATTTGACGTTGATCGGAAGACACGAACAGGTCAGGCTCAACAACGAGGGCACATCCAAGATGAAGAGCATCCAGGGCGCGCAGTACGTTGTTTTCAAGGCATCTTATCGTCTGAGTGATGACTGCCGGAGTTACGTAGCAGATCTCGGCATCCTCGATTTCTTTAAACATGATTTCCCGCAACTTATGGTAATCAGCACTTTGCAGCTTTCCTTCGCGAACGAGCCGACTGAGGGTGGAAATCATCTCGGGAAGGCAAATGACACACAGCGCGAGTTGTTCAGCGCGGTCGCATATCTCGAAGACCTGCTCCGTGCCGGGTTCTTCGATGTACCTCTTGACGAATGCGGAGGTATCAAAGAAGACTCTCATGCGCTGGATTCCGAGCGGTCCTTCAGGATTTCTCGACTGAGGGACAGACCCGGGACGGTCAGACGCAGAGCTTCCCGCTTCCAGGACCGATCACTTCCCGTAACCGGAACGATTTCTGCGATGGGCTTGCCGTTGCGGTAAACGCGCACCACTTCACCGTTTTGAACTGCATCGAAGTAGTGCTTGATATTCTTTCTCAGTTCCACGACGTTTGTTTCCTGCATGCCTTCCACCTCGAAATAGAGGAATAGTCAACTTGATTGATTGTACTCTTTTCTGTACGTTTTGCAAAAATTTTCCGTTTTCCAGAGTCACGCTGCATGATCCAAATGGCCTACGCCACTGAGACCAAATGCCTTGGAAATTGAAGATCTCTCTCGCCTGCTCGAATCGCCAAGGGGCGCTTCAGTTGAAACAAAATGGCCTTCGAACCAACCCTGGTACATTCCACCGAAACAGGCGCACCTTTCAGTTTTTTCCTTTGACAAGATGGGCTCGAGTTATGCGATAGTGATTAGTCTCCATCCGGAAAGTGCCCTTTTCCGCCCTGGCTGTGTCAATCTTCGGGTTTTCTTGTGCGGCGTACCTATGTACGCCTCCGCGCAAACCCTTGATTT
>JBKQTS010000120.1:0-24337 GCA_052143075.1 Syntrophobacteraceae bacterium | reverse complement strand
GTTGCTGATGATCGGGTCTTCTCATTGCTTTCCTTGTCGGGTTTGTGTGTAAATTCAGCAGCTTGATACTACATTAAACCCGGCAAAAATGCACTTATATAAGTGACTTTTTCAGCAACCTGCTAGTGGGTTCGCCGCAGGCAAATTGCCTGTTGGGAGCAAAAAAATTAAGAATCATGTAGCCCCAGTAGTTGCCCTCTTGAGGATCGAACTGATGGACCGGCAGTAACTCCACCGCCGTTATTCCAAGGTCCTGGAGATACGGGATTTTATCAATGAGTCCGGCAAAGGTGCCTCGCTTCTCCGGGCTGATTCCGGAATTAGGTCTCGCGGTAAAGCCCTTTACGTGCAGTTCGTAGACTATGAGATCATGACCATGGCGAGGTCGAGGATCTGTTTCCCAGTCAAAGGATGTCGGATCTTTGACGAGCACTCCGAGAGGCGCCTTGCCGTCTGTGGGACCCGGCTTCGAGGCTGACAGGCGACTGTATTCAGGCGGGGAATGTACGGCAAAAGCGAATGGATCGATAAGTAGTTTCTGCACATCGAATCGGTGTCCATTTGACGGGTCATACGGGCCATCAGCGCGATAAGCATAAAGTGTTGCGCCATGGAGTTCTTCCTCATGCACCATGCAATGCCATATCAGGCCGGTTTTATTTAAAATCGGGTCAAAAACATATTTATGGACCGGATTGATCGTATCTTGTTTAGTGTAAAGAAGCAGAGTGAGACTTGTGGCGTGACGCGAGTACAGAGCGAAGTTGTATGCCCTGCGCGATTCAATCCACGTTACGCCCATAGGCCATGGGGTTCCTTCGGACTTCTCGCCTTCACAGACGGCACAAGGATTTCCCGTTCTTTCTGTCATTGTTCAACGAGCTCCGTGCCTTGCGTTTGCCCTTCTCACATGCTTCTAAAGCCACGTCACGATCCCGCATTTCGGTTTGGCGGGATTCAAATAGACTTTCTCTGTTGGGCCTGCCTTTTCAAAGAAATGCGGGGGCTTACTTGCCTCAAGATATTCCTGGATTATCCGCAGGTTGTCATAAAGTACGCAGTCATCTTCATCGACGAAGGGCATACTGGGCATAAAAGAAAGAATTCGACACTTTCCCAATCCGCTTAATTGGTTTTCCTGCATCGCCACTCCCTGTGGTCCTCCTAGTGAAATCCCCTAATATTTCTGGGGCTTAAAAATATACTGACAATAAGCTAAGATGGTCTGGTAGTGGGCGTCAAGCTGGGGGCCACAGGTTGAGGAACTCGCGAAATTGCGATGCGACCGTCCCGTCTGTGCGCCCCCAAACGTGATCCGCAGGACCTCGACGTTGCCCAAACCGTCTTCTTAGACGCGAAATTTGTCTTCTGGGCGTCTGTCAGCCGTCATAGGTCCCACTATAAGCTTTCGATCCGTATTCGAGAATCCGTGCCTCATTTGCTCGAACTTTTATGACTGGGCTTGACTTTGTCGGCGTTTTCGATTTGTGAGTTCATCCACCTTTGACAGCCCTCTGCCCAGTTCCACACCTATTGGTCAAAAGAATCGGCGTTTTATTGGAACGTAAGCATCATCCTGAATGCGCCAAATTGATCATTTACGGATTGATGGTGACGAACATTTTGGACACTGACTGCACCCGAAAAATCTTCAGGAACGCCCCCAAAATTTACCTTGAAGTCCGACCTTGACTTCTCTTTGCCTGTGATTAACCAAAAGTGCAGGGAAGAGATTCCTTCCAAGCACTGTCAGGTCGCTGCCTATTACACCGCAATCTCCTTCTCGGAAAGCTCTTCTGGTTTGACCTGATGAGCAGAAAGGCTGGTTGATTAAACTGCCGAAAAAGCTAGCCATAGGTGGCAGAAAAACACAGGCATGAAAAGGAGGACGAGTTTATGACAACTTCCGCCAAGCAACCGCCGGCAGTCCACGCGGACGAAAGCATCAGCGCTTACGGGCCGGCTCGCTCGACGATTAAAGGAACCCCACTGAGCACGGATGAGCTGCGCAAGATCGACGCGTTCTGGCAGGCCAGCCTCTACCTATGTCTGGGGATGTTGTATCTCAAAGACAACCCGTTACTCAGGGACCCGCTCAAACTGGAACATATAAAAGCCAGGCTGCTGGGCCACTGGGGATCGGACGCCGGTCAGTGCTTCACCTACATTCACTTTAACCGCCTGATCAACAAGTACGACCTGAACGCGATCTATATCTCCGGCCCCGGTCACGGGGCGCCTGCGGTCCTGTCCCAGGCGTACCTTGAGGGGACCTATTCGGAAGTGTACCCGGGCAAAAGTGAAAACTTGGCAGGGATGCAGAGCTTCTTCAAGCAGTTCTCCTTCCCCGGGGGCATCGGCAGCCATGCAACCCCGGAAACTCCGGGCAGTATCCACGAAGGCGGCGAATTAGGTTACAGCCTTTCCCACGCATTTGGGACGGTCTTCGACCACCCGGATCTGATCACCCTCGTGATGGTGGGCGACGGCGAGTCTGAGACCGGCCCCCTGGCCACGAGCTGGCACAGTAATAAATTCCTCAACCCGATCACCGACGGGGCAGTGCTGCCGGTCCTGCATCTCAACGGCTATAAGATCAACAACCCCACCATCCTTGCCCGCATCAGCCACGAGGAATTGGAGGCCCTGTTCGTCGGGTACGGGTATACCCCTTACTTCGTGGAGGGCAGCGAACCCGAGAGCATGCATCAGGCAATGGCCGCCACCATGGAACACTGCGTATTGGATATCCGAAAGTTCCAGGAGGAGGCGCGGCAGGCCGGCAAGGCCTTCCGGCCGCGCTGGCCGATGATCATCCTCCGGAGCCCCAAAGGCTGGACCGCGCCCCGGGAGGTGGACGGGCACTACCTGGAAGGGTTCTGGCGGGCGCACCAAATCCCCATCACGGACATCGCCACCAACCCTGCTCACCTGAAAGTGCTGGAATCGTGGATGCGCAGCTACAAGCCGGAGGTTCATTTTGACGAGCAGGGGCGGCTGGTCCCCGAGTTGAAGTCCCTGGCCCCCAAAGGGAACCGGCGCATGAGCGCCAATCCCGTAGCAAACGGCGGCTTGCTGCGTCGGCCTCTGGACATGCCTGACTTCCGCAAGTTTGCCGTAGAGGTCAAAAAACCCGGAGGGACCCTGGCCGGGAACGTCCCCACCCTGGGCAACTTCCTTCGGGATGTCATGCGAATGAATATGCAGAACTTCCGCGTCTTCGGGCCGGACGAGACCCAATCCAACAAGCTCGATGCCATTTACGAAGTCGGCAAGAAGGTCTGGCTGGGGGAGTATTTTCCTGAGGACTCCGATGGAGGAGAGCTGGCCCCGGATGGCCGGGTCATGGAGATGCTCAGCGAGCACACGGTGGAAGGATGGCTGGAAGGCTACCTTCTGAGCGGCCGGCACGGTTTCATCAACAGCTATGAGCCGTTCATACACGTAATCGACTCGATGTTCAACCAGCATGCCAAGTGGTTGGAAAAGTGCAACGAGCTTTCCTGGCGGGCTAAGGTGGCGTCACTCAACCTGCTGATCACAGGACTGGTCTGGCGGCAGGACCACAACGGTTTCACTCATCAGGACCCCGGGTTTCTCGACGTGGTCGCCAACAAAAGCCCCAACGTGGTGCGCATCTACCTGCCGCCCGACGCCAACTCCCTGCTTTCGGTAGCCGACCACTGCCTGCAAAGCACTAACTACGTCAACGTCATCGTAGCGGACAAACAGGTACACCTGCAATACCTGGACATGGATGCGGCTGTCGCGCACTGCACGAAAGGCGCGGGTATTTGGAACTGGGCAAGTAATGACCAGGGGGCCGAGCCCGATGTGGTCATGGCGAGCTGCGGCGACTTGCCGACTATGGAGTCCCTGGCAGCTACCGCGTTGCTCCGCCAGCACCTGCCCGATATAAAAGTTCGGTTCGTTAATGTGGTGGACATGTTCAAGCTGGCGCCGCACACCGAACACCCCCACGGGATGACTGACCGGGAGTTCGAGTCCCTCTTCACTTCAACCAAACCGGTGATCTTCAATTTCCACTCTTATCCGTGGCTGATCCACCGGTTGACTTACCGCAGACCCGGCCAGCACAATATTCACGTGCGCGGCTACAAGGAGATGGGAAACATCAATACACCCCTGGAACTGGCTATACGCAATCAAACAGATCGCTTCAGCCTGGCCATTGACGCTATCGACCGGATGCCCCGCTTCTGTGAGACGGGCTCCAGCGTTCGAGAGGCCCTGTTAGACCAGCAGATCGCGTGTATGAATTATGCCTACGAGTTTGGCGTGGATCGGCAGGATGCCACTGACTGGAAGTGGCCCTTTTAATGGAGGCTAAAGATATGGGAGTGAGTGAACAGGAGCTTGCAACCACGGTTCGAGCGATGATGCAGGCAGGCAAGGGCCTTCTGGCCATGGACGAGAGTAACTCGACCTGTCACAAGCGTTTTGCCCCGCTGGGGATTCCGCAAACTGTGGAGGCCCGCCGAGCTTGGCGGGAATTGATCTTGACCACACCCGGGCTGGGAGAGTTCATCAGTGGGGCTATTTTGTATGATGAGACCATACGTCAGTCCAAAAATGACGGCACGTCTTTTGTCAAGCTCCTGACTGAAAGCGGAATTGTCCCGGGCATTAAGGTGGACGCCGGCGCCAAGGATCTGGCCGGTCATCCAGGGGAGAAAATTACCGAAGGCCTGGATGGTCTGCGGGAGCGCTTACTGGAATACCGGCAGATGGGGGCCAGGTTTGCCAAATGGCGGGCGGTGATCACTATCGGCGAAGGTATTCCCAGTCGTGGATGTGTCGAAGCCAACGCCCACGCCTTGGCGCGTTATGCCCCCTTGTGCCAGGAAGCCGGTCTGGTTCCCATAGTAGAGCCGGAGGTTCTCATGGATGGCGACCACACGCTGGAGCAGTGCGCCCGCGTGACTGAAGCAGCACTGCACGCGGTGTTTCGCCAACTCTACCGGCAGCGGGTGCTTTTTGAAGGAATGATCTTAAAGCCCAACATGGTGCTCCCCGGCAAAGATTGCCCCACTGGGGCCAGTGTGGATGAGGTGGCAGACGCCACGGTAACTTGCCTGCTCCGGGCCACACCGGCGGCGGTCCCGGGCGTCGCCTTCCTGTCCGGCGGCCAGGCACCTGAACTGGCCTCGGCTCGTTTGAATGCCATGAATCAACGGTGGCGGTCCAAAATGCCATGGGTTCTGACGTTTTCCTACTCGCGGGCCATCCAGCAACCGGCTCTGGATACATGGAAAGGGGAGGAAGCGAATAAGGCTGCTGCCCAAAAAGCCTTGCATCACCGGGCCCAGTGCAACAGCATGGCTCGTCGTGGGGAGTATAGCCACGAAATGGAAAAACTTTGACCCCATTTAAAAGGAACAAATGTCCATGGGCCTCACTCTCTACTTCCTTCGACATGGTGAAACCACCGCCAGCCAGACAGGAGGCTATTGCGGCACTCTTGATCCGGACCTCACCCCGGCAGGGAATGAAATGGCCCGGGATTTTGCCGCTGCCTATAGAGACCTGCCCTGGGAGGCTGTCTTTTGCAGTCCCCTGAAACGCGCCGTGGCTACGGCCCAGCCTTTGTGCGAAGCTGTGGGACTGACCCCGAAACTGAGGGATGGGCTCAAAGAGATCGCCTACGGCCAGTGGGAGGGCAAGACCCCGGATGAAGTAAACCGCGAGTTCCATGATGAATATGTGAGCTGGCTGGCCGACCCGGGGTGGTATCCCCCCACCGGTGGGGAACGGGGGGTGGACATAGCCCGCCGGAGCTCGTTGGTGCTGGACGAGATCGAACAATCGCTGCCGTCGGGCAATGTCCTGGTGGTATCGCACAAAGCTACTACGCGCATTATACTGTGCTCTTTGTTGGGCATCGATGTGGGGCGTTATCGTGACCGCATAAGCCTCGCAGTAACTGCGTTAAGCATCGTGGAAATGACCAAACAGGGACCGTTGCTTAAGGTGCTGGGGGACCGCTCGTACTTGCGGGAAGATTTGCGTAAGCGGCCCGGAACCTAGATTTTATATGACTGGGTCTTTTGACCCCTTAAACAGCATGAGTTTAGAGCGGGGAAGATCAAAGGATTTACTAAGCTGATTATAAAACCTATAACCGTGAGGGGATAAATGGCTGAGCCCATTTTTGCTTATGAATCGCGCAATTTTGCCGGTATGGACGAACTCATCGAACTGGCGCTGAACTTGCGGTGGTCATGGAATCATGGCGCCGACGAAATCTGGCGTCCGCTGTCTCCGGAGCTGTGGGACCTTACCCGCAATCCATGGGTCATTCTCCAATCTATGGGACCCGATAAACTGAAAAACTTAGCCGCCGACACCAATTTCCGGACCCGGGTCGAAACCCTGGTTCAAGAGATGCGCACTTCCAGCCAAGCGGCTTCATGGTTTCAAGAGGTGCAGACCAAGGCGCCGTTGACCGCGTTGGTTTACTTCAGTATGGAGTTTATGTTGGGCGAGGCCCTACCCATCTATTCGGGCGGGTTGGGCAACGTCGCCGGTGACCAGCTCAAAGCCGCAAGCGATCTCGGAGTGCCTGTGGTAGGCGTCGGGCTGCTGTATCTGCAGGGGTATTTTCGGCAGGCCATCGCAGCCGACGGTTCCCAGTTGGCCCTGTATCCCATTAACGATCCGGGACAACTTCAGATCACCCCGGCGCGCGATGCCAACGGCGAGTGGGTCAGGCTGCAAATCCATCTACCAGGCTACACAGTATGGGTGCGCGCCTGGCAGGCGCAAGTGGGCCGCCTGAAATTGTATCTCCTGGACCTGAACGATCCGGCAAACCCACCCATTGTGCGAGGCATCACGAATGAATTATATGGCGGTGGCCCGGAAATGCGCATTAAACAGGAACTGCTGCTGGGCATTGCAGGCTGGCGCATGTTACGGGTTTTGGGGATCGATCCGGAAGTGTGTCATTTGAACGAAGGGCACGCGGCCTTCGCCGTGCTGGAACGAGCCCTGGACTTTATGAAATCGACGGGGCAACCTTTTGAGGTGGCCCTCCAGATAACGCGGGCGGGCAATCTCTTCACTACCCACACACCTGTGGAAGCCGGCTTCGATCGTTTTCCGCCGAACTTGACATGGCTGTATCTGGGCGATTTTGCGGAGAATGAACTAGGCTTGTCATACCGCGATTTTATGGCATTAGGAAGACAAAACCCCGACGACGATCGGGAACCCTTCAACATGGCATATCTTGCCCTGCGCGGCAGTGGCGCGGTCAACGGGGTGAGCAAATTGCACGGGAAGGTCAGCCGGAGCATCTTTCAATCCTTGTTCCCCTGCTGGCCGCAGGACGAAGTGCCCATTGGCTACGTGACCAACGGAATCCATGTGCCAACGTGGGATTCCAAGGCTTCAGACGATTTGTTGACCAAACACTGCGGCAAAAAGCGATGGATTGGCGAGACGCAGGAGGTGGAAGAATTGCTGCGTCAGGTGACCGACCAGGAATTATGGGCCTTGCGCCAGGCCTCCAGGCACGCGTTGGTGGAATACGTCCGCAAACGTTATGTGCGCCAGCTTGCCGAATCCGGGACTTTTCAGATGCACGGCGAGGCGGGACAGATTCTGGATCCTGAGGCCTTGACTCTGGGTTTTGCGCGGCGGTTTGCAACTTATAAGCGTCCCACCTTGCTGCTACACGACCAGGAGCGCCTCATCCGGCTCTTGAAGGACCCCCGGCGCCCGGTCCAGATCCTGATCGCCGGGAAGGCCCATCCCGCTGACGGGGCTGGGCAGGATATGATCCGACAATGGGTGCAATTTACCCGGCGTCCGGAAGTGGAAGATCGCGTGGTTTTTTTGAGCGATTACGACATGCTGTTGACCGAGCAATTAGTGGGTGGCGTCGACGTCTGGATCAACACCCCCCGGCGTCCCTGGGAGGCTTGCGGCACCAGCGGCATGAAGGTGCTGGCCAACGGCGGTCTTAATCTGTCGGAACTGGACGGCTGGTGGGCGGAGGCATATTCCCCGCAGGTTGGCTGGGCCCTGGGAGACGGCCGGGAGCACGGTGATGATCCCGGCTGGGATGCCGCTGAGGCAACCGCACTATACGACATTCTGGAAAAGGAAGTAATCCCTTGCTTTTACGCGCGCAATAAGGACGGACTTCCCACTGACTGGCTGGCTAAAGTCAGGGCGAGCGTTGTGACGCTTGCAGCCAATTTTTCAGCCGACCGCGCCGTTCGGCAATATACCACTCAATATTATCTACCTGCAGCGGAAGCCTATGAGGCCCGCAAGGCGAATAAAAGCGAGCTCGGGATTCGCATGGCTGACTGGAGGCGGCAGATTGAGCAGGAATGGCATTCCATTTCATTCGGCAACCTGCAGGTAGACACCCGTGACGGACAACATCATTTCCAGGTGGAGGTGATTTTAGGCAGGGTCGATCCTCAGGCGGTGCAAGTGGAATTATTCGCTGCTGAAGCCGAAAGTGGCGAGCGGCGGCGGCCGATGGCCCGGGGTGACAAGCTGCCGGACCGGGAGGGAGGTTACCTGTTCACGGCACAAGTACCGGCGACGCGGCCCGCGGGCGATTTCACCCCGCGCATCATCCCCTACTTTCCCGGTGTCGCCGTGCCGCTGGAAATACCTTTGATTTTATGGCAGCACTGATCGCCACTGGAGGTAGGTAATGAGCATTTCTCCCTATGCCGGTAAACCCGCCGAGCCAGGGATGTTGATCAACGTCTCCCGCCTCGTCACCGCCTACTATGTCAATCGCCCCGACCCCACCGTGCCGGAGCAGCGCGTGGCCTTTGGAACGTCCGGACATCGCGGCTCGTCGCTGGACCACTCCTTCAACGAGGAACATATTCTGACCATCACCCAGGCTATCTGTCTCTATCGCAAGCAGCGCAATATTGACGGGCCGCTGTACATGGGCCTCGATACGCACGCGCTGTCGGAGCCGGCCTTTGCAACCGCGCTGGAGGTTCTGGCGGCCAATGGAGTCGAAGTCATGGTGGATGTGGCAGGGGGTTACACGCCGACTCCTGTGATTTCGCATGCAATTCTCACCTACAACCGGGGTCGGCAACAGGGTTTGGCCGACGGCATCGTCATCACCCCGTCGCACAATCCCCCGAAATATGGCGGCTTCAAATACAATCCACCGCACGGGGGCCCGGCGGACACGGAAGTGACCCAGTGGATCGAACAGCGGGCCAATGCTTTCCTCGCCGACGGACTGCGCGAGGTGGCGAGAGCCCCTTTTGAGCGCGCCCGGACGGCCTCCACCACTCATCAGCATAACTTCCTTGACGCCTACGTAAACGATCTCCCCTCGGTGATAGACATGGAGGTAATTCGAAACAGCAAGATCAACCTGGGGGCGGATCCGCTGGGTGGGGCCAGCATAGAATATTATGACGCTATTGCCGAGCGCTACAACCTCAACCTGGAGGTCGTAAATCACAGCATCGATCCAACCTTCCGGTTCATGACCGTTGACTGGGACGGCCAAATTCGCATGGATCCGTCTTCGGTTTACGCCATGGCGCGGATGATCGGCCTGAAGGAACGCTTCGCGGTAGCCTTTGCCAGCGACACCGATGCCGACCGCCACGGGATTGTGAGCCACAGCAGTGGTTTGCTTCCACCCAATCATTATCTCTCCGTGGCTATTGCATACTTATTCGCCAACCGTCCGGAATGGCCGACAACGGTGGCCGTGGGCAAGACCCTGGTCAGCAGCAGCATGATCGACAGGGTCGCAGCGAGGATGAACCGACGGCTGGTGGAAGTTCCTGTGGGCTTCAAGTGGTTCGTGGAGGGACTCATCAACGGCTCGCTGGGCTTTGTCGGCGAGGAGAGTTCGGGAGCGACCTTTTTGCGTCGTGACGGCACCGTCTGGACCACGGACAAAGACGGGCTGGTTCCAAACCTGCTGGCAGCGGAGATCACCGCCCGTACCGGCAAAGACCCGGGCGAGCACTACCAGGAACTGACGGCGGAGTTCGGCGCGCCGGTCTATACCCGGATTGACGCGCCGGCGACCCCCGAGCAGAAAGAGAGACTGGCTGAGTTGTCCCCTGAAGCCGTCAACGAGTCGGAACTGGCCGGTGAGGCCATCACGGCCAAGCTGACCAAAGCTCCCGGCAACGGTGCCTCCATCGGCGGCCTGAAGGTCATGGCGGCCAGCGGCTGGTTTGCGGCCCGGCCATCCGGGACGGAGAACATTTATAAAATCTATGCCGAAAGCTTTAAGGACCAGGCCCATTTGGACGCCATCGTGTCTGAAGCCCGGCAGATTGTCAATAACGCGTTGGGGACGTCTTAGTTCGAAGGCAACACGTGGGGAGCGGCGAGAGTGGGTGTCCCTATTCCTGATAATACGAAAGGAAGACGAACATGACAACGGCGCGACTCACCGAACGGCCAGCCTGGAAGGCCCTGGAAGCCCACTATGAGCAAGTTCGGAAGATGCATCTTCGTGAACTTTTTGGGGACGACCCCGGCCGCGGCGAGCGGATGACCGTCGAGGCTGTTGGCCTTTACCTGGATTACTCAAAAAATCGTATCACCGACGAAACCATCAAGCTGCTTCTGCAACTGGCCGAAGAATCCGGCCTGCGAGCCAGGATTGAGGCCATGTTCCGGGGAGACAAGATAAACCTTACGGAGAAACGTGCAGTCTTGCACGTCGCCCTGCGCGCCCCGAAGGGAGCATCAATCTTCGTGGACGGCGAGAACGTGGTGCCCCGGGTCCATGCTGTGCTGGAAAAGATGGCTGGCTTTTCAGACCGCGTTCGGAGCGGCGCATGGTTGGGCCACACCGGCAAGCGTATCCGGAACGTAATCAACATCGGCATTGGGGGCTCCGACCTGGGACCGGTGATGGCCTATGAGGCGCTTAAACACTATAGTGATCGGTCCCTGACGTTTCGGTTCGTGTCCAATATCGATGGTACCGATTTTGCGGAGGCAGTCCAAGGACTCGATCCGTCTGAAACCCTTTTCATCATTTCTTCCAAAACCTTTACCACTCTGGAGACGATGACAAACGCCCACACCGCCCGCGACTGGTCGCTGGCCGGTCTCGGGGGAGACGAAAAATCCGTAGCCAAACATTTTGTGGCAGTATCGACAGATGCAGAGAAAGTGGGAAAGTTCGGTATTGATACCGAAAACATGTTCGAGTTCTGGGACTGGGTCGGGGGCCGCTACTCCATGGACTCGGCCATCGGCCTGTCCACGATGGTAGCTATCGGTCCGCACAACTTCCGGGCCATGTTGGACGGCTTCCACCAGATGGACGAGCACTTCCGCACCGCCTCGTTCGAGGGCAATCTGCCGGTGCTCATGGGCCTTCTGGCCGTCTGGTACAATAACTTCTTCGGCGCCCAAACCGTTGCGGTCCTGCCGTACGAGCAGTATTTGAAGCGCTTTCCCGCGTATCTGCAGCAGCTCACTATGGAGAGTAACGGCAAGCACGTCACCCTGGATGGGACTGATGTCATGTACCAGACCGGCCCTATATATTGGGGCGAACCGGGGACCAACGGCCAGCACTCCTTCTACCAATTGATCCATCAGGGAACCAGGCTCATTCCCTGTGACTTCATCGCCTTTGGACAGCCGCTCAACCCCTTGGGGCGGCACCACGATGTGCTTTTGGCGAACGTCTTCGCCCAGACCGAGGCGCTGGCCTTCGGCAAAACCCATGAGGAAGTAAAAGCCGAGGGCACGCCGGATTGGCTCGTCCCCCACCGGGTCTTCCAAGGCAACCGTCCATCCAACACGGTCCTTATCGACCGGCTGACGCCCGAAACACTGGGGAAACTCGTCGCCCTTTACGAGCATTCCGTCTTCACGCAGAGCGCTATCTGGAACATTGATTCGTTTGACCAGTGGGGTGTCGAGCTGGGCAAAGCCCTGGCCCAGCGAATTATCCCTGAGCTGGAGGGCCCCGAAGAGCCTCAGCTCAGTCATGATAGTTCAACGAACACACTGATCCGGCGCTACCGGAAGCTCAAGGAGACCTCCTGATGGCTCTCAACCTGTCCAGGCGAGTAGGAATCGCCACTGACCACGGTGGGTTCGGTTTAAAGGAAGAGCTGGTGGCCAAGCTCCGAGCCGCAGGCCATGAAGTGGTCGATTTCGGTGCTCATGAGCTGAATCCTGGCGACGACTATCCCGATTTTGTTATCCCTCTTGCCCGAGCCGTGGTCGCAGGAAAGGTGGAACGAGGGATAGCCATCTGTGGAAGCGGTGTCGGCGCCGCAGTCTGCGCCAATAAAGTTTCCGGCGTCCGAGCCGGCTTGGTTCACGACCACTTTTCCGCCCGGCAGGGGGTTGAGGACGATCACATGAACATTATCTGCATGGGTGGGCGGACCATAGGACCGGCGGTGGCCTGGGACCTGGTGGAGACCTTTCTGGCAGCCGAATTCAGTGAAGCCAAACGGCACCTGCGCCGCCTGGGCAAAGTAGCTTCACTGGAAGCGGATTCTGCCTATACCCGGCAGGAGGGCGGGACCACTTCCCAGGAACCTTAATTAAATGCCTGCTAAATCTTTGGGCCGACCTCACAACCTGTGGCGCTCTTGCCGGGGCGCATATGGAGACCATGTATCCCGAAAGGAATAACCCATGAGCGACGAACAAATGGTTCAATTGGCCATTAACACTATTCGTACCCTTTCGATGGATGCGGTCCAGCAAGCCAAGTCGGGGCATCCGGGCACACCTATGGCGTTGGCGCCTCTGATCTACACGATCTGGAACCGCGTCATGCGCTTCGACCCCCAGGACCCCATCTGGCCCAACCGCGACCGATTCGTGCTCTCCAACGGTCACGCCTCGATGCTGCTCTGGTCTGTGCTTTTCCTTACAAGAGTTCAGGCGGTGAACGCCGATTACGAGGTCTTGGGACAGCCTGCGGTGACACTAGACGACATCCGCCGTTTCCGCCAGCTCGACAGCAAGGCCCCTGGACATCCGGAATACCACTGGACCTCGGGTGTCGAGACCACCACCGGCCCTCTGGGGCAGGGTGTCGCCACCAGCGTCGGCATGGCCATCGCCCGGAAGTGGCTCGCAAGCCGGTACAACCAGCCGGGCTTTGATCTATTCGATTACAATATTTACACAGTTTGCGGAGACGGCTGCATGATGGAGGGAATCAGTGCAGAGGCGGCTTCGCTCGCAGGCCATCTGGGTCTCGACAACCTCTGCTGGGTGTACGACAACAATCACATCACCATCGAAGGGAACACACGCATTACGTTCACGGAAGACATCGCCGCCCGTTTCCTCGGGTATGGATGGAATGTGCTGCGGGTAGGCGACGCAAACGATGTCGATCGGATCGAGAACGCGCTTGAGATATTCCGGAAGACTACGGGCCGTCCCACCTTCATCATTTTGGACAGCCACATCGGTTACGGCGCTCCGCACAAACAGGATACCGCTGCGGCCCACGGCGAACCGCTCGGCGACGAGGAGGTGCGCCTCTGCAAGCGTGTCTACGGCTGGCCCGAGGATGCACAGTTTTTGGTCCCCGATGGCGTTCAAGAGCATTTCGCGGCCGGGATGGGGGCCCGGGGATCTGAGGCGCGGTGTCAGTGGACTGAGCTCTTCAGGGCCTATCGAGGCAAATACCCCCAACTCGCTGCCGAGATCGATCAGATGCAGCGCCGCGAACTACCCTCAGGATGGGACCGTAACCTTCCCGTTTTCCCGGCCGATCCCAAGGGAATTGCCGGGCGTGAAGCTTCGGGAAAGGTTCTGAACGTACTTGCGCAGAAGATCCCGTGGTTATTGGGGGGCTCGGCTGATCTCGGACCGTCCAACAAAACCACTCTAACCTTCGAGGGCGCCGGTGATTTCCAGGTTGGCAGGCCAGGGGGAAAGAACCTTCATTTCGGAATCCGCGAACACGCGATGGCTGCGATCGTCAACGGGCTCTCGCTGTCAAAGATTCGAGCTTTTGGCGCGACCTTTTTCATCTTTAGCGACTACGCACGCCCTGCCATCCGACTCTCGGCTTTGATGGAGTTGCCCACCATCTTCATCTTCACGCATGACGCCATGGGTGACGGCGAAGACGGCCCGACCCATCAGCCGGTGGAGCATCTGGCATCCTTGCGTGCAATTCCCGGACTGGTCGTTCTGCGTCCGTGTGACGCCAACGAAGTCATCGAGAGCTATCGTTACATCATGCAACTGCGCCACCAGCCTGTCGTATTGGCGCTGTCCCGGCAACCGCTGCCGACCCTAGACCGGAGCAAATTCGCGCCGGCTGCCGGATTGGCCCGCGGTGCCTACGTGCTGGCCGACGCCCCTGAAGGGAAACCAGAAGTGATCCTCATTGCCACCGGCAGTGAAGTCCATTTGGCAGTGGAAGCCCACGCGGAGCTGCTGGCAGAGGGGATCCGCTCGCGGGTAGTCTCGATGCCGTCCTGGGAGATATTCGAGCAAGAGACGAAGGAATACCGAGAAAGCGTCCTGCCACTCAACGTGACGGCCCGTGTCGCTGTGGAACAGGCCTCGACTTTCGGATGGGAGCGCTATGTGGGCTGCTCTGGCCACATCATCGGCATGAAGACGTTCGGGGCCTCTGCACCCCTCAAGGAACTCCAGCGGAAGTTTGGGTTCGAGCCGGAACAAATAGTGGCTGCAGCGAAAGAGCAGCTTGGGGGCAAGTAGCCGTGGCCTGCTAAGCCAACGGTCACAAAAACACTGACGGCACTAACGTTAACTTGAGTTGGAACTGTGGTTGGGAAGGAGCGATGAACCATGTAGTCAAAACGATCAATGTTGGAAGGTAATCCTCTGATTCAGTCCTGGCGCGAGCTGCAAAACAGAGCTGTGAAGGAAGCCCTGGGGGTACCTTCCTTTATCTCCGGCTATCGCTAATCCTGAAAAGGAGGAGTAAGATGAGATCTCCTGTGGAAAAAGTGGCAAAGTCCCTGGGAGTCAAACTTCCAGAAGAATATGTGAGGTTCATGGAAAAATATGGAAAAAAGTTGCCCACCGATCCCATTAGCCGGCAAAGCTGGGTTTTGGGGCTGGGGGACGCTAATTTTGTTGAAAGTACAACGCTGACATTTCGTTCCAAGTTACCAAACTTCGCACCAGAAAATGTGGTGATCGGGTACTCAGGCCTTAAAAAGATAATGATAGACAAGATCGAGGAAGAAATAGAACATTATGTGATGCTGAACACGCAGGACGGGAAGATTCTGGCTGTCGATTCTCTTGGAGCGACGAAAATAATCGCAGATGGTTTTGAAGATTGGGCGGGTTCAGAGATTCTGGCTGCTGAGCTTAGAGACAAATACGAGAGCACTCTAACTGTTATCCTGTTCGATGATGTACTGAAGGCCGAAGAAGCTCGTGCAAATTTGCTGAAATTGCAGCACCAAGGCTACATCGATCTTGAGGATATTGTTGTAGTGGTGAAAGAAGCGGATGGAACAGCTAGACACCACCAAACTAACAAAATGACAAAAAAGCTGGCAGCAGTTGGAAGTTTAACAGGACTGATTACCGGTGCACTTTTGTTGCATCCGCTACTGGGAGCAGCCATGGGTGCGGTTGCAGGAGCAATAACTGCTTCGTTTGAAGATGCAGGGATAGAAGATGATTTTATCATGGATTTGGCTGCGAATTTTAAGCCCGGATCGAGTGCATTGTTTACACTGGTGATCAGAGTGCAGCCAGAGAAAGTGCTCGAGACTTTCCGTGGCTTTGGGGGCAAAATCCTGGTGACCTCAATGAATAAAGATGAAGCGGCCAGACTGCAGGCAGATCTGGATGCGATTCAAGAGAACATATACAAGAACCACGAATCTAAGCTGGATAGAATTAAATAGCTTGGCATCATTTCAGATGGATTTTAAAGGAATACCGCTGGCCGAGCACTCCAATCTATGATGTGACACATTATAACCTATTCGACAAGAGTCTACGGGGCAAATTTATACTACCGGTGACCTTTCAGTTGGCACGCCTGCGGAGAATTTTGTGGATGAGACCCTCATTTTTTTATTGACCAAGGGTTCAAATTTGTGGATAGTCATTGACCATAGGTCAATAAACTCTTTCGAAGGAACTTCGGACCGCAGTGTACTGTTTGCAAGTGCTCAACCAGTCCAACTTGGGAGTGTCAAAGATGGTTGCAAAGGGAACGGTGTCGCGTTCTGCGCTCGTGGAGATATATTAGGAGCGGAACTTAAATGGCTAGACCCGCATTAAGTGAGGAAGAACGCTTCAGCCGACGCGCGGCTCTGCTGGACGTAGCCCGTCATCTTTATCATGAGCAGGGAACGTTCCCCACCGTGTCGAATATCGCGAAAGCCGCGGGGATCGCGAAGGGAGCTGTCTACCTGTGGTTCCGGAGTAAAGAAGAGATTTTTGTCGCAATTCTCGAAAACGCCTTCTTGGAGCTTAGCGCCCGACTGCTGCCTATTATCGAATCCATCGATCCTCGCCCGGAATTTGCGCCTGACACTTTTGCGACTCAATACGTGAGACTTCTTGCTGAAGTGCCGGATGTGGTACGGCTCTCATCTGTTCTCAACAGCATGTTGAAAGAAAACCTGCCAATCGAGTCTTTCTCGCGTCTGGACAGGAATGTCGGAGCCAGCCTATCCAAAGCTGGAGCTTTGCTTGAGCAGCGCTTCGGCTGCCTGATGCGAAGCAAAGGAGCCGATCTCTTGCTCCATACGTGGACTCTGACCATAGGGCTGTGGGTAATGATGGACATTCCGGATGAGATGAAAAAGGTTCTCTACGACCCCACCCTGGCAACTTTTCGCCGCGGATTCAGCACGGAACTGAAGACATCGGTCGCACAATTATGGCGGGGAGCCATGATTCGCCAGCAAGCGGCGTAGCTAAAAGTTGTTCGGGAAAGTTGAAGTGGAGGAAATCCAATGAGGGCACTCGGTGAAATGCGATTTTTATCGGCCGTACGTTTCGTTTTGATCCTTTTTGTGCTGACTTCCTGCTCCCAGGGCAAAAATGCGGAACCGCCCGCCCCTAATGCGGTACCGATCAAGACGGGAAAAGTGCGACACGTGCAGGGGCGCGAATTCGTGTCGGTGAGCGGTACGGTGACATCACCTGACGCACCGGTCCCGGTTTCCTTTCTGGTCCCCGGGAAGGTGATCGAAGTGGTGCCTCGGGAGGGCGATTACGTTGAAAAGGGACAACTGCTGGCGGTTATCGACCCAATTGACTATAAGTTGTCGCTTCAGGCCGCATCCGCACAGGTCGGACAGGCAAAGGTCGCCCTGGATCGGAGCAAAGACGAATACGCTCGGATGAAATTTCTGCATGAGTCCAGGAGCCTCGCGGAAAACGATTTTGAAAAATTCAAGGCGGCCTATCTGAGCGCCAAACAGCAGGTAGATCAGGCAGTCGCAAATCAAAAGCTTGCCCAAAAGCGCCTGAGCGACGCATCGCTTTATGCCCCAGCCGCCGGATTTATATCAAGGCGGTCCATAGAACCGGGCGAGACGGCAAGTGCCGGCCGTCCGGCGTTTGAGACTGTGAGGCTCGATCCCGTGGAGATCAACGTCGGTGTGCCGGAGACCGACATTCATCTCGTCAGGCTCGGGGATACGGCAACTGTCACGATCCCTGCTCTGCCGACGGAATCGTTCGAGGGGAAAGTGCGGATCATTAACGTCTCGGCGGACCAGAATACACGAACTTACATGACGCGGATCGTGGTTCCCAATCCCGTCCATATCCTCCGGGTCGGGATGGTCGCCGAGGCCAGGATCAGGGGAGACAGGGCGGTCGACCTGGTGACCCTTCCGGCCGAAACCATTTTACGGGACCCGCAGGGGGCAACCATTGTTTTTGTGTACTACCCCGAGCAGGGACGCGTCTATGCGAAGCGGGTCGAAACGGGAGTCGTTTACGGACGGGAGATCGCGATCAGAAGCGGCCTTTCAGGCGATGAGGCCGTGGTCTTTGCAGGCCAGGACAAGCTCCGGGACGGAACCATCGTCTCGTTAACGGGGGAAAGCGCCCCTGGAGGGCCACAAAACCCGCCTGATAAAAAAGAGGTGCTGTGATGGACCCGGTAAAGTTTTCTCTTCGCTACCCGACAGTTACCTTGATCCTTACCGCCATGGCCGTAGCGGTCGGACTTTATTCCTTCCTGTACATGCCGCGCACCGAAGACCCGACAGTCACCATTCGCACCGGCCTGGTAATCGCACTCTATCCGGGCGCAACCTCCGAGCAGGTCGAAAAGCAGGTAACAAAAACCCTGGAAAAACACATTTTCAAGTTTCCGGAAGTCCGCAAGGACAAAACCTATTCAACCAGCCGCCCGGGTCTGCTCATCATTAACGTGGAACTTGAAAGCAACGTGAAAAACTCGGACGTCATCTGGGCCAAAATTCGCCACGAGATGAACGAGGCCCGCTTAACCGAGCTGCCCGAGGGTGTCCGAGGCCCTATCGTAAACTCGGACTTCGGCGACACCGTGGCAATGCTTCTCGCGATACACGGAAAGCGGTATGGCTACCGCGAGTTGCGAGACTACGTGGACACAATACAGGATGAACTGCGCACGATTCGTGAAGTGGGCAAGCTGGCCATGTATGGCGAGCAAGGCGAGCAAATCTGGGTAACCGGCGACCTGCAGCGCATGTCGCAGTATTTCGCGGACCCGCTTAACGTGTTCCAGGCCCTCAGGCAGCGGAATATTATCGAGAGCTCCGGCCATTTTGAAGCTGACCGGACGAAAATTCCCCTGCGCACCACCGGCCTGTTCAATACGGAAGAACAGATCAGGAATGTTCTGGTGGACGTCTCCCGCACGGGCCAACCTGTCTATATCCGCGACTTTGCCGAGGTGGAGCGGCGATACCAGGACCCGACGTTCATGGTGCGCTACGACGGCGAGCCGAGCCTGCTGTTGTCCGTAGAAATGCAGAAGGGAAAAAATATCGTCGAGCTCGGCGACAGTGTTCGGGATATCTTTAACCGCCTCAACGCTCTGCTGCCGCCGGATGTCCGGATCGATCTCATCGCCAATCAGCCTGAGGTCGTCAAGGAAAGCATCACGCATCTGAGCCATGAATTCATGGTGGCCATAGCATCTGTTATTTTCGTCACGATAATACTGCTGCCCATCCGGGTGGCAGTGATCGCGGCGCTCGCCATTCCAATAAGCATCCTCATGACCCTCGGGGCAATGAACGCCATCGGCGTCGCGCTGCATCAGGTCTCCATCGCTGCGCTCATAGTGGTCCTCGGGATCGTCGTGGACAATGCCATTGTCATTGTCGACAATTACGTCGATCTGCTCGACCGCAAGGTCCCGATAGAGGAGGCGGCCTGGCGCTGTGTCTCCGAAGTGATCGTTCCGGTCCTTGCCGCAACCGCGGCCATCATCTTTTCTTTCCTGCCCCTGCTGATCCTTACGGGATCGGCCGGCGAGTTTATCCAAGCTCTTCCGATAACCGTCGCCATAGCCCTGGTTGTGTCGACAATTGTGGCCGTAATGCCGACGCCGATTTTTTGCAGGGCCTTGGTCAAAAAGGGGCTCCACGATCACGAAAAAGACCCAGTCACCCCGGCTAAAGAGAAGTTCAACTTCTTAAACCTTCTCCAGGCCGGCTACAGGGTGGTTATTGCCGTTTTCATGCGCTATAAGGTCCCGGCCATGGTTTTTGGGGCAGGCGCCATCGTGATCGGGGTAGTCCTCTTCAGAATAGTGCCTCAGCAGTTTTTCCCTTCGGCAGAGCGCAACCAGTTCGTGGTCGACGTATGGATGGCCCAGGGCACGCGAATCGAGGAGACGGACGCGGTGATGCACCGGATAGAAGCGTACATGAAGGGGAGAAAGGAAATCGAGCATTTTGCAGCCTTTATCGGCCAGAGTGCACCGAGGTTTTACTACAATGTCAACCCCCAGCAGCCGGATGCCGCCTACGGGCAGTACATCGTAAACACCCATTCAGCGAAGCAAACCCCGGCATTGGTGAACGATCTCCGGAAATCCTTTACCTTGGTGGCCCCCGAAGCGATGGTCATCGTGAAGGAAATGCAGCAGGGGATGTCCTTGGAGGCCCCTGTCGAGGTACGGATCGTGGGTGAGGATATCCGGGAATTAGAGCGCATCGGCTCGCAGGTGGAGGGACTGCTCGTTCAAGTCCCTTTTTCGGATTTCGTCCACCGTGACTACTTCAACGAATCCTGCATGGTGGACTTAAAGGTCAATGAGGAACTGGCAAACAGACTCGGAATAACCAATTCTTCAATATCGAAGATGGTGGACGGGGCATTCGATGGGCTTCCGGCGAGCACGTTCTGGGAAGGCGACAGGTCGGTCACCATCCTGCTCCGTCTCGCACAGGCGTCCCGCTCCTCTTTCAGCGACGTGGGTGATGCCTACATCAGCTCTCAGTTGACCAAGGCCAGGGTGCCACTTCGCGCCGTCTCCACGCTTACGCCGGAATGGCAGACCAGCAGGCTCGTGCGCCGCAACGGCGTGAGGACCCTGACTGTTCGAGCCTTCGTGGACAGCGGCCATTATGCATCGGATCTCCTCGATGCGGCACGGCCGGCCATTGAAAAGCTGCCGCTCCCGCCGGGGTACAGGATTGAATACGGAGGGGATAAGCAAAACACCGACGAGACAATGCCCGAGATGCTGACTGCGCTCAGCATAAGCCTTGTCGCCATCTTCCTCACCTTGCTTATCCAGTTCAAAAGCGTATCGGAGACCCTGGTCGTCATGTCCTCGATTCCTCTCGCGCTGCCCGGCGCCGTCCTGGGACTGATAATTACACACAACCCGTTCGGGTTTACCGCTTTCATGGGACTAATCGCCCTGTGCGGGATCGTGGTGCGAAACGCAATAATTCTCATCGACTACACTAACGAGAAGATGCGAGAGGGGCACCCGCTTGAGCAGGCTGCAATGGAGGCGGGCGAGCGCCGGTTGCGGCCTATCTTTCTGACAACAATGGCCGCAGCCGCTGGAGTACTGCCGATGATCCTTTCCAAGTCAAGCTTGTGGAGTCCCCTGGCGAGCGTTCTCGCAATTGGACTGATCTGGTCCATGTTTATCACCCTGCTTGTGGTCCCGGTCCTGTTCGTAATAGTCAAGTCGCGCGTGGCCAAGCCTACTTCGGCTGCCGTGGCGGCAGCGCTTATTGCGGCGCTGATTCTTACAGCGAGCCCGTCATTTGCGGAAACAAAGCGCATCACCCTGACCGAAGCTGTCGATCTCGCCCTCAAAGGGAACTCCGCGCTCAAGATTGCCCGCTTCAAAGTGGACGAGAAGGCAAAGAAGGTAGATTCCACTTTTGCTGACAATTTTCCACGCCTGTCCAATTTTTCCTTGTACCAGGGCACTTCCGAGTCACACCTCGTAACCATCCCGTTGCCTGGCATTGGTACAGTTCCTGTCAGCGGGAACCTTACAAAGGGTTCTTCATATTTCTTCCTCAACGGCACGGTCCTCGGCCAACCCGTGACCCAGCTCCTGAAAATCCACGAAGCCACCGTAATTGCACGATCCGACCAGAAGGTGGCGGAGGCGGACGTGAAAAAGGCTGAAAATGATGTCACGCTTGCTGTGCACCAACTCTACTACGGCCTTCTTGTGGCCAGGAAAACAAAAGAGGCGGCGGAGGCCGGGCTGAAAGCGGCCGAGGAAAGCCGGCGCGAGGCCGAGAAAGCAGTCCTTGCCAGGAACCTTCTCGAGGTAAGCACAATTGAGAGCCGCACCGCCGTCCTGCAAAACAAGCAATCTCTTTTAGCGGCAAATATCCAGATTTCAGACCTTAATGCGGAACTGAACCAGCTTTTGGACCTGCCCCTCGATACGCAACTGGAGCTATCCGACCCCGGCCCTTCCGAGGGGCCTGTTGAGAGTCGTGATTACTTCCTGCAGGCAGCGCTTTCCGGAAACCCGGAGATCGAATCCGCAAAAGCCTCGGTGGTAAAGGCCCAGGGCGGCGTTAGGGCGGCCAGGGACGAATACATCCCCGATGTAACTCTTTTCGCCGCTAATACATACCAGGAGGGTGTGCCGTCTTTCGTACACAATGTTGGCACATTTGGGGTCATGATGTCATGGGATATCTGGGACTGGGGCAAACGCAACTCTGTTATAGGGGAACGCTGTGCACAACTGTCGCAGGCCCGGGAAAACGTCCACAGGATAAATGATGAAGTAACTGTCGAACTGGACAAGGCATACAGGAAACTTGAGAATACAAAAAGCATGATGGATGTCGCCCGGGAGGCGCTCGCACTGCAGCGGGAAAGACTGCGCCTGGTTTCCGACCAGCTCAAGACCTCGACCACCAGCTACGCAAAATATAACGAGGCGGTCGCGGCTCTCAAAAAAGCTGAATCAAACGAGCTCCAGGCTCGCTTGGGCTACGAGCTTGCCATAGCAGAACTCAATCGAATTGCAGGAACATACGAGCGTTGAGAAGGGGCGTTGGACCCTTCATTTCTTCCACGGGAGGTCCTCAATTCATGTTCCACCCGCAGAGGCATTCCTCTTCTTCGGTGAGTCTCCTGATGTGGACGATCTCCTGCTCCATACATGTGGATTGTGGCTGATAATGGATAGTCCCGATGAGGTGGAGCAGATCCTGGTTGCCCCCTTTTTCAGCGCGATTTTTACATGGAACTCGAAGCAGCAGTCACGCGGTTATGGCGGAGAGCAATGGGGCTGGAGGAAATGAGCGCCCGGCATATCAGGCAAGCTCTGGAGAAAGCAGGCGACAAGATCAACTGACCTGGTGGAGCAGCACAAATCTTGAGCATTAACCCGACTACCAGGTAGGTCAAAAGTATTAGAACCCACTTAATTTTCAGTCATCGGTCAGGGAAATTCGAAATCCAAGAATCAACTCATGTTTTGACAATTTTTGAGAAAGTAGCTCAAAGTGCTGCTTCCGAGTGCGGATCGTCATGTCGTACTGAAAGCACCTGCCTTCTTCTGGCATTAACCTGTAGCTTAAGTTGACGATTTCAAATCCGTGGTGAGTCAGCAAGTCTCTTAAGTCCTTTTCGGGCATCGGTACGTCACAGTTAAAGCGGAGTGAACAACGGGCATAGATGGGTGTAGGAAGTTTTGACTCGATCCTTAGGAAAATAGATAGAGTACCGACGGTCAAAACTGATACGATAATAACAGCACTGTAGAACCCCACACCCGCCATAATGCCGATGGCTGCTGTAATCCAAATCGATGCAGCAGTGGTCAGACCTCGAACCGATAACCCCTCTTTCATGATAACGCCCGCGCCGAGGAAACCGATACCCGTCATTATTCCCTGCGCCATGCGTGTTGGATCAATGCGCACAGTTTCAATCATCGCCTGCGAGAACCACTCTTTTTGGTAAATGGTTAAGAGCATAAGAAGGCTTGAAGCCATACATACGAGAGTGAGCGTACGGAAGCTGGCAGCATGTCCGTTATAGCGCCGTTCAAGTCCTATAAGCCCTCCTGCGATCATCGCTACCAGCAAATGAACCAGAATGTCGAAAAAATGGAGGCTCACCTTTGAGGTCCAGTCCGGAAAATTGATCATCACTGCCGCTCCCAAGTTAACATACATACTTCATACACAATACAATAGACAAACACATTCTGGCCGGAATTATACTTCAAGTTATACCCCATTCATCGAAACCGCATTTTGGGGTTAGACTCTACCCTAAAAAACTTCCTGAACAACCACAAAGCCCGCAAAACCGTAGATTCTCCAATCGAAATGGCGGAATCCCTTGACACCGGGACAGGCGGCAGAGAATTTTTTTGACCAAGATGGTCAATTATCAGCATGGTCTGAAGATTCCCGGAACTCGGCTCAAACAGTCTCAACCACATGGGAGGCCGGTACGAACGACCGGATATAATGCAGGAAATTGAACAGCGCTTTCTCGATGTCGAGACTGCTGCAGATTTGCAAAGTGGCATCCCGGAAGAATTCGTACTCGCTTAATTCCATACTGTCATCTCAACTCCTATTTCTCACGCAATTTAGCAAAAAAACGATATTTCACAAAAAAATATACCATATTTCATGGGTTCCGCCTTTCATCAACTCAAGAAAATTGCCACTGATCTTAATTGTCCATAAATATCAACATCATATCAATGCAGAGCAACTGGCGCCTTCCTTGGCATCAATGTTGCCTTATAAGTCAGTCAACCGCAGATGATGAAAGCGGAAACACAAATTCAATACTGAAAGGAAAAAGAAATGAAATCGATTATGAGTGTTTTGGTTGTGACGATCATGGTTTTTGGCCTGGTTTCAAGCAGCGTAGC